>CAWDJT010000001.1:0-99907 GCA_963802715.1 uncultured delta proteobacterium
AAAGCCAGCAAAGCAACTGGATATTTTTGAAACCCCCTAAATAGGTGCCACCTCGCGCCCCGGGGTCACTTTATCGGCGATTAAGTTAGCCAGCCTCTTTGCAGGCACATGGTGTGATGTAACTCAGGAGGGATCCATGGGCATGTGGCGAGTTTTTGTAAGAATCGTCAAGGGTGCGGCCTTGTTGGTAATCGCTGTGTTCCTGTTGGCAGTCGGGCTGTCTGGTTTCGCATTATACAAGCAGCGTCCGCTGCGGTCCTTTTGTGAAAAGATGCCTCCATCGGCTACGGCCGAATCCATTGTCGAAGATGCGCAGAGGCAAGGATTTATAGTCCTCGGTGAGGTTAGCGACAACGCCACAATTAGAATTCTTAACCAGAGGAGCCCGTTTTGGCGCATCGCCTGTGATGTCAAATTGAAAAATGGCTGCGCGGTGAGCAAGCGTGTCGTTGCAGCGGATTAGCCCCAAGGAATAGGGGTCGAGACACCCCGCTGTTGGGTCGTTCCAATTAATTGTTCAAGAAGCCCGGAACAGCCCATTAGCGTCTCACGCCCTGTGGGGGCGCTTTATCAGCGAGTAATTCACCAACCTCATTTCGGACACTTGGCGTTAAGTTACTCAAGAGGTAATCAGCCGAAACGCTGTGGTACGTGATCCGAATGCCCGGAGGTGCTGGAGGGGAGAAGCCGTGAGGCTTCTTCCTATCCCGATTGGGCGAAGAAATAATGGGAGTGTACTGAGTACAGTGCCACACAAAAAGGTATCCATCTCGGGCTCCAGATTTTGGAGGATTTTGTGCTCCTGTAAGGCGGCCTCCGGTCTCCTGGTGCCAGATCTGTATTGGCCAGGCCCCAGTGAGCCACCACAAAAGTTAGGTTTAAGGCGAATCGCCTCTTTGAACGCCTGCAGCGCCACGTTATTTCCATTCACCATTCCGTAGGCAAATCCTAATCCTGCACAGGCTTGATAGAAATCGGGTTTGAGCTGAAGCACCTGTCGAAAAGAGGTTCTGGCCTCTGGCCAACACTCAAGGTTGCCATAGGCCCGGGCCAGGCCTTCGTCGGCCTCGGTAAAGTCAAGCCGATTTGGTCCGCCGGCCAAGGGTGCAACAGGGAAAAACACCCTTGCAGATCTCACGTAGAAAACAACAGTTGCTATTCCAGTAGCGCTCATAAAATTAAGATATAATCAGTGCGCTCAGCAAAGGCGGGGGAGCACACCCGAATGGTCCGGATGCTCTTCCGCGGTCGTGGCCCGTGATGAACTTATGGTACGGGGGAAGGGGCAAGCTATGCAATTAAGACTGGCACGCAGTGCGTTGTTGTGTCTCGCATTCCTCTCCATCGGATCGTTGGTCCTGGCCGCCGACACCTGGAGACACGACGGGACCGGAATGGTTTTTCCCTCCCGGTTGGGAGGCCTAATTTACCAAGGTACGGAAAGCTTTGAGCAGCAGGAGTTCGGCGTCGCCGTACGCTATCAAGGCCCACAGCTCCTCAAGGCGGATGTATTCTTGTACAACTTGGGTCTCCAGCGGATTCCCAACGGGATTGATTCAGAACTTATCAAGAGGCACTTCGAAAGCGTCAGCCAAGATGTCGTCAATGCGGAAAAGCGAGGCTGGTATGCATCGCTGGTCGAAGTTGGCAGCGGCACGGTGGCTCTTGGGGACTCCAGAGGAGGCCACCGGGCTCTCTACCGGTGCTTCGAGTATGACCAGAATCCCGGCCCCACCACCGCCTCCACGCAACGACGTCGATCCTATGTGATTTTAACTGGATACCAGAATCATTTTGTGAAGATTCGGTTCACCTTTCTGGCCAGCACCAGAAGCTATGGGGAACTGACCCTCAAACGCTTCCTCATCGATCTCGGACGCCTGTTCAAGAAAACCGGCCCCAGCAGAGGACGAGATGCTCCTCCGCCGGCTACTACAACCGCTGTCCCCATTGGGGCCGGCGATGGCAGCCAGGGGCCAGAGGTTTGACGCTGCCTTGTTTACCTGGTCTACCTTGCCGGCATTCCGTATGCACATCTGCCGCTGTCATGCAATGAAACCACCAGTAAACCAACAGAGGTGAGAGAATCGACCCATGGCAATCGACACCTTTATCGGGATTGGCGTTGAGCGAAAGGTCGATGTCTTCGACCTTCGACCAGGGGACGTTGGTGTTTGTCGGTGATCGGAAACGCTTCAGCACGGAGCTCTACCGCCAGACGCCCGGGCTGGAGGAGACCGTCCTGTTCGACTTTCGTCCCCTGTTCCAGTTGATCGAAGCCCCTCACCAAGTGATCCATGACGTCATCACGCACCAAGTGAACAGCCTTTAGCAAACGGGCCACGGTGGACCTTATCGGAGATTGCCGCGGTAGAACGCCAGGCGCCGGGCATGCGGGCGGTAGAGGTCGATGATTGCGGCGATTTGATCCGCAGGCAAAGGTGTGGCATCATGACCGACCTGCGCCAGGGTGCGGACATGTTGCGGGGTTGAACAGCCGACAATGGCCACCGTGATGGGTTGTGACAGCGCAAAGCGGATGAGGGTCTCCGCCGAGATCCCCGCTTCGGGAGCCAGATAGTGGCCTGCTCCCAGGACCTTCATGCCGATCACGGCGATGCCCTTCTCCTGAGCTTGTGGCAGAGCGGAGTCGAGAAAGCCGCCCATGGCGGCTTCCACCGGATTGACCGGCATCATCACGGCATCCACCGGCCAATCTCGGACCGCCGCAGTCAGCACGGCCGGATCATGGTGACCGGTAACACCGATGAACCGGGTTTTGCCTTGGGCCTTCGCTTCCAGGAAAGCTTCCAAAGCGCCACCCGGCCCAGCAATGACGCGTAGATCCTCGGCGGTACGGACATCATGGATTTGCCACAGGTCCAGGTGGTCAATAGCCATGGTGCGGAGCGTCAGATCCAAATCGGTCAAGGCACCCTTCTTGGTGCGATTGGCAGACTTGCCGGCCTGGAATATTTGGCTGCGGACCTGCCGGTGTTGCGACCAGAAGCGCCCGTAGTAGGATTCACTGCCGGCATAGGCGCGGGCGCAGTCGAAGTAGGTGATGCCGGCATCCACGGCCGCACCGATGACGGCAACCGCCCGTTGCTCTTCGCCAAACGTGCGCAGGATGCCCTCCCCTCCCAGCCCGACTGCAGTGACGTCGACTCCGGTGGCACCGAACGCCCGCTTCACCATGCTCGTATTGTTCATCGGGATATCCTTTCTCAGTGCGAGCTCACAAGTCGCATCGCATGGAGACCATCTCAGCTCCCTCAGCCTGTGGAGGAGACGGAGCTGGGGAGGGGACTAGGCGCAATCACCCTATTGTCGCTCCTCACCACTGTCTTTGAACTACTCCCCTGTGGTCGGAGTGTAGTATCATTCAACGCACGCACATTCTTTAAGCTCTCAGTCCCGTAAAGGGAAGAGCAACCTGGCCGTTGGCCGACCAACTTCTGGGTGATAGCAAGCCAGGGGGATCGGTCCAAGCACGGTGGCTGAACATTGACATCATGACCCAAGGAGGGTGTCAGATGAACAGACTGAACCTGATGTGTTTATTGGCCGGTTTGTGTGTGGCGCTGCTGGCCGGTACTGCGGCCGCGGAAGGCCAGTATTGAACAGGGATGTTTTCAAGACTTCGGCGGGAGATCTGGAGATCACGTTCATCGGACATGGAACCTTGATCTTCACGTTCGGCGGCAAGGTCATCCATGTCGACCCTTACGGCAAGCTCGCTGACTATTCCAAACTCCCCAAGGCGGACCTCATCCTCATCACCCATGAACACCGGGATCACTTGGACCTTGACGCTCTAGGCACCGATCGAACGGAACAGACCATCGTTATCCTGCCCGAAGTCTGTGCCGGCAAAATCACCGGCGGCACGGTCATGAAGAACGGCGACGTCCGGACCGTCCTGGGAGTCGAAGTACAAGCCGTTCCCGCCTACAATCTGGTGCATAAGCGCGACAGCGGTGAACCCTTCCATGTCAAGGGAGTGGGCAACGGCTACGTTCTGACCTTTGGCGACAAACGCGTTTATGTTGCTGGCGACACCGAGAACATCCCGGAAATGAAAGCCCTCCAGCGAATCGATTGCGCCTTCTTGCCCATGAACCTGCCCTACACCATGACCCCGGAAATGGTGACCGACGCTGCCAAGGCATTCAAACCCAAGGTCCTCTACCCATATCACTACGGCGACACCGACGTTTCCAAGCTGACGGATCTCCTTAAAGACGATAAGGACATCGAGGTTCGCATCCGCCGCATGCAGTGAGCATATCGCTGCTGGGAGCTTACAGCGTATTCCATCGATATGCCTGCATCCTACCGCTGGTCGGCACCCACATCGAGAAAACGGCCAAGCCTCCCTCTCCCCTTGGCGGGAGAGGGCCGGGGTGAGGGAGATAGCATCACGTGTGCATCAGCAAGGAACTGCCCGGCAACGAAACCTTGGCGTCGACATCCTGAGGAGAGGAACCGTTGACTTTTGCCTCCTGGTTCTCCACAATGCAGCCAATCTGTCCAGGAAGCTGATATCTTCTTCATTAGCAACGTACCGACTTCCGTTCTCCCGCGCGCCTTGAGGTATTGCAAACCAAAGGACCGAAAAGCGTCACCGCCGGTCCAAGCGCAAGTTCTATTCACCCAGCTTCCGCGAGATGCTGCCCACAAATGGATTTTTTGGCTTGGTCAGCAAGGTCGGACCTTGCCAGCAACGTCAGTTGCGTGAAACCCTCTGTGGTACCCGAGTTTAACAGGGTCATCCGGGAAATGAGTACCCAGTGCTTGCGATGCGCAGGAATGACAGGGCATAAGAACTCATCGCCGATTAACACAATTCAAATTTTCCCTTCGATCGAATAGCCCGCTCACCCAGAGCTGGGGGCTGTTCGGGCGAAGGGAAAAATTTGACCCCGGAGGGGAATGGAGAGAAGTCATTCAAGACCAATCACTTACGGCAGGTACTCATTTGCCGGAAGAACCTTATTTTTAAGCCAAGGTGCCAGTTTTCTGCGTTTCTTGCTGCCCTTCGCCCAACAAACAAATGCACCCGGACTGCAATACCCTGCGCTATAGGCTTTCCAGGCGTTGATTTTAGCGTTCGTCAACCATACCAAACCGGATTGGAGGTTATGCGATGCTGTTGGAGTATATTCAGGCGGCACTCAGCCATGCAAGGTACGAGATCTTACCAGATGATGGCAGCTACTACGGAGATATTTCCGAATGCAATGGCGTTTACGCCAACGCGGGGACACTCGAGGAGCGTCGTGAGGAACTGCGGGAAGTGCTTGATGAATGGGTTCTGTTTCGGGTTCACAAGAATCTCCCATTGCCTACCATTGACGGGATTGAACTTCTGGTCAAGGAAGTGGCCTGATGCCTCCGTTTGGGCCGATCAAGAGAAAAGATCTCGTCAGGATCCTCGGGCAATTGGATTTCGCCGGTCCCTACTCTGGCGGCAAGCATCAGTTCATGGTCAAGGGCAACATCACTATACGGATCCCCAATCCTCATCAGGCTGACATCGGAATAGAACTCCTTCGCAGAATTCTGAACCAAGCCGGAGTCGCGAGGTCAATCGGAGATGCTTTAGGCAGACCATGGCCAATCGTGCCAGCAGCCGCCGATACCGCTCGCACCTTACTGTTTTGGCAGGAGGAGACCGTCGTTGAAGTTCTGGATTCCGTGGGCAATTGACGTCGTTATCGCGATCGTTGTGCTCTACTTCTTCCTGGTCGGACTGGCCGACGGTTCCGTGTCCTCATTCAATATCGGGCTGTGGCTCCTGATTCTCCTTGGTCTTGGGAGCATCATGGGAGGGAGCCTCTGGCTCAAGTCCGCAGGTCACCTCGGCTTCGCCACGGTTCTCCTTCTCATTCTGGCGGTGCCGGGAGTGTTATGCGGACTGTTTCTAATTATTCTCGTGATTGCGGCCCCTCGATGGAACTGATGCGACCAGGCGAGGCGCCACAAGGTTCAGGGTGCATCGAGATGCAACGTTTGAGCTGATCCGTCCATTTGGTCTATCTGTGATAGGGGGCGAGAATGCACACCTGGCGACAATTCATGATGACTCTTGTGGTGCTTGTTCTGGGAGCATGCGCGCCAATACCTGCATACTTCCGAGGTGGCTCCACAAGTGTTCGGGGTTTGTGTATGACGCCCGAAGTGGTAGTCCCGTTGCTGGAGCGGAGAGCTCTTACACGTTTGCCGATTATCATGACAGAACAACAACTGATGGCAGCGGGAGATTCACCATCGGGCCGCGCTTACAATGGCACTATCTTGTGTACATCGGATCTCCCGGTCACTACCCCAGTCCTGCCTGGCTTGAACACGGACTTACCACGCCGTTTCTCAAGGTGACAGCCGATGGTTACCAGCCCGCGACCGTGTCTGTTCCTCGGCGTGCACAGGAGCAGAAGGGCATAGCCCAACAAATTACCCAACCGAGTCGTGATTCAGCGGGTGAAAGGCAACTCAACGTCGTAATCGACAAGCGGGTCTAGACTGACGCTACCCGCAGCGCCGAGTTCTAACCGTCGGTCCAACCTTCAACCCGTCAGGCCCTGCGAGACGATGGGTTAACGTCCTTGTTGCACAGGTTATGGAGAAGCCTATGCTGAAATCTTTCCTTGTATCGTTTGCGCTCATGTTTAGCTTTTGCTCCATTGGGGATTGCGAAGTCAGCCCATACGGCAAACGCATCAGGTTTGCCCTTGGCAAGACCATAAACTACCCTGATTTCACCATCCGTTTCATTGGCACCAGGCGTGAGGTGCCAAAGATGTATCCCCGCGGATGGCTGGTTTATGATTTTGAAGTGCTCTCTAAACGTGGCGAAAACGTCAAGGTGGCGTGGAGTGCTGGAACAGGCTGCATCGGCTCCCGCCTTTTTTCTGTTGACGGCAAGGAATACTTTCTTGAACTGAAAGCAACAGAGACAGAACCAGATGCAAAGAAACAGTGGCTCAAAGACGATGAAATGATCGTCTGGACCAAGGACGTCTACCTGAGGAAGCGGGAAGAGCTTCGTCGAGCTCCACAGAATGGAGTGACCAAGAAATGAATTGTCGCCCCGGCACAAGCCGGGGTCCAGAAAACCTGGAAAACCGCTGCTGGATTCCGGCTTCCGCCGGAATGACGAACAACAGACCTGGTTGTCTTGGGTTGGCACTCCTGTCCCGCTGAGGTGAGGAGAGTTTGTAGATAGTCTCCAAACACCGTAAATCTGTGAGTTGGCCTCCGCCAAAAAAACTAGTAGAAATACTTGCCCATGATTTGCGCCAGTTGCCGCCGGTCGGGAGTTCCCGGCAGGGATTGTTGAAGCTCCCCCCGGTCAAAAATGAGAAAGGTGGGAACCCCAAGGATGTCAAAGCGCGAGGCCAATAGCGGGTTGAGCTGCACATTCAACTTGCCGACCCGGATGCGACCCCGCAGTTCTCGCGCCAACGCCTCCACCTGCGGTGACACCAGAGTACACGAAGGGCAGCTGGGGGACATGGCATAGACCAGCATCGGCAAAGGGGACTTAATTACGGTCTCCGGAAAGTTCGAGTCCGAAATCATGGTGGGCTCAGCGATGCGGAGGTCTTCCATGCGAAGCTCGGCCTTGCACTTTCCGCACTTGGGACGGGTTTCGTGCCCGCCCAATTGGACGCGGTTTTTGGTGCCACACTGACTGCACCGCAAAATGTGCGCGGTTGCAGTGGGCTCCGGTTGATCCACGGGCAGCGGTGCATGGCATCGACCGCATTTGGCGACGCTCCCCGCCTTGTTGGCAGCGACGCGATTCTTGGCGCCACATTGTGAACACTGAATGATATCGGCAGCATTGTCAGGCATTCTCCTCAGGCCCCCCTTCCCATCAGCACTTGATTTAGACGACCGTTTTCCAGACCCTGCCACAGGCAAGCCTGGTAATTGATTGAACTATAATCATCCGTTTCAGGCTGTTCCAGCCCTTGAGCGTCAGCCATTATCAATCAAAACGGCTTGCCATGAGCGATAAACACCACTGGTAATCTTCCGGTGTATCCACATCGATGAGCACTCCGGGGTCGTCACAATCGACTTCCAACGTTGCATCGGGGTAGCGGGCCAGAAGTTCGCGCAATCCGCCGAGGGGATGATCGGCGAGGATAGCCTGACGATAAGCCGAATCGATGAGTGGGGGATGGCCGCGACGACCTTGATAGTAGGGATGCACAATTCGGCCTTGGCCTGGCGGGAAACGATCGCGGAGCAATCGCAGCGGTGTAGCTGCGCACCATGGGCATGTCCCCGGGGAATACCAGGAACCCGTCCACATCGGCATCCAACTGCCGCACCCCGGCCTGCACCGACGTATACATCCCGGCATCGAATTCCGGGTTCAAAACCCAGGCAATGCCACGGTCTTCAAGGTGAGGGATGATACGCTCGGCGCCATAACCGAGAACCACGAGGATCTCATCAATACCGGCTTCGCGCGCCACTCTGACCACTCGTTCGGTCATCGTTTCGGACCCTAATAGCAGCAGGGGTTTGAGATCTCCCATCCGTTGCGACCGACCCGCGGCCGGAATGATGGCGGCGAGCTTGCCACCTTCTTTCATGGGGATCACTCCAAGCCCGCGCGAACGGCGATGAGCTCCGCCACGATGCTGACCGCGATTTCCTGCGGCGTCTCGGCCCCGATTTCCAGCCCGATGGGGCAATGAACCCGCTGCAACTCGGCCGCGCTGAAGCCCTCCCCAACCAACGCTCGATAGATGGTGTCGCGTTTGCGGCGACTGCCGATCATACCAATGTAGGCAGCTTCAGTGCGCAGCGCCTGGGCGAGAACTTCCTGGTCCCACAGATGCCCGCGAGTGACGATGACCAGCAGACTATCCGCCCCAATGGGAAGGGCGTCCAGGACATTCGCATAGGCAGGGATCACCCGAGCTTCCGTCGCGGTTGGAAACCGCTGGACGTTGGCAAATTCGGCCCGATCATCCAGAACCACAACGCGGAAATCGACCAGGGTACATAGTGGCGCCAGACTTTCGGCGATATGCCCGGCACCAAAGATCCACACCGTTTTGGGTGGGTTCAGGGGATCGATGAAAACCAACCGATCGCCCTCCTGCCAAAGGGTTGGCTGGGTTCGCCCCCCGATTCCTGCAGCCCACGGCTGATCGTCACGCGTCGACAGGTTGCCGGCAACCAACGCGCCATGCTCATCCGCCAAACTACGCGAGATTTGCATGGCTTGGGCGCTTTGATCCACAATTGTGACAAGAAAACCTGCGCGGTGCGATCGAACCAGCGCTGCCACCTGACCAAAGAACACAGCGAGCGCTGGGTCAGAGCCGTCCAGACATTCCATCAGGAGGTCCACGGTACCGCCACAGATCATCCCGGATTCGGCCGCCTCTTCCTGGCTCAGGGACAGAGTGCGAACAGTGGTCTGGCCGGTCGCCAGCACCTCTCTTGCCGACCCGATGGCCTCGGCTTCCAGCCAGCCGCCCCCAATGGTGCCAATGGTTGCGGCGGTCGCGGGCACCAGCATTTTGCTGCCGGCTCGGCGCGGCCCCGACCCCTGCAAACGGAGGGTGGTGACCAGGGCCACCCGCTCCCCCCTGATCAAGGATTCATGGAGCCGCTCGAATGATGTCGGCGGCCGTGGCCACCAAGTTGAGGCTCTGGCTATTGTTGCCTTTCTTCATGAGATTGCTCCCAAGCAGCGCTGAGACGAAAGAAACCACGGTATAAAACCACGTGGAGACGAATAACTCGGTATTCTAGATTGGGCTAGATCCCTCCCACAAGGTTCAAGTTTGGCATCGTAGTTGTCGCGTGGACGTTCTTCACAAAAAGGATTTATTTCTTAGCGGCCCTTTGCCGAATAACACGTAAAGGACGTACTAACAGTTGAGCGTCTCGGGCGAGAAATATGAAACGCAAGCGCGACGAAGCAGTGCTTATGTACCGGTAGCCATTGGCAGTTAGTTATTTCTAAAACTCTCATGGTTCATTGCACACCTTAAGGAGAAGTTTCGAAGAAGCTGACAAGAACCTTGGGAGAGAAACCAACGGCCACCAACCATTTCCACTTCCACTTAATTTTCGCCCCCGAGGAAAAGGGACCCACAGTGTTCTGAACGATTGGCCCATATGGGTAGAGGTGTTTGGAAGCTTCGCCAGGCCTTAGCGAAAACCATGTTGAAGTTCCTGCCTTTAAGAAGAAAACGCCCTAATTCCGCGAAACTGCTACCATTACAGTGCTCGAAGGGTTTAACATTGGTAGAGTTGACGGTCGTTGTAGCTATCTTGGGAATCCTGGCCTCTGTGGCCATTAGCTCGTACTCTAGCTACATCAATAAAGTAAGTATGACGGACGTCGTCTCCGAGATCCGTGACATCGAAAGATCCATTCTCATGTACAAGGAACTGGAGGGCGGGCTTCCCCCCAGCCTCGCCAACATCGGGATGGATGAGCTCAGAGACAAATGGGGGCACCCCTATGAATATTTGCGCATTGAGGATGCAAAAAACAAAGGGAAAGTGCGCAGAGATCGTTTCAACAATCCATTGAATACCGACTTTGACCTTTATAGCACGGGCCCGGACGGAAGAACTCAAATGGAGCTGAACGCCCACTTTGCAAGAGACGACATCGTTCGCGCCAACAATGGCGAGTATGTCGGTATCGCTTCGGAATACTGACATAGGGAAAGCCATGAAAATCAAATACGAATTTTTGACCAGTAAGCTTGGACGGCGCATCTTTGGGTTGTTCATTTGTTGCTCGCTAATTCCCATAGCAGCGTTGTCCGTTTTGTCTTTTGGTCAAGTAATGAGAGACCTCAAACAGCAGAGCGAAAGGAGGCTGCAGCAATCCACGAAGTCGGTGGGAATGTCGATCCTGGAGCGACTTCTGCTTCTAAATAGTGCGATGCATTCTGCCGAGATGCACATGAAAGCTGGCTCTCAGTCTGTTGTGGCTCTTCAGGAAGAAATCGAGGACGAACTGATAGCCAAGCGTTTTACAGGCATCGTTCTGGTTCGGAACAACGACGGAGTTGTGCCGTTGGTTGGGGTGGTACGTGACGTTCCCAAGCTTACATCCCAAGAAAGGGCGGGGTTAATGGAGGGCAAAACCGGCCTAATAACTAGGAGCGATTCATCCACGAGGCCGCGCGTCTACCTGGTCAGGCTCTTCGATCCAGCGGGTCATGAGAGCGATTTGCTCGTTGGTGAGGTCAACACCAACCGCCTCTGGACGATCGGTCCCGACAACGCTCTGCCACCAATGACCGATCTGTGTGTGCTGGATAAGTTTAATAACATTATCATCAGTTCGATTCCTACTCCCGATGAACTAATCGCTGCACTTTCAACCATGACTAATCAGCCGGGTACACGAGTATTCGAATGGAAGAATCGAGATGGGGAGTTTCTGGCAGGACATTGGAGTATTTTTCTAAAGGCGAAGTTCGTTTCCGACAACTGGACTGTCATCTTAAGCCAATCAAAGCGCGACATCTTCACTCCCATCAATGATTTTAAAGTAATCTTCCCCCTGGTTACCTTGATGTCCGTGTTGCTGGTTGCCTTTCTGAGCATGTATTTCATTCGCCAGACACTTCAGCCTCTCGAAGCGGTGCGGGAAGGTATTCAGAAGATTTCGCGGCGTGATTTCGACACTCGCATATCCGTCACGAGCGGTGATGAATTTGAAGAAGTGGCCGCTACCTTTAACGAAATGTCCGAGCATTTGGGCAGGCAATTCAAGGCATTGACCACAATGGCCGAGATCGACCGAGCCATTCTATCCTCGCTGGATACCGAAAGGATCATCACCACGGCCCTAACTGGGATGCGAGGCTTTTTCTCGTGCGACACGATTAGTATCCTTTTGCTCGATCCCCAACGAACCCATACCGGCATGAGCTATACGGCCAGCGGTGACCTGCTGCAGGCAAACCATGCTCGAACCATCAGCTTTCGTCCCGGCGAGCTACAGCAGTTGCTAGACAACCCGGAACATCTAATGATTCAGGAGGAGAGCGATTTCCCCGGCTACTTTACCATGTCGAACTCCGAAAGGATGAAGTGCTGCCTGATCCTGCCCGTTTTCGTTAGGAAAAAGCTGGTAGCAACCATCAACATGGGATACGTCAAGACCGAGACACCCTCGCTCGACGATGTAATTCACGCCCGCCAGCTGGCCAATCAGATGGCTGTTGCCCTGTCCAACTCATCTCTGGTCGAGGAGCTGGGCCAGTTGAACTGGGGCACTTTGAAGGCGCTTGCCCGCACCGTCGACGCCAAATCACCCTGGACTTCTGGCCATTCGGAACGAGTGACGGCACTCGCATTGGAAATAGCACGCTACTTGGGGCTTTCTCAGGAGGCACAGGATGATTTGCACCGTGGGGCGTTTCTGCATGATGTAGGTAAAGTCGGAATCCCGAACACCATTTTGGACAAACCGGGGCGGTTGAATTCAGAAGAATATGAGGTCATCAAAAAACATCCACGCATCGGCGCCCTCATTTTGGAGCCCATCGCTGCCTACCAGCAAGTGATACCGATTGTGTTGCAGCACCATGAACGCTACGACGGCAAGGGTTATCCCGACGGTCTCAAGGGAGAAGCCATATGCTTGGGTGCGCGCATCCTCACGGCAGCGGACGTCTTTGATGCGATGCTGGCCACCCGGCCCTACCGTGATGGACTCGACCTTACTGATGTCATCGATTACATGAAAAATGGTGCCGGGCGACATTTCGACTCACAAGTGGTGGAGGCCTTGTTGTACGTTATTGAGCACGATGGGCACTTCGCTGAGATGCTGCGCTGCAGGGCGTTGGGTGAAGCAGTCGCTTGAAATGAAGCAAGTGGGGCCTGCGGGATTCTTCCCGAAAGACCAGCCCATATGCCTCCCGCAAGGAGGCAAGAGATTTAAAAGAGAGCCTCACAACCTTTTTGGGGACTTTCTATTTCATTTGAACCAGCGGCCAACCATTCCGAAAAGAAGTCCTTGACCCGATTCTCTCAAACCTTCTGCGCGGTACGGCTCCAGTCCAAACGCACCAGCTCCAGCAAGGTTTTGGCGCGATCCGTGTAAAGCTGGATACCCTCCCAGTTGGGTGGGCCTAAGAGCTTCTGCATCAGCAGACCATCCGTTTCGAACCAGCAGGGCAGTATCCCGCCCAAAAAATAGCCCTGTTCCCGAAGCACTTCGGTAGCCGTTCCCACCCAGGGCCAGCACAGCCTTAGCCATACCTGGAGCACCACCACCCCCATTTCAGCCAATGCCACCTCTTCACGCAAGCAGCTTGCGCCAAGATCTTGGCCCGCCTCCACTACGTTAATACGGGCTACCTGTGCGAAATCATAGACCTGGGTAGTTACTCGCGTTGTTGTATCGACGGGCAGATCGGCTTCGGAAGGCAGCAATTGGTGCTGATCCGCCATGCCCTCATAGAGGAAATCTCGAATCCGGTTGTAGGTCGTCGGGAAAAAAACGGTCTGGGGCGCGGGCTTAAGAATTCGAAACTCCTCGGTCACACTGACCCGCCCGGAGCCGCGCTTTTCCAGCACGTACGTCGCCGAAGGCATCAGATCAACCGACAGGGCACGCACCGTGAAACCGTGATTGGCACCAATCTTTTGCATGTAGGTGTGATTGCACACCGGTTCTCCAAAAAGACATTCCACCCCGAATTCATCTGCGACACGGTACGAATACTCCAACAGTCTGGTCATGATGGAGCCGGCGCGATACGCCGGGAGGACCAAGCCGGCGCCGCTTTCGTAGAGGCCCTGGTGGGGAGCGCTCTGAAACATGGCAACATGTGCGACAATATCACCTTTCGGAGTCCGCGCTACGCAGGAAATGGTCTGTCTTGCCGCATTTGCCTCCATCAGCTGCCACGGGTCGGTGAACGTGGCTATCGGGTAGGCATCGGCATACACCGTATGGAATAGTCGTACCACGCCTTCAGCATCATCAGGCCGAAACAAATCGATCTCCCAGGATTGCCCCTTTTCGATGGGTTTTTCGCTTGGTGTGGAAACCATGTTTGCCTCCGAATTCTGTCCTCGACGATGCTTGATATATCTGCACGTAGCCATCAAAGGCTCTGTCTAATCTGCCTGGATTGGTCTAGAATGGGAGCATTATCACTGGATTCAATCATCGTCGAAACGCGTTGGGCAGCGTACATACGCTGCGCTCAGGGGAAAAACCATGACGGCGACGAAGTTTATCTACCACGGCAGCTTATGCCTTGCCACTTCGTTCTTGCCCACCGCCCCTGAAAAACCGCGAAACCCATTGGGAGAGCAACATCATGACCGGAATCCAATTTCTCGCGGATCTTTACCAAGGTTTGTGGAATGCCGAATTGTTTCAGATCCCACCGCCCCCGGTTGATGAAGCCAAGATCAGCGACATACTCCAGAAATACCGTGACCTTGTGGATCAATTCCCGCCTTCGGAGGTGGAAGCTCTGGGGCGGATTCCCGAGGAACTTTTAGCACTGATGGCACAGAACGGCTTTTTTGGCCTGAGCATCCCTGCCGCCTATGGTGGCGGTGGGCTGAACACGCAGGAATACCTGCGCGTAGTGGAAGGAATCGCCAAACTGGACCTTTCCGTGGCCCTGGTATCCCTGGCTCATCTCTCCATCGGTGTCAAAGGCCTGGTGCTCTTCGGCAATGACGAGCAGAGGGCTAAATATTTGCCACGCGCCGCCAGTGGGGAAACTATTTTCGCCTATGCGCTCACTGAACCACAGATCGGTTCGGATGCCAAAAACATCACCACTCGGGCGGAACTCTCCGACGATGGCCTCACGTATGTGCTCAACGGCCAAAAAACGTACATCACCAATGCTAACTATGCGGGTGCTATGACCGTATTCGCCCAACTCGACCCGGCCAACCCCGGTTTCATGGGGGCTTTCATTGTGGAAACCGGCTGGGATGGAATCAAGATCGGCAAAGACATGCCCAAGATGGGCCTCAAGGCCAGTTCCACGGCAGCGGTGCAGTTTCGTGACGTGCGGGTCCCGGTGGAAAACCTCCTTGGCAATCCCGGCGACGGCTTCAAAATCGCCATGACCATCCTAAACTACGGTCGACTGGGACTCGGCGCCGCTTCCGTCGGTCTCATGGAACAATCGCTGTACGACATGCTCAAGCGCGCCGCCAACCGGGTCCAATTCGGCACCCCGATAATGCATTTTCCACTCATCCAGGAAAAGATCGTTAAGGCCAGAGTCTACAGTGCCGTGAGCGCCGCCATGAACACCTTTGCCGCCAAGCTTCTGGACCAATACCCACTGGCCGACCTGGCGGTGGAAACTTCTCACTGCAAGCTGTTCGGCACCACCCGGGCCTGGGACACACTCAACGATGCCCTGCAGGTGTCCGGAGGTTCCGGCTACCTGGCCACCCAGCCTTACGAAAAACGGCTGCGCGACTTTCGAGTTGCCACGGTCTTTGAAGGGACCACGGAAATTCACTCCATATACCCGCCGCTTTTCGTTATGCGCCGTATCACTCGGCAACTGGGGGATCGATCGCAGGGGATCTTGGCGCGGTTGGGCCGCATTATAAGCGGACTCTATAAAGGAGTGGATTGTCCGGTGCGCTTCGAGCACCGCGTGCTGCGCAAAGCAGCTCGATTTGCCCGCCGCAATGCCGCAACCATCAAGCGCAGGCTCTATGCCGGCCTGGTTGTCTACGGCAAGAAGATCTCGCGAAAGGAGTTCTTACTGCGCCGACTCACCACCCTCAGCCTTTATGTCTATGGAATTCTGGCTCTGCTGGCGCGATACGATCAGCAGCACCAGAGTGATCCTGATCCCATCGGCCTGCTGGTTCTCAAAGCTTTTGTGGAAGAGGGTCGCCGGGCATGTAAGGATAGTCGACACATGTTCGAAACTAAGATCGATGCATTGACACGTCAGTTGTTCCACCAGATGACTACGGATTGAGGTTGATGAAGAACCCTGATCAGGAGACTTAATGAAACCTACGGCAACGCTATTGCTACTGTTGCCACTATGTGTGCTCTTGTTTGGTGGGATAGGCTTCGCGACCGACGTCGACAAAACTGTCTCACCACCGACTCCCATTATGCAGGAGGGTCCAGGAATGCGGAAGGAACTCCCAATTCCAAGAACCCGCGGTGATGTCTCCCTCGAAGAAAGTCTGGTCAAGAGACGCTCCGTGCGAGAATACGGCAATAAACCGCTCTCCCTGGAGGAAGTCTCACAGCTTTTGTGGGCTGCCCAGGGAATAACGGCGCATTGGGGTGCCCGCACCGCACCGTCGGCCGGAGCTCTTTATCCTCTGGAGGTGGTTGTGGTCGTGGGCAATGTCCGCGATTTACCCCCCGGAGCCTATCGGTATGATCCAAAGAGACATGAAATGGTCGAGATCGCCGTGGGGGACTTGCGATCACAGTTGGCCGATGCCGCTTTGGGGCAGTCGACGGTGAGAAATGCAGCTATCGATGTTGTCTTCACCGCAGTGTATCAAAGGACGACCCGGAAGTATGGCGACCGTGGTATTCAGTATGTTCACATGGAAGTCGGACATGCGGCCCAGAATATCTGCCTTCAAGCAACAGCACTGGGACTCGGAACTGTCCCTATCGGGGCTTTTGACGATGAGCTGGTTAGTAGGCTTCTGAATTTGCCGAAAGATGAAAGACCTTTGTATTTGATCCCCGTGGGGAAGCAGCGATAAGCCCGGCGTGACTTCAGAGCTCGAGGCAAATCGTGCTGGAAAAATGACATCGTATTTAGTCTACTGCACTTGGTGAAGGCGTCTTAAGAACTGTTTGCTGACCTGGTTTTAGGCCCATTGGCATGGGAGGAGGGATGTATGAAGAAGAGCATTGTCATTGTGGTTGTCTTGCTTCTTGTCGTTGTCGGACTATGGGGGGGCGCAACATACTGGTTCGGGCTAAAGACCGAGCAACAATACCAGATGCTGTTACAGAAAGCCTCCCAGTCTCGGCACCTCAAATTTGTAAACGAAAGCTACGAACGCGGTTTCCTTAGCTCCAGAGCGCGATCCATCGTGGCGATCCAGCCGACACCAGGCATCACCCCGGATGACCAACCCATCAAACTCACCCTGGACCACGAAATCACCCACGGCCCATTTCCCATCATCCAATCCGCACAGGGGGAATCACAATTCAAACCCCTGATGGCGGTATTTGATACCAAGATCGTGCTCGCTCCCGAAACTCAAGCCCAATTCAAGGAATTACTCGCTCAGGTTCCAGAAATTGGATCTGTCCGCGACCGAACCACCCTCTATCTTGATGGCAATGGCGAAGAGAAATTTGTTGTTGCGCCACTTAAGCGCACCTTCGGTGATGAGGATAAAGTGGCCGTCGACTGGAAGGGTCTAACGTTTCAAGTCAATTTCACCGGTGACTTGAAAGGATTCAAAGGTACCCTGATTGTCCCCGGACTTGAAGTTGTCGCGAAGGATATCAATCTCAAAGTCAAGGAGGTGAAATCCGCCTTCAACTTGCAGGAGGGCATCAGCGGCCTGTCGCTGGGAGAGGCTTCGCTTAGCTTGGCAGGCCTGGAATTTGCTGAAAACCAGGAGGCAAAGACCAACACCTTCCAACTCAGTGGTTTCAATGTAAACACTTCAAATAAGGCTGCCGGGGACAACATCAACAGTCTGCTGGCGATTCGAACCGATCAAATGAAACTCGAAGACCTCCAATACGGACCTGGCATCTTCGAACTGGAATTCCGCAACCTGGATGCGGCCTCAATAGCCAAACTCCAGAAAATGCTTGGTGATGAGGGCACGCAGCCCCAGCAGCAATCCGAAGAGGCAATGGAGATGCTCAACCTTGCCAGATACGGCGAAATACTGGCCGGCCTCCTCAGGAAATCGCCCGAAATCGAGGTCACGCGGTTTGACCTGAAGACGACGGAAGGCGATTTTGCCGCCAAGGCCAAGGTCACCTTTGACGGTACCAAGGCGGGCACCGACTTCAATATCCTAGCTCTTGCCAGTGCCATCACCGCTCAAGCGGATTGTAAGGTTGGAGAGCGTCTTCTTCGCCGGCTGCTTTCATCAACGATGAAAGACAAGATCATCGCCGAAATGAAAGACAAGTCTGGCGACGAAGACTCAGAACTGGACTCAGCGCTTCCCGACGAAGAGGAGCTCAATGCCCTTGTCTCTTCCGCGGTCGAGGAACAGCTGAATGCGCTGATGCAACAAGGATTGCTCCAAAAGGCCAACGGTGAGTATCGCAGCAGTGCCAGTTATAAGGCCGGACAGATTGTATTGAACGGGCGCCCCTTGTCCCTTCAGGATCTCATGATGGGGAACTGAGGGGCAACGGCCAGAAGCGGAATCGGCGTCTTGAGCCATCGAAGACGGCCAACAAAGCTTTCCCATGGGGAGACCAATAATGTCTTTCGATGCACGCTTTGACAAGGTCCTGCAACTGTCAAGGGAGCTTGCCAAATACAAAGATAGCATCGTGGATCTGGCGGTAAAGGATCTGCACTTCACCGTGAAAGACAGCGTTATGGAAGTAGATTTGGTTACCGAGCGATTGAGTATGTATGAGCAGGCAAGGGAGTTTCTTGCCGATCGAGTTCCCCTGGGAGGATCAGGATCGAGCGTTTCCCTGATCCTCTCTTACAATGGCACCGCTTGGCTGAACACCGCCATCACGTCAATCTACATGGTCGGGAATCGGGTTAACGTGAAGTTTTCATCCAAGGGCGATAATGTCATGGCACTGACGCGGGACATCTATCGGCCGATCTTTGGCGATGCCATCGCCTTCCACCGGGGCAGCGGCAAGAGTTTTCTCGAGAGATCGCTCGAGGACCCCACGGTATCAGCCGTGGCGGTGTTTGGCTTCGATGGCAACATCATGCCCTATCAGAGGGCGGTGGAACAAAGCGGAAAAAAGCTTATTTTCGAGGGGCCTGGTCAGGACCCGTTCATTGTTTTTCCTGATGCCGACATGGATCTCGCTCTTGATGATCTGGTAACGGCGAAATATATCTATTCCGGCCAGACTTGCACGGCACCCAAACGGATCTTTATCCACCGATCGATCTATGAATCGTTCCTGGAACGATTGGTCGAGCGCGTAAGACAACTCATCGTGGGAGATCCGGCTGACCCCAGAACCGACGTGTCCCCGGTGGCCAGCGATCTGGCGGTCAGTATGATCGCCACACAACTTGACGATGCCCTGCAGAAAGGGGCTCAAATCCTTGTTGGCGGCAAGATTGAAGGAAATCTGATCTTTCCCACCGTTGTCAAGAATAGTACCGACGATATGCTTGGAATGCGCGAGGAAGTCTTTGGGCCAGTAGCATTTACGTCGAGCTTTGAAACGTCGGAAGAGGTACTGGCACGGGCCAAGAACCACAAATACGGCCTGCGTGCCGCGGTGTTCGGAGGCGCCACCGCCAAGGAAGTGGCCGATGCCTTGAGGGGGGAGGACTACTGCCACCCCGTGCCCGACTACAGCTTCGGCAGATTTGGTACGGTCGCCCATAATGAACCCCGTAGCGTATCCTGGCAAGGCGCTCTCATTGTTAAGCCTATTGGTGGCTACGGTTACTCGGGATGGATCTGGGAAACCGTTGATGGCCGCTTCCGCATCAAGCAGGGTGCCAAACTGTTCAGTGTCGAGACTTCCCTGCCTGGGTAGTGGATTGTTGGGAGACGCCACCTGGTGGTTGTAAGGTAATGGCTGACCTTGCTCAGGTTGCTGGAAATGATCCATTCCTGTGCATTGGCTGGACAAGAGGATCAGAATTCAGCGCTGCTATCCAGCAGCCTCCCCGTCTTGCCCCCATAAGGCGCGCGTGCCGATGGCCCAATGCAGGCTCCAAAACCCCATTCATCAATTGCAAAATATTCGTTCTGACGCTATGTTTATTGATGCGCGATTGCCATTCCACGAGACGCGACTCCACCCCAGGGGTGGAGACCAAACTCGCTGAACACCCGTTTTCAGCCGAGACCAAACAGTGCGGAGGCCGCGAGTACAGATCCTATAGCTTGGGAGTCAGCAACATGGAAAGCCGTTTTCATAGGGAACTCGAAGACCTCAAAGCAACCATTCTGCATATGGCAGCACTGACCCTTAAGGCCATGGAGAAGTCGCTCCGAGCTCTGTTTGACAGAAACGAACAACTGGCTGAAGAAGTCATTGAGAAGGACCAGGAGGTGAATTTACTTGAAGTGCAAGTGGACCGCCTGATCCTCAAACTCTTGGCTCTAGCTCAGCCCATGGCTCGCGATCTTCGCTTTATTATCGGGTGCATGCGGATGAGTGTCGACCTGGAGCGGATTGGTGATCAGGCAGTCAATGTCGCCCAACGCGCCCAGTACCTCAATAGCCGTCCGCCTCTGCGGTCTTTTCCTGCCATGGTGGAATTGGCGGACACCGCCATGGACATGTTGCGAGTGGCCATCAGTGCGTTCACAAACCTCAACGTCGACCAGGCTATGGATGTCTGTCAGATGGACGACGAAGCCGACGAACTGAATATTCAGGTGCTCAAGGACCTTATGGACTATATGGTCAACGACACTCCGGCGATCCAACGCGCCGTCCAGACCATCATCACCGCCCGGTGCCTCGAACGGGTAGCGGACCACTGCACCAACATCGCCGAGAGCGTGTTCTTCATCGCCCGGGGAGTCAACATAAAGCATCATTGTGAACAGTGACTATGGTCTCTCCAGGATGCCAACCACTGTGGTCTTGTTGTAGAACTCGAAAGAATCTTTGCCGATGCCGGCGATCTGGCCGATGGTGCACGCTCCCAGCATTGGCTGGCGATCTCGATGTATCGCCTGGATTTCCTCTCTGAACCGGTTCCCCAAAAACTCAACCCTGGAAATACAGTCCATAAGTAAGGTGATTCTGCGTTGGGCAGAACCATGAAAGGCCAGACCGGCAAGACCGCTGGCCCTTCCGGCAGCGGTAATCAAGTTGTCCGCCCGGCCGTAGAGAATGTCCACGGAGACACCTTCAGGCACTTCACCCATGCAGATCAGGCCACCGTCCGGACTCGGCTGCAGTGGATCGCGAACCACTTTCTCGATAGCCGTTGTGGTGATTCCAAAAGGGTAGCTCTTGGCGATCCCCCAGAAGCCTTCTTCTTTAAACGTGCGCATCGAGTGCATCTCGACCGCATCCCGATATACCTCGAAGGCCGGTCTCCAATCCAAGGCCTTGATTACGTTGCCTTGCGACCCGGTCACTCGATAGGGTCCTCTGACGGACTCCCACCCATGGCTCACCCCGATCCCACTTTCCAAATCAAGCAAGGCCAGGATGGCGGCATCCTCGAGGAGCCCTTCGTTGCTGAACAAACAGGGTTTCGGTTGCATAGCCAATGAACCCGCTCCGCCCCCTAGACAACCGATTTTGACACCGAAGATATCCCCGAGACTGTCGACCAACAGGCCGATTCTCTTGGAAGTACTATCCACGAATACCAGCATGGTTTTCATGGCTTCCGAATCGACAGCTGCGGATGCCAGGATCGATTCCAGATTTGTGCCCGCCTCACTCAAACCCACAATCGGGATCGCTCGCACCGCCCTGGACAATCCAACCAAAATGGCCCCACGCTCAAATCTCCGAGTTCCATAGATAATGGAAGGGAATATCCCTCCAAAGATCGTGTAAGGCCTGGTTTTTAAGACCAGGTTCATTTCAAAAACGGGGAAATCATTGGCCGCACATGCGAACACCAGGACCGCTTGAATATTGCCCTCACGCGTCACCGCATCCAGGCTGCGCTCGAAACCAGGAAGCGTCCCTGACAAATCCATGTGAATGTGCATGGCCTCACTCCCTCGAACCCAACGCAAGGATTTAGCCGTTAGCTATTAGCTCTTAGGAAAAACACGCACTTATGGGGGCCGCGGGATGCTAGCTGGAAGGCATAGCCCCATTCATGAGCAGTGGCACTTGCCTCACTTGTCAATGGCTGGAGGCTATCCGCTGAATGCTTGCGACAAATCAGAAGCCTCCCGATCACAGCAGGACCATTCATGCCTAGCCAGTCGATAAGACGTGCTTGTTGGCCTCAACATACTGGAAGCAGCCCATTCAGTCAAAAGCAAATGCGGTCCTTGCCGGCGGCTCATTGGAGCAAGAGAAATCGCACCTGCCGCTGCGCGGCAACGCGCAAAGAGCCGCAGCTGACACTCGTTTCCCTGGTCCCACACCGAGAAGCAGGGTTGACTGCGAATTGCCCTTGCCCGTATAATGACCACGTGGTCATTTTTCGGGAGGGTTATGGAGTCGGTTCGCAATACCTTCAAGAATCTGGACAGCGGTAAACGCGGCAAGGTGCTCGACGCAGCGGTTGATGAATTCGCTCAGTACGGGTTCAATTCGGCCAGCATGAATCGCATCGTGCAGCGGCTGGGAATCGCCAAGGGATCACTGTTTCAATACTTTGGCAATAAGGAAGGTTTGTTCCGTTTCGTGTTCGATTATGCGGTGGATCTGGTGCGCCGATCGCTTCGCCAGGTGAAACAGGACAGCGATGATGGCGATTTCTTTGAGCGTATCTACCGCAGCTTGCTGGCCGGCATCGAGTTCATTGATCGCCACCCTCAAATCTACCAGATCTACTTGAAGATGCTCTTTCAAGAGAACTTCCCGCTCCGGGCTCAGCTTCTGCAGCAGGTGCATCTGTTTTCGGCGGAATACCTGACCCCTCTCGTGGAGGGCGGCATCGCTCGTGGTGAATTGCGCCCGGACCTCGATGTGGCCATGACCGCCTTTTATCTGGATGCCCTTATGGACCGGTTTCTTCAGGCTTACTGCATTTCTTTCCTGGATGCCGGGGCCGGGTTTTACCAAGCAACCCACAGCCAACTGCAGCACCGAGCTCGTGAATTCGTCCGCATGTTGCGTCATGGATTGGGCTCCCAGGCTGCTACACAGGGCACTTTCCCTCAAGGATAGCGACGAATGATGATGGATTCTCGCTGGTATGATGAATTGGGACTCGCGTCCGTTTTCAACAAGGTGCAAGAGGGCCAACGGTTGAGCGTGGAAGACGGCGAGCAACTGTTGGCCTGCTCGGATATCAACGCGATCGGCGCCCTGGCTCATGAGGTTCGCCGGCGCCGGCACGGGAACCGCACCACCTACGTGATGAACCAACACATCAATTACTCCAATATCTGTGTGAACGGTTGCCGCTTTTGCGCCTTTGGCCGCCGTCAGGGCGAACCCCAGGCTTTCCAGCTATCCCTGAGCCAGAGTGAAGGAAAAGATTCGCGAGAAACTCGATCAACCTCTCACCGAAATCCACATCGTCGGCGGCTGCCATCCGGACCTGCCATTCTCCTACTATGAGGAACTACTGCGCGCTGTGAAAGAACTGCGGCCCTCGGCCACCATTAAGGCTTTCACCGCCGTGGAAATCGCCCACTTCGCCCGCCAGTTGCAGTGCACCACCCGCGAGGTGCTGGTGCGCCTTCGGGCGGCCGGATTGGAAATGCTTCCCGGCGGCGGTGCCGAGATCTTCAGCCCGCGTGTGCGGCGTTTGCTTTGCCCGGAAAAGTTGAGCGGCGAAGAATGGTTGCGCATCTGCGCCGAAGCTCATGAATTGGGGATCAAGACCAACGCCACGATGCTCTATGGTCATGTGGAAACCCCTCGAGAAAGACTCGAACACCTGGATGCCCTGCGGCGTTTGCAGGACCAAACGGGCGGGGTGGTGTGTTTTATCCCGCTGCCCTTCCAGCCGGGCAACACTCAGGTGGAAGGCGTGCACCCCAGCACCGGCGTGGATGACCTCAAGACCATCGCCATCAGTCGCCTCATGTTGGACAACGTGCCCCACATCAAGGCCTACTGGATCATGCTTACGGTCAAGTTGGCTCAGGTGGCGCTCCATTTCGGCGCTGATGATCTGGACGGAACCGTGATCGAGGAAAAGATCGGCCATATGGCCGGAGCACAATCGGATCAGGCTTTGACCCGCACCGAACTGGAACGCGTCATTCGGGAAGCGGGGTTTGATCCCGTGGAACGAGATTGCTTATTCCAACCCCTGGCCGGTGCAGCGACCAGGATACCCGCCTAGCCAATTCAGCCATCCACGGAAATAGCCATGCCATTGGATGACATTGTCGTCAAAACCGCAGCAGGTGAACGGCTCGATTTCGAGGAAGCGTGGTCGCTTTACAACGAGGCCCCCTTTCATCTCCTGGGTAAACTCGCACATGGCATTCGCCTGCGCAAACATCCTGCGCCGGTGGTCACCTATGTGGTGGACCGCAACATCAACTATTCCAACATCTGTGTGTGCGGCTGCCGGTTTTGCGCCTTCTTTCGTTCGCCGGGACAAGATGGTGGTTATCTCCTGAGTCGCGCGGAACTGGCAGAGAAGATCGAGGAAACCCTTGCTCTAGGTGGAACCCAGATTCTGCTGCAGGGCGGTCATCATCCCGATTTGCCGTTGTCCTACTATGAGGACCTGCTGCAATTCGTCAAGGACCGATATCCCATTCATATCCACGCCTTTTCACCGCCGGAGATCGCCCACTTTGCTCGCATCGAAAACTGTGATGTCGGCACCGTGATTGCTCGGCTCCGTGCTGCCGGGTTGGATTCGATCCCGGGAGGCGGCGCCGAAATCCTGGTGGATGCCGTGCGGAAACGGGTTTCACCCAACAAATGTTCGGCGACAGAGTGGCTGGCGGTCATGGAAGAAGCGCACCGACAGGGGCTCCGCACCACCGCCACGATGATGTTCGGGCACGAGGAAGAACCACGACACCGACTGGAGCATCTGTTCGCCTTGCGGGATCTTCAGGATCGCACCGGGGGTTTTACCGCCTTCATCCCCTGGGCCTTTCAACCTGACAACACCGCCATTCAGCGGCCACCGGCCACGGCCGTCAGCTATCTGCGGCTGCTGGCGCTATCTCGAGTCGTTCTTGACAACTTCGACAATCTCCAGGCCTCCTGGGTCACCATGGGACCGCGCGTCGCGCAACTCGCTCTGTTCTTTGGCGCCAATGACTTTGGCTCCACCATGATCGAGGAAAACGTGGTGGCGGCTGCGGGCGTTCATTTTCGCCTTTCCACTGAAGAAATCCAGAGGATCATAGCCGCCGCCGGGTTTCGTCCCCAGCAGCGCACCATGGCCTATCAATGGCTCGGAAATGGTGATGACCATGTCTCGTGAATCCAGCAGCGCTCTGCTGCTTCGCGCCGCCTGGGTGGTACCGGTCGGTACTCCACCTCTGGCCAACGGCTCAATCCTGGTGAAGTCCGGCCGGATCGCAGCCGTGGATGCTTATCCTGCCTTGGTCGGGCGGATACCCCCTGACACCAAGATCGTTGACCATGGCGATGTCGCCATCATTCCCGGCCTGGTGAATGCCCATACGCACCTTGAACTCACCGCCTTGGCGGGGCGTATCCCGTTACCGCAGCCTGATTTTCCGGCATGGTTACGTCAACTTTTGCCGTTGAGGTCGGCGCTGCCCCTGGAGGCCGCTCGCGCGGGTATCCTGAATGGTGCTCGACAGCTTTATGACAGCGGCGTCGCCGTCTGTGGCGATGTCACTATTCAACCTCGAATCGACACCATGACCTGCCACTGTGGTGCGCAGGCATGCCTTCTTCGAAGTCCTTGGGTTCAATGTGGCCTCTCTCGATGCTGCGCTTGAACCCACCGGCTACCGGAGTTTCATCGGCAATGGCTGCCACTCCAATGCCCTGAGCCTGGCCGCTCACGCCCCCTATTCCACCTCTCCCGACCTGATCCGGACTGCCAAGGGTTGGGACCGGGACCGCTGCCTGCCTTTCTCCATTCATGTGGCTGAAACTCAGGAAGAACTGGAATTTCTTCAGAATGGCAGTGGGTTCTTTCGGGAACTTCTACAGACCTTGGGGCGTTGGGTGCCAACATGGCAAGCGCCGGGTGTGAGTCCGGTGGCCTATCTGGATCGCCTTGGAGTGCTGGATGAATTGACCCTTTTGGTGCACGCGGTGCATTTGAACGAGTCCGATTGGAGCACGGTTGCCCAATGGGGTTGTACCGTTTGTTTTTGCCCGCGCAGCAATGCTCAATTGCAGGTCGGCCGGCCCAATATTGAAGCCGCGGTCGAGTTAGGAATTCCTATGGCGCTGGGTACCGATAGTCTGACCAGCAACCGGGACCTCAACATCTTTCATGAAGCCGCTTATGTGTTGGATCGCTATCCGTTGGTACCACCCCAACAGGTGATGCGCATGGCTACGCTGGGAGGAGCGCGCGCCCTGCTGCAGGACCAGGATTTCGGCAGCATCGAACCAGGAAAGCGCGCCGCGTTGCTGGCCGTCCAACTTCCTTATGGCACCACCTCTCAAGATCTGCTGGCAACCGTGATTCAGCAAGGTTCACAAGGAGCATGGCAATGGGTCGCGACCCCTCACTGGGACTGATCTTGGGCAAGATCGGCTTTGTCAATGTCTTGCCCATCTACTATCCACTCGAAGCTGGAATCGTTCCCCACCAGTTCACGGTCGTCTCGGGAACCCCGGCGCAGCTCAACGAATTGGCAGCCAAGGGTGAACTGGACGTAAGCGCCGTATCTTCAGTGGAATACGCCCGTCATCCGGAGCGCTACTTGCTGGTGCCGGACCTGTCAATCAGCAGCCGTGGTCCGGTGGGTAGCGTGCTTCTGTTGAGCCGGATCCCGATCGAGGAATTGGCTGGTCGCCCCGTGCTCACCAGCGCCAAGTCCCATTCGTCAGCTCTGCTCCTGCGCGCTCTCTTCAGCTTGCGCCTCGGCATCATGCCCGACTTTCGAACTGGACATCCCGGTGAAGCACTGGCCCATGGAAATGCACCCCTGGCGATGCTCCTCATCGGGGATGAAGCCTTGCGCTACAGGCAACATCCGGATTATCCTCATCAGTGGGATTTGGGAGAAGTCTGGTATGCCTGGACCGGGCTCCCCTTTGTTTTTGGCGTGTGGGTCATCCAGCGGACGGCCTTGGACCTGCCCGGTGAAATCCTCCCGAATGCTGTGGATAGCCTCCTGAAAGCCAAGGCTTGGGGTTGCGCCCATTTGCATGAAATCTGTCGGCAGGCGATGCCCTATGATTTGCTGAGCTACGATGCACTATATCAGTACTACCAGGGACTGGGATTTCACTTGAGCGAGATTGAAGAGAAGGGTTTACGGGCTTTTTTCCACTGTCTGACGGAAATTGGTGAGATTCCCAACGTTCCGCCCGTCGAGTTCTACTCCCCCATGGCACGGGTTGCCTGAGGAATTCACCGCACAGGAGTCCTTCCTATGAACGGCAAGGCCTTAAGACTGAAACGGTTTATTGCACCGCAGGATGGGCGCCTGCTGATCTTCCCCCTGGATCATGGCGTCAGTTGTGGGCCCATTGCGGGCCTGCAACGCATGGAGGAGACGGTTCGCATCGGTGCTTCCGGTGGTGCCGATGCCTTGGTCCTCCACAAAGGCATGCTACGCTATCTGCAAACACTTCGGCAGCCGATTCCCGGCATCTTCCTGCATCTTTCGGCCAGTACCCAGTTGGGACCGACAATCCACCATAAGGTGCTGGTGGCAACGGTGGAGGAAGCCCTGCGTAGTGGCGTCGACGGGGTATCAGTGCACATCAACCTGGGCAATGACCAGGAAGCGGACATGCTCCGAGACCTGGGCAAGGTGGGAGCGGCGTGTGCGCTCTGGCAGATGCCGCTGTTGGTGATGATCTATGTTCGCGGGGTTCATGTGCCATCACCGCTGCCTGATTCCGCCATTGCCCATGCGGCCAGGGTAGCCGCAGAACTCGGTGCTGATATCATCAAGATCCCAGCCCCTATTGATAGATGTATCCTCGCCGATATTACCGCTGCCAGTCCGGTACCGGTGGTGGTAGCCGGTGGCAGTCGTATGGAGGATACGCGATCCCTGCTGCAACACGTCGAGTTAGCGATGCAGGCCGGTGCCTCAGGTGTAGCCATAGGCCGTAATGTCTTCCAACACCAACAACCGGAACGATTGCTTGGCGTCATTGCCGCCATGGTTCATCATGGCTGGTCAGCCGGCCGTGCGGTTGAAGAATTGAACGTCACCTAACCTTTCACCAAACCAACCGGTAACGAGGCGTCACACCATGAACAATGAAAACGCCATTTCACAAAATCAGCCCTGGAATTACGTTGTGGCCATCACCGGCGCCAGTGGCGCCCCCTATGCCCGACGGCTGTTGCACAGTCTTGCCTCCCCCGACATCCAGATCCATGTGGTCGCTTCCAATGCCGGCAAGATGGTCTACCAAATGGAAATGGGAACCTCCGTGGAGGAGGACCTGCCTCCGGGTACCATGCTCTATGATGAGACCGACGTTGCCGCTCCGCTTGCCAGCGGTTCTTTCCCCATCGAGGGGATGGTGGTGGTGCCTTGTTCCATGGGATCTCTTGCTGCAATTGCTCAGGGCTGCGCGCGCAACTTGATCCATCGCGCCGCCGATGTATGCCTCAAGGAACGCCGGCGCTTGATCCTGGTACCGCGAGAAATGCCCCTCAGCCGCATCCATCTAAGCAACATGCTCAAGGTTGTCGATGCGGGCGGCATCATCTTGCCGCCCATGCCGGGTTTCTATCACCAGCCTCAATCCGTCGATGATCTGTTGGATTTCGTGGTGGCGCGCATCCTCATGCAGCTTGGATTCGCCCAAAACTTGGTGCCACCGTGGTTGGGTGGGAACAGTTAGCCCTTTGGGGGGGCTCAACGCCACCCCCCATCGCTAGTTTGTATCCGGAAACCCTGCTTTTGGTTATCGAATCGTAGGGGAGGGGTTTATCCCCTCCCGAAACGCATTTGGAATTATTTCAAATTGCGGGCGGGCGTAAAGCCCGTCCCTACAACGGAACCCAGAACACGGTCTTTCCGGATGAACATTAGCTAGCGACCTGAAACTGAGGCGAAACACCCTGCTTCTCTCAGTGTTTAAACGCCCTTTGTCCGGTCAGGACCATGGTCACCCCGGCTTCATTGCAGGCTTCGATCACTTCCCAGTCGCGCATGGATCCTCCAGGCTGAACAACGGCCTTGATCCCTTGACGGATGCCGACATCGACCCCATCGCGAAAGGGGAAAAAGGCATCGGACACCATGACGGCGCCCTGCAAACCGGCATTGGCGGCCTGCGTTTCGGCATCGATTTCCTCCTTCTGGGAGGCAGGACGTTCTTTCTTCTCGATGGCGAGTTCCAGATCCTTATAGGGGATTTCGTGGCGCTCGAAGCAGAGTGCGTCGGCGAACTTTTGGTAGGCCTTGAATACCGCGATTTCGGCGACTCCCACGCGGTCCTGCTCGCCGGTGCCGATTCCAACGGTACAACCATCCTTGACATACAAGACTGAATTGGATGTTACGCCCTGTTCCACGTACCAGCCGAACAGAAGATCATCCATTTCTTGAGCCGTGGGCGGCCGCTGAATGCGGTAGGTTTTGCCTTGATAGGTGGTTTCGGCAAGCTTCAAATCCTGGGGACCGCGTACTGCGTTGAGCGAGGACTGCTGGACGACAATCCCACCATCCATGAGCGATTTGAAATCCACGAAACGGTAGGGGATGTATTCGGCCAGGCGGTCGATTCGAGCCACCTGGATGATGCGCAGACTTGGCCTTTGTTTGAGAATATCCAGGGTGCCATCTTCATAATCGGGGGCCGCCACTACTTCCAAGTAATTTTCCGCCACCTGCAGAGCGGTGTCGCGATCCATGGCGCGGTTTAGCACCAAACATCCGCCGAAGGCGGCGATGCGGTCGGCCCGGTTGGCACGCCGATAGGCGTCACTGAGCTTGGTGCCGTAGGCCGCTCCGCAGGGGTTGTTGTGCTTCAGGATCACGGCTGCAGGCCGATCCATGAGGTATTTGATGATGTTGAGGCCGTTATCCAGGTCCGTCAGGTTGATCTTGCCGGGGTGCTTGCCTTCCTGGAGCATGTCCTCCTCGCGGATGGCGCTTACCAGCCCGTTACCCGGATCGATAAAGCGGCAATCCCCAAGACTAAGGTGACCGCCCACCAGCTCGAACAGCGCCGCTTCCTGGCCGGGGTTTTCTCCATAGCGCAAACCCTTCTCGATCAGCTCGCCGCTCTTGCCGTCGGGGAACTTCCAGGCACGCTTGCGATAAACCAGCTCCTGCTCACCGAAACGAATCGTCATGGAATTCGGAAAGTGATCATCCATGATGGTACGATACATCTTCTTGAGATCCTCCGCCATCGTCAAACCTCCATGAAAAAAGCCCAGATTCCTTGAGTGAACCCGGGCTTCTGTTGAAAATGAATGGAAACAGCAACTAGAATTTGTAGCTCACGCTGACACCGACCAAATGCGCATCGCCATTATCGAACGTTGAAAAGTAAACCCCACTCGCAGTGGAATTGAAAACATTGCGACTTTCGATGATCAGATAGGTGTAGGAAAGATCAAAGGTCCAGTTGTTCCAGTGGAACCCGAGGCCACTGCAAAGCATGTGACGGTTGCTGGCCGGTACCAAATAGTCCGCATATAAGTCGTTACTGGGTTCCTGATCCCACACATAACCCAGGCGCAGATCCAACCAATCGAGGGCCTTGTATTCAAGCCCGGTGTTGATACGCCACACATCTTTATAGTTTTTGGTGGCCGATGAAATGGATACAGGCGTTCCATTGCTAAGATAGCCGACGGGGCTATCGAATTTGATGGTGAGATCCGTGTAAGAGCTCCACTGGGTCCAAATCGCCCCCACTTCCCAGGTCAAGCGGGGAAGCAGCTTGAAGGTCACACCCATGAAAAGCTCTGCCGGCAGCACCACCGAACCGGACGCCCCGGTATCGTTGTAGAACGAGCCGGGATAATTGCTGTATACTGGCTTGGTGAAGTCAGCGGTGCCATCCAGGTGCTGCTTGACCTCACTGCGGTAGGCCAGCCCCAGGGACATCCAGTCAAACGGTTTGTAATGCAGGCCCAGGTTCCAGCCATAGCCCCAGCTGTCGCCCTTCAGCGTAGAATCCACATCAAGCGCGGCATTCCTCATGTATACATCTCGAATAGAAAGTTGGGTATAATCAGCAATCTTTTTCTTGTACGTCAGATCAAAATACATGAAATCCAGACCGGCAGCCGCAGACAACTTGTCGGTGATTTTGAAGGCCACGGTCGGATTGATGGTAAGGGTTTCGATTACCGCCTCGTAGTTGTTGTAGCGCCCATACCAGTTGGGGTTGAATTCGGTACCCAACCCGAAGGGGGAGAAAGCGGCCAGCCCGAACCACAGGGAATCGTTGAACTGGTAAGTCGCGTAGATGTGTGGGGGATACCACACGTTGTCCTCGGCACTCGTTTTGGTCCATGCTCCTCGCTGGTAAATGTTCACATCGGTGGTCGGCATGATGAACGTGGTGCCCGCCATGAACTGCATACCAGGCAATTGGGTAATGCCCGCGGGATTGTAGAAAAGCGCCGATGGATCATCGGCTCGCCCCACCATGGCGCCACCCAAAGCATTACCTCGAGCGCTCCCTTCATATAGGGCAAAACCCGCGCCGAAGCCGGACTGCGCCACCGCCATCACCATCATCGCTGCCAAAAGCAGCACCCCATATCCTCTTTTCCTCCTCATTCTGCCTCTCCTCTTTGTATGCCCTCATGGTTGATTGCCCAAGCAGGAGGTTCTGGCCCCCGGTAATTCCGACCCCTACACGGGAAACCTCCCTCAGGGAGCCCCATGACTCCCTGCATAAACTGCAGCAAATCAAGTCTTCGCAGCGACTCCCTGAGACCACACTGCCAGTCCTGTCGACAAGAAGGGGCACAATAGCTGCAAATCAGTTAAGAGAGCCGGCGATGGCAGCATGAACCGACCGGTGGGATAAATCGAATCAAGTGACTAAAACCAAGGAGGAAAAGGCCGATTCTCAATATGCTGCAGTTTTCCTGCTAGCAGATGAATCAGCATCAGTCAAGCATCTTTGCATGCCAGAGAGGCTTTTCGAAATACTGTGACCGACCGGTCAGTGCCCGAATCTCTGGATCATTTGACACCAGTGCTGCGATTTGTCATAAGAGGTGCAACGAATCATTGCAGAACGACATTAGAGCACGGACTGTGCCGGATTGCGAGGCCCAGGCGCTCTTGGCGTAAGGCGTGAGAGCGCTGACATCTGCTGCTCCCGTTGCTGTTCGTGGCAAGCTTGTTGCCATTCTTATGCTTCAGTTGTGCCCGCTAGGGCATGGGCGTTAAGGAGAAATACCATGACTCGAACCTGGCAACCGGGCGCCCTGGCCACCTTGATCGGCAGTATGCCACATCGGGACCCGCAACATGTCATTGAACTGATTATGCGGGAGGTCGGCGAGGTTCCTGTATGGCCCCAGCTTCCGGCCTATCAGGACGAACGGATGATGGTCCAATACCTGGAGGGCCTTCCAGGGCTGCAGACCCATGGAGATCATGCCCTGGTAGACACCGACCACGCTCAATTTGACTCTGAGCTTCTGGCTTTCTACCAGGATTTCATGGACGTTGAGGCAGGACTAATAGATATCAAGGATTCTCGCTTTCGAATGGGCGAACGTACTGGTGGAACGTTTCGCAAATTCGTCCAGCAACTGGAACAGGCCCCGCGGGTGGGACGCGCCGTTAAAGGACAGATCGTGGGTCCCTTTACCCTACTCACCGGCCTCACCGACGCGCATCGCAAACCCCTTCTTTATGATGACCGATTATGCGATGTCGTGCCCAAACACCTGGGACTCAAGGCCCGATGGCAGATTGAGCATCTTCAGTCCCTGGGGCAACCGGTCATCATATTCCTGGATGAACCATCGCTGGCCGGCTATGGTTCATCCGCATACATCGGTGCATCCGCGGAGCTCATCAGCACTCTGCTCGGGGAGGTGATTCATATCATCCACCAGGCCGGTGCCCTGGTCGGCATCCATGTGTGCGCCAACACCGAATGGTCACTGGTCCTGAAATCTTCCGCCGATATCGTCAATTTCGACGCCTATGGCTATCTTGACCGTTTTCTTCTCTATCGAGAAGACATCACAGCCTTTCTGCGAACCGGCGGGATCATCGCTTGGGGCCTGGTCCCCACCTCAGACCCGCAGGCAATCGTGAGTGAAACCGCCGAGAATCTGGCCCGGATCTGGACGCAACAGATTCAGCCGCTCGTCGGCCCGGATCTCGGCATTTCTCAGATCCTCGCCCAGTCCATGGTTACGCCCAGTTGCGGCTGCGGGTCGCTCACTGAAGAACTGGCGGAGCGTGTGGTCAGACTGACAAAGGAACTCAGCACGATTATGCGGAATCAATTCCCAGGCGTGGCCGAAAGCTGAATAGAGCGCAGCCGACCGCAGATCAGCGGAGGGGAAAGACTTGATCAACTGCGGCGGAGATTATTGAGGACATGGAGGAACCGCCAGAGCGCGGTGAGGTTGGTGCCAACTGCCAGAACGAACAGCGCGACAACCAGCGGAAGATCTTGAAGCCCGGCCACGCCCTGGGAAGCCAGGATAAAGTTGGCCAAAGGATTGAACATGCCTGCCAAGCCAATCACGATGATGCGCTCACCCCGCTGAAATACGCCGACCAGACAAGGTTGACCGAGCCCCTCGGCGCGTGCGCGCGTGTAGCTCACCATCAAGGAACCAAACAGGATCAATAACAGGATTAGAGACAGCCACCCCGAGGCATGTCCTTGCTGATAGAAGTAACACCAAATACCCAGATAGATGATGAGCTCCGTATAGCGGTCCAAGACCGAATCGAGAAATGCTCCGTATTTCTTGGCCTCGCCAAGAGTTCTGGCCAGGGAGCCATCCAGCGTATCGAGCAGACCGGTGAGCAATGTCAGCACACCGCCTCCCAGCGTGCTAAAAGCAAATAAGACCCCTGCCAACAGACTGACAAGAAACCCTGCAATCGTGATATGATTTGGTTTTAATCGAAGTGCCACCAGGATCGGCACCAGATGCCGATCTAATAACTCATAGTAGGCCGTTTCGATCGCTGTTCCCTTGAGCATATGGGTCCCTTTAATCGTGCCGGCTAAGCATTTCGCAGCCCCTTCAAGGTAGTCACACTCCGATGGTAGAAAATGGGCTCACCGACCACTCGCATGGCTCCGCATCGCCTTGCCGCCTGTTGCTGAACGGTCAGCGTGCCCTGGCACTACGGCGGTGAGCGTCTCACCATATACCACAGGCTTTTCATAGTGAAGCGTCTTTTTCGGAAAGCTCAGTCGGCTACCATGGGGGGGACTTCAACAAGCCGGGCCCGGCCAAGGCAAAGGCTTTGGGGGGTGGCAAGCGGTGCCGACATGGAGACTCGGTTACCCCACTCACGCCCGGTCTTCTCACCCAACTGGGCATGGGGCTCGGCTGCCAGCACCGCCAGCTTGACCCGTTGGTGTTCCACACTGGTTTCATGGAGCCACATAGGACAGATTGATATCAGCTTGCTGGCAAAAATATCTGAAACTTGTGAAGCTCTCCTCATCCAATTCTCGGCCACTGGCGTGGCGATCGGCATAGATCACTCCAATGGGACGATCCTTGATGGCAATGGCCATCAAGAAAAATGGCGAGCTTCCGATCAGCTGCGTGATTTCCTGGGTGCGGAGTCGTTGTAATTCGGGTGGCGAAGCGTCGGTAACCCACAATGGCCGACGCTGAGCCAAACAGTAACTGAAGACGTTGGCATCCTGCGGAGTTGCATCCACCAGGAATTCCTTGACCAACTGATTACTCTTCCAACCCAGTCCAAACTTGCCCTGCAATTGACGCCGATTGAGCGTAAGTAACGCAAACAACACCCGGTCCATGCCGACCCCGCGGAAGATCCCTTCCAATAGGATGGAAAACAACAGGTTTATATCCAACTGCTTATTCAGAAGCAGGTTGGAGAGTTCATGGAGGATTTTGAACTGGAGCAGGCGGTCCGGCTCGGGAAAAGGGGAAGTTGCCTGGACCGCCTCGGGCTCGGGGCCGCGGGCTTCAGACGGCAGCGGGATCATCTTTCGGAACCCTCTCGATCCACCGAAGTGTTCCACAATGTCCGCAGCTTCCTTGGCGCTCCCATGGACCAATTTGGTCACGGTTTCAACGGATATCTTCAACTGCTCTGCGAGCTTGCCGACTAGTCGTTTGGCCTCGTGCGATTCCCAGCCCTTTTCAGCACCGAGAGCCAACTTGTGGCCGAAAAAGATGTGGTTGACCCGAGATTCGGCGGTTCCAGTCCCCTCCAATGCAGACTGGAGCAGTCTCCCAAGGTGCCATTCCTGACCCAAGCGTGCGGTCAACTGTTCCAGCCGAAATCCCAGAACCTCTCGCTCGGCCATGCCCTGTGTATAGCCCGGCTTCAGCATGGCCTCTTCCAGTTCATCGGCCAGAGCCCCTCCAAAACACCAAAAGGCGATGTGGCCGAGACGAAAGAGCAAAGCCGCGATGAAGATTTCCTCGGGGGATTCATCGTGAAGATGGGCCGCCAGACGTTTCGCCTGCACGGCTGCATGAAAGGATCTTGCCATTTCCTGATAGGCTCGGTCACGATTGGCCCCTTTGAGGAGCGATTCGATCAGGATAAATGACAGGCACATACTCCGAACGGTCTCGAAACCCAGGACCATGACCGCCCGAGTGATGGTATTGATGTCTTGCGAGTGGGGGTTGTAATAGATGCTGTTGGCCATGCGGAGCATGCGCGCAGTCATCGAGGCATCTTGAAGAATACCTCGGGACAAATCGGCCACGGAAGCGGATTCACGCAACGCCACACTGGTAACATATTCCGCCGTGCGTGCAAAAATGGGCATATCCTCTTTGCTCAATCGAGTAGCCCAAAGTTCCAGGTTGTCCTGCTTGCCCTCGCTCACAATCTCCTCACCATCGATGCCATCTCGAAGGTTACAGTCAAAGGCGGTCGATCAGAATTAATCTTAATGCAGCAATTCTTACATATGTAACAAGTCTTACCTATAGTAATCGGCACAGTCATCGAAAAGTATTATCTTCCGGCATGGTTCTTGGCAGATTGGTTGACTAAAAACAAAAGGGCACCGGGCTACCCCCAAAATCCTCATTTCAAGCTGAAACAATCTCTGAGCGTGTAGATGGGCTTTCAAGAAGACGCTGAGACCCCCCTCCAATGGAGTCGAAATGCAGCTGTCGCGGGAATCTTGACGCAAAAATCACAAAGTCGTGCACGGTTACTTCTTGACAAGGATTGTCAGTTCTCTTTAATATTGGATTGTATGCTTGCCAGCCAAGAGGCTCGTTGGCGCTATCGGCGGCACGTACGTGAACTGTTTCACGCCACTGGGCCGCACCCGCCCAGCAAAAAGACAATCTGATCTTGAAAGGTGGCACGCTTAGGGCTCCCCAAGTTGTTAGTGGGGTCCCCCGGCGGATGCATACACCAATCAGGACAGCAGGTATTCCCAAACCTTACAAAACAAACCTGCACCCAAGAGAGCAAACTCATATGCAATCAAGCCTTCGCAACACGGATTTTGCCACCATGGAAGCCTTCGATGCGGCCGGCAATTTCGATACTGCAGCCTGCTTCCAGTGCCGCAAATGCAGTGGCGGCTGCCCGGCCACCTTCGCCATGGACCTGCTCCCCGACCAGGTGGTGCGCCTGGTCATGCTGGGCCAACAGGAGATGGTGCTCCAGTCCCGAACCATCTGGGTGTGCGCTTCGTGCGAAACTTGCACCACCCGGTGCCCTAACGGAGTCAAGATCGCCGAACTGATGGACGGTTTGAAGGAGCTAGCCATTCGTACCGGCGCGGTGATCGACCAGCCCCAGGTGCGGGCGCTACACGAAACCTTCCTGGCCGACGTAGCCATGCGCGGCCGTATCTTTGAAGGCATGCTCCTGCCCATGTACTGGCTGCGTAGTGGTTCGGTCAAAAGCATGATCGAGACGGGTTCCTGGAAAGATGAAATGCAGATGGGCTGGAAGATGTTCAAGAAAGGCCGTTTGCCGCTGATCCCTAAGGGCATTCAGGGCAAGAGCGAAATCCGTACCATCCTCAAAACCCCCAAGACGCAGGAAAAATCATAATGAAAGTCACGTACTATCCGGGCTGTTCCCTGGAAGGAACGGCGCGTGATTACGCCGATTCCATTCATGAGCTGTGCGTGATCCTGGGAATTGAGCTGGAAGAGGTCCCCGACTGGAATTGCTGTGGGGCCACGGCAGCGCACAGCATCAACCATCAAGCCAGTGTCGAACTGGCGGGACGTAACCTCCGACAGGCTGCCGCGCTCGAGTCCTCTGATTTGCTGGTGCCCTGTCCGCTGTGTTTCAACCGTTTAAAAACCGCGGCCAAGACCCTCCAGAGCGAGGACCGCGATCACTATCGCGTCAACCTGGGGTCCTCCGTGCCCCGCATCTGGGATCTGGCTAACTTCATGGCCAGTGAAGAGGTCCTGCCGGCCATCTCGGACAAGGTAAAGCAGCCGCTGGAGGATCTCAAAGTGGTCTGCTACTATGGCTGCATGGCCAGTCGCCCGCCGAAGATGACTGATGCTGTTGATTGCGAAAATCCCGCAGAGCATGGACCGCCTCATGAAGGCAATGGGCGCCACGGTGCTTGCCTGGCCATACAAGACTGACTGTTGTGGCGCCAGCCTGGCGCTATCGCGTCCCGACATGGTCCATCAGCTGGTGGGCAAGCTCTATGATATGGCGGGGCGGGTAGGAGCACAGGCCGTCGTGGTTTCTTGCCAGATGTGTCATGCCAACCTGGATCTCTATCAGGACAAGATCGAAACCACGTGGGGACGCAAGTTCGGCCTGCCAATTCTCTATTTTAGTGAGCTGATCGGCCTGGCGTGCCGGTTGCCCGGTGTCAAGGCTAGCCTGGCGCGTCATTTCGTCGACCCGATGCCGCTACTGCGCAATCTCGGATTGCTGCGCCAATAGAACAACTCAAATGTCAAGGGCGGTTCTTGCTGGGCGCAAGAACCCTGTTACAGGCTGCCGGCAGACGGCTGCCTCCACCAACGGCACGGACTCTCGGTTTCGGGATGTGGCCCCTTTGAAAGATAACGAAAGATTGAGGTATTTATGCCAAGGCAAAGGACCGACGCGGTTAAAGAACCCCAAAAGATAGGTGCGATCGTCGTTGTCGGGGGAGGAATTGCCGGCATCCAGAGCGCCCTGGACATTGCCAATTCTGGGTTCAAGGTTTACCTGGTGGAAGAGCAGCCCAGTGTTGGTGGAGTGATGGCGCAGCTCGACAAGACTTTCCCCACCAATGATTGTTCATCCTGCATGATGGGCCCGAAGCTGGTGGAACTGGCCAATCACCGCAACATAGAGTTGTTTGCCTATTCCGAGCTGCTGGAAGTGACGGGTGAACCTGGGCGTTTTCAGGCCACCATCAGGAAGAAGGCGCGCTTTGTGGACCCCGAGAAATGCGTTGGTTGCGGGATCTGTGCCGCCAAATGCCCGAGCAAGGTACCCGATCCTTTCAATTCCGGCCTAAACGAGCGGAAGGCGATCTACGTGCTTTTTCCCCAGGCGGTTCCCCTCATCTACACCATCGACAAGGAACACTGCCGCTACTTTGCCAAGGGTAAATGCCGCATCTGTCAGAAGCTCTGTAAGAACGATGCCATCAATTACGACCAGCAGGATGAAATAGTCACGGTGGACACCGGGGCGGTGATCGTCGCCCCCGGCTACAAGCCGTTCGACGCCGCGTCTTAAACCTGAGTATGGTTACGGGTTGTGGCCCAACGTAGTCACCAGCCTTGAGTACGAAAGGATTCTGTCCGCTGCCGGACCGTTCCAGGGCCATATTCAGCGCCTTTCAGACGGCCAGAAACCCCAGCGCATGGCGTGGATTCAGTGCGTCGGGTCGCGGGATAGCAGCATCGGCAATGACTACTGTTCGTCGGTCTGCTGCATGTACGCCACCAAGCAGGCCATGATCACCAAGGAACACGAGCACGACATTGAAACCACCATCTTTTACATTGATATGCGGGCTCACGGCAAAGGGTTCGACCGTTTCTATGAGCGGGCCCGTGACGAAACCGGGGTTCGCTATATGCGATCCATGGTATCCAGAGTGGTTCCGGTTCCGGAAACCGGCAACCTGACGACTCACCTATTCCGACGCCTCCAATGCCATCCAGGAAGAAGAGTTTGACATGGTGGTGCTCTCGGTGGGGCTCTGCCCGCATCCTTCCACCGCTGAACTGGCGAAAAGGCTGGGGATAGAGGTCAATTCGTACGGGTACTGTGCTTCCGACCCACTGGATCTGGTGGCGACCTCCCGGCCCGGCATTTACGTGTGCGGTGTCGCCCAGGGACCCAAAGACATACCCGATGCCGTTCAGCAGGGAAGCAGCGCGGCAGCAAGTGCCACGGCACTCCTGGGGGAAGCGCGTGGATCACTCATTAGCGAACCGCCTCAGTACATTCAACGCGACGTGGCGGGGGAAACTCCACGCATCGGCGTGTTCATCTGCCATTGCGGCATCAACATTGCCGGAGTGGTGAATGTGGAAGCGGTTGCGTCTTACGCCGAAACCCTGCCCAACGTGGCCTACGCGGCTCGTTCCATGTTTGCCTGTTCGACCGACCATCAGACGGAGATCAAGCGCGTCATCGATGAGTACCGCCTCAACCGCGTCATTGTCGCATCGTGCACTCCCCGTACTCACGAACCACTTGTTCCGCAACACCCTCAAGGAAGGTGGCTTGAACCCGTACCTGTTTGAACTGGCCAATATCCGCGAACAGGATTCATGGGTTCATCAGGGTGAGCCGGAAGCGGCCACCGAGAAGGCCAAGGACCTTGTCCGCATGGCCGTGTCCCGGGCTCGACTGCTGGAACCTCTTCATGATTTCTCCTACCAGGTGGTGCAGCGCGCCCTGGTCATAGGCGGCGGCCTGGCGGGGCTTACTGCCACCATGAGTATTGCCGACCAAGGGTTTGAAGCGGTACTCGTGGAACGCGCCAGCGAACTGGGCGGCAACGCCCGCACCCTGCATTACACCGAGGACGGTGCCAATCCTGCGGGTTATGTCCAGGAGTTGATCAGGAAAGTGGAAGAGTACCCACTGATCACCGATCCATCGGAACGCGCAGGTCGTCGGTACTACGGGCAGCTGCGGCAATTTCACTACGACGGTCGCCGTCAACGGAAACAAGATGGACATCGCCCACGGCGTTATGCTTGTCGCTACCGGGGGAGAGGAATACAAACCCACTGAATATCTCTATGGGCAGAACCCACGGGTGATGACCCAAAAAGAATTTGAAGCCATGCTGGTCGACCAACCGCATCAAGCCAAGAAACTCCGACGGGTGGTGATGATTCAGTGTGTCGGTTCGCGCGAGAAAGATTTCCCGTACTGCAGTCGGGTGTGCTGCACAGCGGCAGTCAAGAACAGCCTGAAGCTCAAACACTTGAACCCACAAGCGCAAATCTCGGTCCTCTATCGCGACGTCCGCACCTTTGCCTTCAAAGAGCTTCAATACAAGGAGGCCAGGCAGCGGGGCGTAAGGTTTTTCCGCTTCGAACCGGATCAGAAACCTGAAGTGACGGCTGCCGCTCATGGCTTAAAGATCTCCCTCATGGATGCGACCTTGAACCTCCCCATCCACTTCGATGCCGATCTCCTGGTGTTAAGCGCCGCCATTCGGCCGAACGCTGAAGGAAAACAGCTTGCCGAGACCTTGCGCCTGCCTCTTGATCAGGATGGGTTTTTCATGGAAGCCCATATCAAACTTAGGCCTCTGGATTTCGCCACCGCGGGCGTGTTCCTATGTGGGTTGGCCCAAGGTCCCAAGTTTGCCAATGAAGCCATTGCCCAGGCGCGGGGAGCGGTTTCGCGAGCGATGACCATTCTTTCCCGCAAGGAAATGGTTGCCGAAGGGGTGGTTACCCAGGTCAATGCCGCTCTGTGCAGGGCCTGCGGTGAGTGTGAAAAGGCCTGTGTGTTCGAAGCGATCAAGGTGTTGGAGGTCGCCCCGGGCCAGAAACAAGCCGTCGTCAATGAAGCTCTCTGCACCGGGTGCGGAGCGTGCAATGTGGCCTGCCCGACCGGGGCGGCATCGCTGGCCCACTTCCGCGATCAACAGGTTGAAGCAATGATCGCCGAGTCATCTTAGGCAAACGAATCAAGCCATAACCAGCTGATTAGGAAAAAACCAATGCCTCAATCTCAAGAACCAAAAATCTTAGCTTTTGTGTGCAACTGGTGTGCATACGCGGGAGCCGATCTGGCCGGGGTTTCACGGATGCAATACCCACACAATGTCAGGCTCATCCGACTCATGTGTTCGGGTCGCCTCAACCATGCTTTCGTGCTCAACGCTTTCCGAGCCGGTATGGATGGTGTTATGGTTTCCGGCTGACACATCGGCGATTGCCATTACCTGGAAGGTAATGTGAAATGCCAGAAGGTGATCGAGGAGACGCGGCAGATCATGAAGCTTCTCGGAATTGAGGATGAACGTCTGCACCTCAAATGGATATCGGCTTCCGAAGGTTCTATTTTCGCCCAGGAGATACTCGGCTTCACTCAGCAGCTCACCAGACTCGGCAAATTGGGCCTGGGAGTTGTTCCGGAGCGGGAACAGCGGGCACAAGATGTCGCAGGGCAGGGAGCCGGAGCCGCGGCTTCTGAAACCACTCAGATGGCGAGCGCGTGATGGAACAGAAAATGGTCGTGACGCAAAAACAGGTGGACTACTGCATGGAATGCGGGGTATGCACTGGAAGCTGTCAGGTAAGCCGGGTAAACCCTGAGTTCTCCCCAAGAAAAATCATCAAACAAGCCATCATGGATTGTGACGAGGACCTGGTGAATCAGCGGGAGCTGTGGGAATGCCTGAGTTGCGCGCGATGCAGTACGCGCTGCCCGGTGCAAATCGATTTTCCCGAAGTGGTCCGCTCCTTTCGTGCCCAGGCACGCAAACGGGGCAATCTGCCTCAGCCCAGCCACCATGGTGTTTTGCAGGCGATTGCCGCCTTACAGACCGGCCCCGTGAAACAGAACCGCACCGCCTGGGCGGAAGGTGCCGGTGCGTTCCAATCTGCCGGGGAACACTTCTACTTCGTGGGATGCCTGCCTTATTTTGACGTGGTGTTTGGCTATCTCAACCTTACACCGGTGCAGAGTGCCCGGAGCATTCTCAAAGTGCTCAACAAGCTGGGCATTGAACCGGTTATCAGCAACGATGAGCGCTGCTGCGGTCATGACGCTCTGTGGAGCGGCGATGATGCGACCTTTCGCAAACTCGCCCAATGGAACCTGGAAGTGATCAAGGCTTCGGGCGCCAAAACGGTGATTTTTAGTTGCCCCGAGGGATACGCGACTTTCAAGTCCCATTATCCCAAATATTTCGGTGAACTTCCCTTTGAAGTTTTGCATGTCACTGAGTTCCTGGTCCGTGAGTTGCCCAAGGCCGGTCTTGCTTTTGCCGCTGCTGCCAACGGCCCGGTGAGTTATCAGGATCCGTGCAGGCTGGGGCGGCTTGCCGGGATCTACGAACCTCCGCGCCAGTTGTTGCAGCTTATCCCAGAGTTGCGCTTTGTGGAAATGCCGCGCAACCGCGAAAATGCACTGTGCTGCGGCACTAGCGCCTGGATGGAATGTTCCAGCTGCTCTAAAGCGATGCAACTGGAACGCCTTGGGGAAGCCATTGAATCCGGTGCACGCACCCTTATCACCGCCTGCCCCAAATGTCAGATTCACCTGACGTGCGCCAAAAGTAATACGGATTTGAACATTGATGTTGTCGATCTCTACGGCCTCCTGGCTGATGCATTGGAATAGGGAACAAGGAGATAACACTCGTGAACAGTGATGTAATGGTAATTGGTGGAGGTATTGCGGGCATCCAGGCCTCGCTCGATCTTGCCGAAATGGGGTTTAAAGTTCATCTGGTCGAACGTTTGCCCAGCATCGGCGGCAAGATGTCCCAACTGGACAAGACCTTTCCCACCAACGACTGCGCGCTCTGAATACTGGCGCCGAAACTGATGGATGTCGGTCGACATCCCAACATCATCCTGAGGGCCTACACGGACGTTTTGAAAGTGGAAGGGGACCCGGGGAACTTCCAGGTTACTCTGCGCAAGAAAGCTCGCTTCATCAGCGAAACCAAATGCACCGGCTGCGGGGCCTGCGCCGAGGCCTGCCCGGTAGTCATGTCCGATGAGTACAACCTGGGCTTGGCCAATTCCAGAGCGGCCTTCCGTTACTTCGCCCAGGGTATTCCCGCGGCTTTTACCATCAACAAACGCGGTGGGGCTCCCTGTAAAGACGCCTGTCCGGCCGGGATCAGCGTTCAAGGGTATGTAGCGCTGATCGCCCAGGGCCGTTATCAGGAAGCGCTGAATCTGGTCAAGCAGACCAACCCCTTCCCTGCCACCTGTGGCAGGGTGTGCAATCATCCTTGTGAATCCGCCTGTAACCGGGCCAAAATCGAGGAATCCATAGCGACCATGTATTTGCACCGGTTCGTGGCCGACCTCGATCTGCAGAATGAAACCCCCTATTCTCCTTCCAGGAAAGAACCCAACGGCAAGAAGGTTGCCGTTATCGGCGCCGGCCCCGGCGGGCTGACCGCCGGTTATTACCTGGCGGTGGAAGGCTACCAGGTGACCATCTTCGAAGCCATGAGCGAAGCGGGCGGCTGGTTGCGCTACGGCATTCCCGACTATCGCCTGCCGCGAGACGTGTTGAATGGCGAAATCGATCTCGTCAAGAAGCTGGGAGTCGAGATTCGCACCGGGATGCGGCTGGGCCACGAAGTCAATCTTAAAGGCCTCCGCAAGGACGGCTACGAGGCCATCTTTCTGGCCATCGGCACGCAAAAGAGCACCAAGCTCAATGTCCCCGGGGAAGAATTGCCCGGGGTATTCTTCGGCGGCGACTTCCTGCGGGATATCAACGACGGCAAGACCATCGATTTTGGCGAGAAGGTGGCCATCGTCGGCGGTGGCAACGTGGCCATGGATGCGGCCCGAACTTCGCTCCGCCTCGGCGCCAAGGAAGTTCATGTGCTCTACCGACGCAGCCGCGAAGAGATGCCGGCCGCCGAAGAAGAGGTCATAGAAGCGGAGGATGAAGGCATCCAGTTCCATTATCTCACCGCCCCCGTCGAGGTGCTTGCCAACGCAGACGGCCGGGTTGGCAAGGTGCGCTGCATTCGCATGGAACTTGGCGAGCCGGATCAGAGCGGACGCCGACGGCCGGTGCCGGTCCCCGGTTCGGAATATGACGTGCCCATTGACAGCATCATTTCCGCCATTGGTCTTGCTTCCGACCTTGCTTTTCTTGACCAGGAACCCGAGAAATTGCGCCCCAAGGTTTCGCGCTGGGGGACCTTCGAAGTCGACCCGATTACCTATGAAACATCCTGCAAGGGGATTTTCGCCGGAGGCGACGTGGTAACCGGAGCCGCCACCGTGGTGCAAGCCATTGGAGCGGGAAAAGCGGTGGCCATCTCGATTGACCGCCTTTGCAAAGGGGAAGACTTGAAGGCGGGCCGTGACAAAGTGCGCGAGCCGGTGGATGTCCCCCCCGGGGACTTCCCCAAAGCCCCTCGCACCCACATGACGCTGCTTGCCCCCGAGGCTCGCAAGGATTCCTTCGTGGAAGTCCAGCTCGGCTACTCCGAACAGGAAGCCGTGGCCGAAGCCAACCGCTGCCTGCAGTGTGGTATTTGCAGCGAATGCTACCGGTGCGTGGATGCCTGCCTGGCTGGGGCCGTCGAGCATGAAATGGACCCATATGAGGAAGTGGTTGAAGCCGGGGCTGTGGTCTTGGCCACCGGCTATGACCTGTTCGATGCCGGGCGAATCCCTGAATACGGCTATGGACGAATTCCCAATGTGATCACCGCATTGGAGTTGGAACGGCTGCTTTCCGCCAGCGGTCCCACTGGAGGCCATGTGTATCGGCCTTCCGACCTGGCAATCAAAGCGCAGCTCTCACGCCTCGAGAATCTCCAGCACCAGGCGGCCGAGGCGCTGGGCCATTTTGAGCAGAAACACCAGCAATCCACCCAGGATTTTCTGGCCAAACGCCAGGCTGGGGAATCCGAGGGCAAGGCGTTTGACGACTGGGCCAAACTGGCCGAAGACCACCGCCGGTTTAGCGAGGAAGTGGAAAAGCTGCGAGAGCCCGTGGAAAAGATCCATCATGCGACGCGGCTCGCCTTCGTTCAATGCGTGGGGTCGCGGGACATCCGCTTCAACAAGCAGTGCTCGGGCTTCTGTTGCATGCATGCCATCAAGGAGGCGATCATTGCCCGCGAGCACGATCCCGAGGTGGAAGTTTTGTTCTTCGGCATGGACATCCGGGCTGTCGGCAAGGGCTTCGAAGAATACCGCAACCGCGGTGGCCGAGAAGCCGGCATCCAGTACATTCGCAGCCGGGTGGCGGAAATCACCCAGAACCCGGATTTGAGTCCGGTGGTTTGGTACGAGAATACCAGGAAGCGTGAAATCAGCCACATCCCGGTCGATCTGGTGATTCTGGCAACGGCCTGTGAACCCAGCAAAGGCACCAAAGAACTAGCCCAAATTGTCGGGATTGAAACCAATGAGTTCGGTTTCTTCAAAACCGACCCCTTCACACAGATGGACACGACCCGGCCAGGGGTTTTTGTGTGTGGTTGCGCTCAGGGCCCCATGGACATCCCCGAATCCGTGGCCCAGGCCAGCAGTGCCGCGGCCCGAGTGGCCCAGGTGCTAACCGGTGACAGACGCAAGGCGGCGGTGGGCTAGTCCGAACGTCGGCAGGAAAAGGCTGAAGGCAAGAGGCGAAAGGAATTCAGACGGTGGAAGAAATAAGAATCGGCGTTTTCATTTGCCACTGTGGTTCAAACATCGCAGGAACGCTGGATGTCAAGGCCATAACCGAGTATGCAGCTGGTCTGCCCCATGTAGTTTTCACCAAGGACAACCTGTACACCTGTTCCGAAGCAGGTATCGGCGAAATTGAGAAAGGCATCCGGGAGCACCATCTCAACCGGGTGGTGGTCGCCTCCTGCTCCCCCCGCACGCATCAGCCGCTGTTCCAGAGCTCCTGCGCGGAAGCCGGGATGAATCCATACCTGTTCGAGATGGTGAACATCCGCGACCAGTGTTCCTGGGTGCATATGCGGGAGCGGGTGGATGCCACCGAAAAAGCCAAGGACCTGGTGCGCATGGGGGTGGCCAAGGCCACCTTCCTGGAACCCCAGCAGGACATCGAAGCCTCGCTCACCCCGCGGGCCCTCGTGATTGGCGGTGGCGTCGCCGGGTTATCGGCGGCAGAGGCGTTTGCCGATATGGGGTTTGAGACCGTCCTGGTGGAAAAAGCACCGGAACTGGGAGGCTTGCTGAAGCACCTCAACGAACTGGCTCCCTACCGGGAGAAGGCCGCTGACCGCATCAACGCGATGATTGAAAGGGTCACCGCCAAGCCCAACTTGAAAATCTACCTCAAAGCCGAAATGCTCGCCATTGGTGGCTACATCGGCAACTACGACGTCACCATCCGCCAGCAGGACGGCACGGACGTCCAGGAAACGGTCGGCTGTATCGTCGTCGCCATTGGCGCCATCCCGCTGCAGCCGGTGGGGCTCTACGGTTACAACGGCCAGACCGTTATCACTCAAATGGAGCTGGAACAGCGGTTGCGGGAGGGCTCGCTCGATGCCGCACGGGTGGTCATGATCCAGTGCGTGGGTGCGCGCAGTGCGGAGCGGGAATACTGTTCGCGGATCTGTTGCCTCACCGCCGTCAAGAACGCCGCGATCATCAAGGAGCACAACCCGCAAGCCCAGGTCCACATCCTTTATCGGGACATGCAGATGTATGGGGCCGAAAAGGAACAGATGCTCTGGGACGTGAGGGCGCTTGGCGTCCGTTTCGATGTGTATGACCCTGAGCAGCCACCGGTGGTCGAGGATGGACTGGTGCGCTTTTACCAGCCGTTGCTCGGGAGTGTGCGCGAGCTTCCCGCCGACCTGGTGGTCCTTTCCACGCCCCTGGTGGCGCGCGAGGACGCCACCGGCTTGTCGCAGTTGATGCGCATCCCCATAGACCAGAATCGCTTCTTTCTGGAAGCGCATGCCAAGTTGCGTCCTTTGGATTTTGCCACTGACGGCATCTTTCTGGCCGGTTCCGCGCGCTATCCGGCAACCGTGGCGGAGGCTCGGGCCCAGGGGTTGGGGGCGGCATCACGAGCAGCCACCGTGCTTTTCAAGGACAAGCTGATTACCAGTGCCATTGTGGCGGAGATCAACCCGCTCACCTGTGTGGGCTGCCAGGGGTGCCTGGAAGTCTGTCCCTATGGTGCGATCCACTATTTGTCGGAACAGCGGATCTGCCAGGTCAACACGATTCTATGCAAGGGTTGCGGCAGTTGCGCCGCCACCTGCCCGTCACAAAGCGCACAGCTCCGGGGCTTCAAGCCCAAACAGCTGCTGGCGCAAATTCGAGCGATCGCTTCTTGAATGGTTGCGAGAAAAGAACACCCGAGGAGACAGCATGAGCAACAGCGAGTTTGAACCGAAGATCATCTGCTTTTTGTGCACCTGGTGAGCATACGCTGCTGCTGACCTGGCTGGGGTCAGTCGTTTGCAGTATCCGACCAATGTCCGCATGGTGCGGTTGATGTGTTCCGCCGGTGTTTCTCCGCACCACATCCTGCGCGCTTTTCAACAGGGGGTCGACGGTGTCTTCGTCGGTGGCTGACACCTCGGTGAATGCCATTACCTGTATGGTAATTACTCGACCGACAAGAGAGTGCGATTTCTGAAGCAACTGCTGGCCTTTAGCGGTATTGAGGCAGACCGGCTGCGGGTGAAGTGGATTTCATCCGCAGAAGGGCCCAAGTTTGCCGAAGAGATCAAGGATTTCGTGGCTACCCTGAGAACCTTGGGACCGTCACCTCTAAGAAAAGCCCCCATGGGCAAGGAAGCCGCATAGCACGTGTAGGCGGCATGTTGTGGTGAAGTCGACATAAGGCGAATGGAAACGATGAAAGAACAAGTCGTTGAGTTGGTCAAGAAGCTTTTGAAGAAGGGCAAGATCCAGGGGTTTCTGGGACTGCGCGAAGAGAACGGCAGTGTGCGCCCTTATCTCTTCAAGAAGCCGGGAGAACTGACCGAGATGTCTTTGGGGGACAAGACCAAACCCGGAGATGTTCGGTACCCATTGAATAGTACCCTCATCAAGCTGGCTCAGGCCTATCCCGATGCCACCATTGGGGTGTTGGTGCGTGGCTGCGATGCCCGGGGCCTAGTCGAGCTGTTCAAATGGAAACAGCTGCAGCCGGAAAAGGTGGTCGCCGTCGGTATCGCCTGCCCGGCCGAACTGGCCAAGGCCTGTGAATGCCTGCAACCTTATCCGGACGATTGCCAAGTGGGCAAGAAGCAAAAAGGGGTGAAGGTTCAGGATTCGGTCAAGAAGGTAGAAAAACTGCCCACGGCGGAGCGCTTCAGGCAGTGGATGGATCACTTCGAACGATGCGTCAAATGCTATGGGTGCCGCAATGTCTGCCCCATGTGTTTTTGCAAGGAATGTGCCCTTGAAGAAACCGACCTGGTGGAGACCGCTGTCCTGCCCACCGAAAACCCCATTTTTCATCTGACCCGAGCGGTCCACATGGCGGGCCGCTGCATCGACTGCGGCCTGTGCGAAGAAGCCTGTCCGGCAGATATCCCGCTTCGGGCTCTCTATAAAAAGGTCGCCGACATTCTGGCCAGCGAAACCGGTTATCGCCCCGGCTTCCAGCCGGACCAGAAATCCCCCCTCAATATCATCGAAACCTCGAGTTCTAGCGACTGACATGCCTCAATTCTGAGCAGATCCACCAGCCGGCGGAGATCAACCTTCGCCGGCTAGGTAAGCTGTCCGTTGCGGGTCTGCCTGACAGGGTCTTAGAGCTTGTTTGGTAATGGCTTTTTGTGGCTGGGTGTGCCCGTATCGCGGAATCCAGCCAGCGGTCGGGGATAAACCCCGACCCTACAGTCTAGCATCGAGCCGTTTGCAGAAGCGGTCCCGCCGCCGTCGGGATTACGACCGCCCGCCAGTGCCTTGGACACTTACCAAACAAGCTCTTAAAGTCTTATCGATTACATTGCACTACACGTCGAATCGTCACTCCGAAGCCTTCGGTTTGCCGAATTTCCACTGCCCACCTTCTTTCATCATATGGACTGTGGTGGTTTCCGTCGAATTTCCCTCTCCTGAAGAACGCTTGATCTCCTTCTTGAACTCGATCCGGTCCCCATTAACCTCGGCCGTGAATTCCTCGGGGTTTTCTCCAGCCATCATCATCATCATTAGATCGACAAACCCCTGCTGCTCCATTTCCTTCAGGTCCTCTTTGGTCAAGCAGGACTTGAACTCCGCTGTGTTGCTGGCCTTGGCTGCGTTGACCATCTTCACGAACACGGCCCGAGCTTCCTTTACGCCATCATCGGCCTGGACAGGTTGAGATTGGTACAGCAAGAGGCTGCACAAACTCAGAAAAACGCCAAGCAGGATTAAATTTCTCTTCATGTCTTTTCTCCTTTGTTCATGGGCTACACAGCAAGGGACATGGACAGTATTCCCTGCATCGCAAGTGTTCATGGCAGATCACTAGCGGCAGGGATATTCTGGTAGCGCCGGGCCTTGGTTACGGCTCGCAGGATTGCCTGGGCGGTTATCTGGGCGGCCAGGGCGCCGATCACGGTCACTTCGTAGGCCGGCAAGGACCCACAGCTGAGCGCGAAGATGGTGTCACCGTCATAGAGGGTATGGGCTGGGGTCACGGTCCGCGCCAGGCCGTCATGAGCCATTTGAGCGATCTTGGTGAGCTGTGTCTTGTTGCATTGGGCATTGGTTGCGACCACACCCACCACGGTGTTTTGCCCATCGGGAAAACCGCGCAAGGACTGGAGCCTATGCATCTCGCGATCGGCATCCAGCAGGCGCAAGCTATCTTCACCTTCCCGGCAACCGGCGATCAGTTGCCCCATTCCGGGATCGCAAATATCGCCAAAGGCGTTGACCACCATTAGGGCCGCCACTTGGAGGCCGGTGGCGGTTTGGATGCAGGCGCTGCCGAGCCCCCCCTTCATGGCCCGTTCGATACCATAGAGTTTTCCCACCGTGGCTCCGATTCCGGCACCCACGCAGCCTTCTGCAACCGGATCCGAATTGGCGTTTTGACAAGCCTGAAGCGCCAGACTCGGATCAGGATAACAGCCAGTGTCATTGAGACCCAGGTCAAAGACCACCGCCCCGCACACAATGGGGATTCGCCCGTGGCCGCTGTCGAAGCCGACACCCTGGGTCCTCAGGTATTGTCGCAAACCATCGCCCACGCTCAAACCGAAAGCGCTGCCGCCGGTAAAAAACACCCCATGGACGCGATCCACCAGGTTCAGTGGATTCAAGGTGTCGGTACCGTAAGTCCCGGGCGCTCCACCTCGAACATCCACTCCCGCGGGCACTCCTTGGGGGGTCAGAATGACCGTGCAACCCGTCGGGGCGCCCGGCATTTCGGCGTGCCCCACCCTGAGACCGGCAATGGCCGTCAGACGTATCATTGTGCTCGACATCAATCGCTGCCATAGACCTGCACCAAGTATTGGTAGATTTCCTTACCGATTTCTATACCCACATCGATGATTTCCGGTCCGTACTGCCGCCCGGTGGCGCTGCGGAAGGTCTCCCGAATGCGGGCAATGCCCGTCATCCCCCACGGGAAGCGGGCGATCAACTCCGTGGGAGTCAGATTCTGAGAGTCGGCCATATGCCAAACCGTGTGAGTGAAGTTGTCCAAGCCCCAGCGGAATTTGTCGGCATCATAGAGACAATCACTGACCATTTGAGCCCACATCACTCGGCATGGCGCCGGTTGGACAAAGGCCTCATGGTTGCCGATGGCACAGCAGACACACTGGATCTCTTCGGCGCGCAGGGGGAACGACATGAGCACGCGTGCGGCTTCGAGCGCGCCCTCGGCGGCGTGGTTCTCATCGCTCCGGCAAATGTCATGGAGCAGCCCAGCCAACTCGCCAAGAACCATCAGTGTCTGGATGTGTTCCTGATGGAACTGATGGGCTTCGGCTTCGACAGAGATCAGGGCTGCACTTTCAATGCTCACCCGGGTGCTGTGGTACAATCCATGTCCAAGGTCCTCACTCAGTATCGGCCGCACCAAATCCCGGAGTCGCTTGACCAACGGGTGGGAATGGTAAAGCGTGAGAGCCGACGCAAGCGGTGCCTTGAATTGCGAATAGAAAGTCGGCCGCCGATGCCGCGCAGCGATCCGCACCGCTTGTGTTCGTAGTTTATGAGTGTTCAAATCCATTCACCACAGTCCACGTCAAACAATCTATGCCGTTTCTTGAGCGCCCCGGCATGATGCCACCTGGATCGATTGTCTTACCCTCGCCCCGCACATATCATACTTTTGCCCTTCTTTCTACGGCAGGATCAGGCGGTGCCAATGGCTTGAAGTCCCCGGCGATTCAGTTTACTATGGTAATTGTCTAGAACGTGGCTGCTTTCCCTCTGTATGACAACCGGGCTCATGCAACAAACGGCTGAGCAACATGCTCGTCCTCCTGGTGAGGGGTGATTCCGATCTGGCGCTTGGAAGGTGCCCAAAAATGGTTTGCAAAGTCGAGTGATGGTTGCTTAAGCAGCCGCGATTAGGTAAAAGTACAAACGAATGTGCGTTTGAGGGGAGAAGTAACTGAAATGACCATGTTGAATCCACTTTCACGATGAGGGCCGATGAACGCCACCCCTTATCTCGCGAAGGTCACTAACAATCCCAGCAGCAACTTAGCCTGTGGCGGGCTGGCTGGAGCGAACCCGCCCCGGGATATTCTAGCGCGCTCCGGAACATGGGAGGGGGAAGGACATGGAAAAACGTAATTGTACCAGAGTGATATTCGAGTCCGAATCATATGTCCTTTATAAAGATCAGAAATTGCGAGGTGCCGTTGAGAACCTCAGCCTGAACGGGGTCTTGCTGAAAGTCGAGGAATCCATCCCCGCCAATGAGAACGTTGAGGTGCAGATCAATCTGTCGGGTAGCACTTCCCGGCTATGCATCAATCTTCAGGGGCTGGTGGTTCGTCAAGACGACCGCGGGTTGGCGATTCAAATCACCGGCATGGATTTGGACTCTTTCATCCATTACAAGAACGTCATCACCTATATCAGCGGCAACGAGCGTGAAATCATGGGCGAGTTCCACAAGTTTGTCGCTCGCCGTGGACACGCCGAATAAGCTTGTCTCGGTTGCCTGTTTGAGAGCAGTGGATGAACGCCATACGGTTTGCTGTTGATCCCTTGTGGAAAGGTACTGAAGGGTGACCGCCCTGCCGGATCAGCTGTGTGCCCACGAGTTGTCGCGCCGGCAGACTCTGCCCGGTATCTCCCCGGAGTTCGCCAGTCCATGTTGGGCAGGCAGCGTGATTGCGCGAGCGAACAGGCTACACTCCTCGGGTTTTCATTCACCAACCGAAATGTTGCCCCGTTTCGCGGCTACGGATTGCCTGGCGTCGTTGACTCCAACCGCTAGGATATTTCATTTGGCATTGGCGGCCTTGACATGGTGAATACCGCCGTGCATTCTTCCGGTTCGTTGCCTCATGCCTATTTCCTCCATGCCCCTTGGTTAAGCCCGCTTTCTTGTTGCTCCAGAACACCGCAAATCTTGACCAACTGCCGCAAGTGACTATAATGACCGCGTCATAACGGTATCGGAGGAGTCAAGCACGTTGAGCCTCTCGTCGGTCATTGATGGCTCCGCGGCCGACCACCTTCAGGACAGCGGCAAGCGGCAGCGCGGTCTTATCCGGGAAAGGACACCGCATTATGGTGCGCAAGGCGAAGATTCGAGACGTACGTCCCATTCAACAACTGCTTGCGACCTATGCACGCCAGGGGAAGCTTCTGGCCCGCTCCCTGAGCGAACTCTATACCCATCTGCGCGACATGTTTGTATGCATGGATGACCAGGATACGACATTACTCGGTTGCTGCAGTCTCCATATTGTCTGGGAGAACCTGGCGGAAATCCGCTCGGTAGCGGTGGCTGAGGAGCACATCGGGCGGGGACTTGGCAGAGAACTGGTCGCAGCCGCCCTTGAAGAAGCCCGGCAGCTGGGCATTGCCAGGTTGTTCGTGCTCACATATGAAACCAGCTTCTTTGAACACCTTGGATTTCGGTTGGTGGACAAGAACACCTTGCCTCATAAGATCTGGGCGGATTGCCTTCACTGCCCAAAATTTCCCGAATGCGATGAAAACGCGATGATTTTGGATCTCTTTGAAACCCCTGAACACAATGGGGACAGTGTCCCTTGGTTGTAAGAGCGGAGAATGTCGATCCATGTTTGGAATGATCCTAAAAAAAATCTTTGGTAGCCAAAATGAACGGAACCTCAAACGGATCGCCCCTGTGGTGGACGAGGTCAATGGTTTCGAACCGGCCATGCGCCAATTGAGCGACGCGGCCCTAACCGCCAAGACCGGTGAATTTCGCCAACGCCTAACCAATGGTGAGACCCTGGATGAACTTCTGCCGGAAGTATTCGCCGTGGTGCGGGAAGCTTCTATCCGTTCCCTCGGAATGCGGCCCTTCGATGTCCAAATCATCGGCGGGATTGTGTTGCACCAGGGGAAAATTGCCGAAATGAAAACCGGTGAAGGCAAGACCCTGGCAGCCACTCTGCCGGTATATCTCAACGCTTTGAGCGGCAGAGGCGTCCATGTAATCACGGTCAACGACTACCTAGCCCGGCGCGATAGCGAATGGATGGGTGCCATCTACCGGTTCCTGGGGCTGCAGGTCGGCTGCATTGTTCATGGTCTCACTGAAAGGGAGCGCCAAGAAGCCTACGCGGCTGACGTCACCTACGGCACCAACAACGAGTTCGGCTTTGACTATCTGCGCGACAACATGGCTTTTCGCCGCGAAGACATGGTGCAGCGGGAACTCAACTACGCCATCGTCGACGAAGTGGATAGCATCCTGGTGGATGAGGCGCGAACACCGCTGATCATTTCCGGACCCGCGGAGAAGTCCACCGACCTCTACTACCGGATCAATCGCATCATTCCCAACCTCAGTGCCGAACACCACTATGCCAAGGACGAAAAAAGCCGCTCGGTGAACCTCACCGAGGAAGGTGTGGCCAAGGCTGAATCGTTGCTGGGGGTGGACAATCTCTATGACCCACTCCACATCGACCTGCTCCATCACGTCAATCAGGCCCTGCGCGCCCATGCCCTGTTCAAGCGCGATGTGGACTATATCGTGCAGGAGGGCAAGGTGGTCATCGTCGATGAGTTTACCGGCCGAGTAATGCCGGGAAGGCGTTACAGCGAAGGCTTGCATCAGGCCCTCGAAGCCAAGGAATCCGTCAAAATCGAAAACGAAAACCAGACCCTGGCCACCATTACGTTCCAGAACTACTTCCGCATGTACGACAAGCTGGCCGGCATGACCGGTACCGCCGATACGGAAGCCGAAGAATTCAACAAGATCTACAAACTGGAAGTAGTGGTTATTCCGACTGACAAGAAGATGATCCGAGACGACAATCCTGACTGTATTTATCGTACCGAGCAGGAAAAGTTCCGGGCTGCGGTGCAGGAAATCATCGAGCTTTACGAAATGGGCCGGCCGGTCCTGGTGGGTACCGTTAGCATCGAGAAATCCGAAATGGTCAGCAAGATGCTGAAAAAGGTTGGGATTCCACACACGGTCCTGAATGCGAAACATCACGCCAAGGAAGCCGAAATCGTGGCCCAGGCCGGCCGGCACGGGGCTGTCACCATCTCCACCAACATGGCGGGACGTGGTACCGACATTGTTCTCGGAGCCGGCGTCGCCGACCTGGGCGGGCTCCACATCCTGGGAACCGAGCGTCATGAATCACGGCGTATCGATAATCAGTTGCGCGGCCGTTCCGGTCGTCAGGGAGATAAAGGATCATCGCGCTTTTACCTGTCCCTGGAAGATGACCTGATGCGCATATTCGCTGCCGATCGGTTGTCCGGCCTGATGCAGCGTCTCGGCATGGAAGAAGATGAACCCATCGAGCACCGGATGATCAGCCGTGCCATCGAAAATGCCCAGACCCGTGTGGAAGCTCAGAACTTCAGCATTCGTAAGCAACTGCTGGAGTTTGACGATGTTATGAACCAGCAGCGTACCGTTATTTACCAGCAGCGACGCGAGATTCTCCAGGGTGGCAACCTCAAAACGGCGGTCATGGACATGGTGGACGACCTGATGGAAGCCCTGGTAGACGAATGCACCGACCCCAAGACCTTTGCCGAAGATTGGGACCTGAAAAAACTCAATCTCGAAGTCCAACGCTGCTTTGGGTTCGACCCCAAATGGACCGTGGAATCTCTGACGGATACCAGCCAGGAGGAATTTGCCGAGGCTTTTCTGCAGCGCGTTCACGATCGCTATGATGCCCGCGAACGAGAATTCGGGGAAGCCGTGATGCGGGACCTGGAAAACTACATCATGCTCCAGACCGTGGACGGCCTCTGGAAAGATCACCTGCTCAATATGGACCACCTCAAGGAGGGTATCTTCCTTCGCGGCTATGCCCAGGTGGACCCGCTGGTGGCTTACAAGCGCGAAGGTCATGGGCTGTTTCAAGAGATGATCGAGCGTGTCAAGGAAGAGACCGTCAAGCTTCTGTATCAAATCCAGATCCAGAGGGAATCTCAAGTGCAGGAATTGAAGCGGGAGCAGGAAAACCAGCCGAAGTTTTATGGTCCCGGTGATGGCACCGGTGCGCGCCCTCAAGCAGTTAGAAAGGATAAGAAAGTTGGCCGAAATGACCCCTGCCCCTGTGGAAGCGGAAAAAAATACAAAAAATGTTGTGCTCGATAGGAGAACCCTTGCGGTGCCCGGTTTCCGGGTGTCAGCGGTCCATGCCGGGATTCGCTACCGGGAACGCACCGACCTTGCCTTGATTGCTGCCGATGACGTTGCGGTCGCCGCCGGCGTGTTCACTCAGAATCAGTTTCCGGCAGCGCCGGTGTTGCTCTGCAAGGAACATCTCGGGTTGCAACAGGCCCGGGCCATTGTGGTCAATTCCGGCATCGCCAACGCGGGAACCGGCCGCGAAGGTCTGAGGCGCGCTCGGGAAATGGCGGCCATCACCGGCCGGGCTCTGGGGATTGCCGAGGAAATGGTGCTGGTGTGCTCGACGGGCGTGATCGGCCAGCAGATCCCACTAGAAGCCGTGGAACAGGCCGTGCCGAAGCTCACCACAACCCTCCACAAAGATGCCTGGGACGATCTGGCCCGAGCCATCATGACCACCGACACGGTGCCTAAAGCGGCCAGCACCCGAGTGGTCCTCGGCGGCAAGACCGTTACCATTACCGGAGTGGCCAAGGGGGCCGGGATGATCGCCCCCAACATGGCGACGTTGCTGGCCTTTGTCTGTACCGATGCGAAACTCACCGCCCCGGTGCTGGAGTATTGGACTCGGACGTGTGCCGAGGCCTCTTTCAATCGCATCACCATCGACGGCGATACCAGCACCAACGATACCTTGTTGGTTTTGGCCGGAGGCTGCGCCGGCCATGATCTCATCAGCGATCCTCACAGCGAAGCCGGTGTATTGTTTGGAAAAGCCCTGGGAGCCGTAATGCTGGATCTGGCCAAGCAGGTTGTCTACGACGGCGAAGGGGTTACCAAATTTATCGAAGTGCGCGTCAGCGGCGCAGCGGATGCCGCAGCCGCGCGCACCATCGCCTTCACCATCGCCAACTCACCGTTGGTCAAAACCGCCTTTTTCGGGGAAGACGCCAACTGGGGCCGGATCATCGCCGCAGCCGGACGCGCCGGAGTACCCCTGCAACCCGAGCGAGTGACACTGCATTTCGATGACGTTTGCGTGTTCCGAGGAGGGACACCGGTACCCGGTGCCAGCGTCGAGGAAGCTGCAACCCGCGTGTTTCGAAAGAAAGAGATCGTCATCCACCTGGAGGTCGGATTAGGGCAGGCCGAGTACCGCGTCTACACCTGCGATTTGTCCTATGACTACGTCAAGATCAACGCGTCCTACCGGTCCTGAGGAATTCAGTCCTTGGGTTCATGCAGGTTCATAACCTCTTACCGAGTACCGCAACACACACTGAAGTGCCCGAAATTCTGCCGCATGTTGTCATCTCGACCCTGCCTACGGCAGGGAGAGATCTTTGCGTGATTCCAAGCACCAAGATTTCTCGCTTCGCTCGAAATGACACAGTAGTACTAAGCAATGTGCTAACTTCGGTGGAATAATTTGGGCGACTACAGGTAGTACTTGTGCAGGTAGTCCAGCACCATCCGCTGGGTATTGAACACCGCTCCGCAGTCGGCTATGGAGTTCTTCATGATGTTCGCCCATCGCTTGGGGCTGGCATAATACGTGGTCACCATTTCGTCTAGATCATGGTAGAAATCGGCCGATGCCGCCTCATCACTCAGGTCCTCATCATCGCCGATGGCCCAGCCATTGATGCGGTCGCGGCAGGCTTCCCGCCACCAACCGTCGAGTACACTCATATTGACACCGGCGTTGAATACCACCTTCATGCCGCTGGTCCCGCATGCCTCGCGGGGTCGGCGCGGGGTGTTGAGCCATACATCGGCCCCCTGGGTCATGAGCGCCGACAGCCAGATGTTGTAATTAGGGAGATAGACCATCCGCAGCCGATCTTCATACTGTTTGCCGATGTTGATGATATCCCTGATGAGTTCCTTACCCAGTTCATCCTTGGGGTGCGCTTTCCCTGCAAAAACGAATTGGACGCGGTCGAAGGACAGGTTGAGAAGATACTCGATATCCATGAAGATCAGAGTGGCACGTTTGTAGGCCGCCGCCCGTCGGGCAAAACATATGGTGAGTTGCTCCTCACTGAACCCCACTGCGGCAATGCCGTTGATATAGCTGATAAGGCGCCTCTTGGCGGCAAGCTTGGCGGCTCGCACCGCCTCATCCGGAATCTTCACCGCCTCGCTTAGAACCTGTGGCTGATGCCGCCAGTTAGGCAGATACTGGTCGAACAACGTTTGGAATTCCGGTCCGGTCCAGCTCAGATGGTGAACGCCATTGGTGACCGATCCGATGTCAAAACCCGGAAACATTTCCCGGGAGATGTCGCCATGCAGCTGGCTCACCCCATTGCTGGCCCGTGACAGGTTGAGACACAACAAGGTGGTGTTGAGCAGGTCCTGGCCAGCCAAGCTGCGGATGTTGGCCGGCAGGTAGGCACCCAGGATGTCCGCCGCCATCGCGTAGTCAAACTTGTCATGACCTGCCGGCACCGGGGTGTGGGTCGTGAAGACGCACTTTTCCCGCACTTTCTCGCTGTTGCCGTTCATGTCTCGCAACAGCGCCAGGGTCAGGAAGCAGGCGTGACCTTCATTCATGTGATAGGTGGTGATACCGGTTTCCAGACGCTTGAGGACCATATAACCGCCAATACCCAAAACCGCTTCCTGGCAGATGCGGGTGTGCTGGTCCCCGCCATAGAGATATTGGGTAATCAGCCGGTCTTCGGGGGAATTGATGGACAAATCGGTATCCAGGAAGTACACGTGGACCTTGCCGCGGACCCCCGCGTAATTGTACTTCCAGACCCCAATGTGAACGTCACGATTGGCGATTTTAATGGTGACCTTGAAGGGTAACTGCTCCATGAAGGCGCGTGGATCAAAGTAGGGGTACATTTCTTCCTGTTTGCCGAGGAGGTTGATATGCTGGACGAAGTAGCCACGCTTGTACAGGAGCGTTACGCCCACCAGTGGAATGTTGAGGTCGGCCACCGACTTGATGTGATCGCCGGCAAGAATTCCCAAGCCGCCACTGTAGGTGGGGATGTGTTCACTGAGGCCAATCTCCATGCTGAAATATGCAATCTTCATGGACGCGTTTCCTCTTCGTGTCTGCGCAAGCGTTAGGGCGGTGCAGCCGGGCCGACAACCCAACCGGTCACGGAACCTCAAGGTTTCACTCGTCTCGTTGTATACCATAGGCCGCATCCCTGGCCAAACCGATTTCATGCCTCGAGATGGGCTGGGTCGATCCGACAACTTAGGGCTTGTCAGTAAATAAGCCGACCGATCAAGTCCCCTTTGGCAAAAAGGGGGGATTTCTTTACGGGTAGGTCCTTACAACAGCTGCCATGGGCTGGTTCGGTGCAAGTCAACCGGCGACATCGCGATTCTGCGGAAACGATTGCACAAAGGTAAAGAGCGTGCTATATAGCCATGTGATTAATTTCTTTTGATCGAATGCGTCTCGTTTTGGTGGTACCGAACGCTCCCTGCTCCATGGTTGCGCGCTGGGTCTCCCTCCTCCGGTGATGTGCATGCGGTTCTGGCAGCGAATCACCCAGCTGTACCGCGGTATTGGCAAGACGATAGAGGGCTTCGAGTTGGTCGGGCAGGTGCTTGGTTAGAGGAGGGCCGGTGCTGGCAGGAGTGGCACCAACGGCCCTCGTGGACTTTTGGCTCTTCCCCATCCAGGGTTGGCACCGCCGGCTTCGAATCCCTCGCAAGGTTGCCACGCAGGCGTTATCGACTGTCGGCACATGTCTGGGTGGAACCCTCCAGGAGAAAAGACCCAAATCAACTGTTTCTCATTCATGCCAGGTGGAACTATGACAGGTGCTATTCGACTTAGAATTGATGGTCAGGCGGTCGAGGTCGCGGAAGGAACTGCGCTTCTGGAGGCGATTCGGCAGGCGGGGATCGTTATCCCTACCCTGTGCACCCATCCGTATCTCAAACCGGTGGGATCGTGCCGCCTCTGTGTGGTGGATGTCGAGGGTGACCGGGGCTTGCCCGCATCCTGCACCACACCGGCGGTGGACGGCATGGTGGTGCGCACTCAAACCCCGCGGGTGCAAGAGTACCGCCAGCAAATGCTGCAGCTGATCCTCAAGGACTACCCGGGTGACGCCTTATCTCCGGAACTGCGGGACCTCATTCGCCAGGTGGGCATTGAACCACCTTCGGGAGACGGCAAGGAACGGTTGCAGGAAAAGCTCCCCGGTGGACCGTTCTTTGAACGGGACTACCACTACTGCATCCGTTGTGGCCGTTGCGTCCGCGTGTGCCATGAAATCCGCGGAGCTCAGGCCATCAGTTTCCGCGAAGGCAAACGCGGTATGGAGATTGGCACGGCTTTCAATCGCCCGCTGGAAGACGTGAATTGCCAATTCTGCGCGGCCTGTGTCGATGTGTGCCCCACCCCGGCCCTCTACGACCGTGTCGATCCGGCCAATTCCAAGTACCAAGGACCAACCACGCAGACCACCAGTATCTGCCCCTATTGCGGAGTCGGATGCCGGCTGGTCTTTTCCGTCCGGGACAACCATATCGTTCGTCAGGAAGCCGATCCCACCGGCCCGGCCAACCAGGGTCAGATCTGTGTCAAAGGCCGTTTCGGCATTGCCGGTTTTGTCCACCATCCGGACCGGCTTACCGAGCCTCTGGTCAAGAAGGGCCGGGAATGGTCCGCGGTGTCCTGGGATGAAGCGTTCAACACTGTGGCTACGGCTCTTCAGAAGTACCAACCCAATCAAGTCGCCGTGATTGCCTCGGCCAAATGCACCAACGAAGACAATTACGTGCTGCAGAAATTTGCTCGAGCCGTATTGGGGACCAACTCCGTCGACCACTGCGCCCGCCTCTGACACGCCCCGACCGTAGCAGGTTTGCTACGAACCTTCGGCAGCGGCGCCATGACCAATTCCATCGCCGACATCCAACAAGCCGGTTGCATCTTCGCCATCGGCACCAACACTTCGTCCAACCATCCCGTCATTGCCACCCGTGTCAGGCGGGCGGTCCTGGACGGCGCCAAGCTCATCGTCGCCAATCCGTTTGAGATCCCCTGGTCAAGTATGCCCACCTATTCCTGCAGCACCGCCCCGGCACCGACCTGGCATTACTCATGGGCATGGCCCGGGTGATCGTCGATGCAAAGATCGAGGATAAGGCCTTCATCGAGGAACGCTGCGAGAACTTCGATGCCTTCAAAGCGTCGCTGCAACCGTACGATCTTGACTTTGTCGAACGGACTACCGGCGTTCCGGCTGAAAAGATCCATGAAGCCGCCCATCTCTACGCCAAGAAGAAACCATCGGCCATCCTTTATGCCATGGGCATTACCCAGCACACCCACGGCACCGACAACGTCATCGCCGTGGGCGATCTTGCCATGCTCACCGGCAACATCGGCAAACCGGGTAGCGGCGTCAACCCTCTGCGCGGCCAAAACAACGTCCAGGGCGCCTGCGACATGGGCGGCCTTCCCAATGTCTACACCGGTTACCAGACCGTGACCGACCCGGCCGTGCGCGAGAAATTCGAAACCGCCTGGGGGGTGAAGCTCTCTGGAGACGTGGGCCGGACCTTGCCGGAGATGTTCGACGCCATCGACCGCGGTGAAATCAAAGCGGTGTACCTGGTCGGGGAAAACCCAGTACTCAGCGAACCCAACCTGGATCACGCCAGCAAGTGTCTGCAGAAATTGGAGCTGCTGGTGTGCCAGGATATCTTCATGACCGAAACTGCTCAAAGCGCCCACATGGTGCTGCCCGCGGCGGCGGCCATGGAGCGCGACGGCACTTTCACCAATACCGAACGCCGAGTTCAGTGGCTAAACCCGGTAGTCACACCCGCCGGCAACGCCAAACCCGATTGGTGGATTATTTGTCAGGTGGCCCAGCGCATGGGTGCCAAGGGGTTCGATTTCGCTGCGGCAGCCGACATTCTTCGTGAAATCAATAGGCTAACTCCTAGTTACGGGGGGATTACCCCGGAACGGTTGCAGACGCAGGGGTTGCAGTGGCCTTGTCCGGACGTTCAGCATCTCGGAACACCTATTCTGCATCAGGAACGCTTTACCCGCGGCAGGGGCCAGTTCATCCCCATCACCTATCAGGGGCCGGCGGAACAGCCCGATGACGACTATCCTTTGGTTCTCACCACGGCGCGGAGCTTGTTCCACTACCACACCGGCACGATGACCCGGAAAGTGGTTGGGCTCACCCAACTTCGGGACCGCGAGTGGGTGGAGATCCATCCGGGTGACGCCGAGAAGCTTGGATTGGCCGATGGCGATCGCGTGACCGTTACATCCCGGCGTGGGACGGTGACAGCCCAGCTCCGCATCACTTACAAGGCGCTTCCGGGAGTGGTGGCCATGGATTTCCACTTTGCCGAATCACCCGTCAATCGCCTTACCAACCCGGCCCATGACCCGGTGAGCAGAATCCCGGAATTCAAGGTCTGCGCGGTGCGTGTCGGCAAGGCGGACATTGCTCAAACCGCTTGCTGCGCTTAGCACAAGCGTGATCAGTGACCCAGGAGGAACCCATGTTTCCCATTATTGAACACCAAGAACTGGCTCCCAAGGTCCACCGGATGCGGGTGGCGGCGCCCTATGTGGCCGCCAAGGCCCAGCCGGGGCAGTTCGTCATTCTGATTGTGGATGAAGTCGGCGAGCGGGTACCATTCACTATCAGCGACTGGGACCGCGATGCCGGTACCGTGGATTTCGTTTTCATCGAGGTCGGGCGCACCACCCAGCAGATGGCGTCGCTCAAGGTTGGCGATGGCTTTGCGCATTTCATCGGTCCATTGGGACGTGCCGGCGAGGTGGACCATTACGGCCACGTGGTAGCGGTAGCCAGCGGCTATGGCATTGCTGGTCTTGCTCCCGTCGTCGAAGCATTGAAAGCCAACGGCAACCAGGTGACCACCATCCTTCAGGCCGCTACCCCTGAGGCCGTCTACGGGCAGGAACGACTGGCGGTCGCCAGCGACAAACTGATTCTCGCCCTGGGCGATTCCCCGCAAAACCCTACGGCCGTTGGGGTGTTACAGAAACTCCTGGGCAATGGCAACGCCCCTGTGAACCGGGTGATCGCCATGGCTTCCCTGTGCGTGATGCATTCATTGTGTGAAGCTACCCGGCCGGCCGGCATTAAGACCATGGTCCATCTGGCACCGGTGATGGTGGATGGTACCGGTATGTGCGGGGCTTGTCGCTTCAGCACCAAAGGTGGCAACCGCTTCGCCTGCGTCCATGGGCCCGAATTTGACGGCCACGAAGTGGAGGGCTGGGACGTGCTGCTGGCCCGGCGCTGCACCTATGCCGACGACAGCGTCCGGCAGCAGGGCTTCCAGTGTCGCGGATGCTCGCAATGGTAACGGGCGGAAGGAGTCACTATCATGAGTGAAGTCAAAGATACCCCCAAGGCAGAAGAAGAAGGTAAGGGCAAAAAGCCCAAACTCAATTTGAATCGGCTCGACATGCCCCGCCAGGACCCGCAAGTGCGCAGCCGCAATTTCGACGAAGTAGCCCTGGGCTATACTCACGAAATGGCCATGGAGGAAGCCTCGCGCTGTATCAAGTGCAAGAAGCGCAATTGTCAGGCCGGATGCCCGGTCAATATCGATATCCCGGATTTCGTCGCGACTATGGCCGGCGGTGATATTGAAGGGGCCAGCCGGATCCTCAAGACCAAGACCTCGCTTCCCGGCATCTGCGGTCGGGTCTGTCCACAGGAGACCCAGTGCGAAGGGGTCTGTACCCTTGCAAAAAAGGGCGCCCCCATCGCCATAGGCCGTCTCGAACGCTATCTGGCCGATTGGGAAATCGCTCAAGGCATCGTCACCACTGCGCAGATTGCCCCATCCACCGGCAAGAAGGTGGCGGTGGTCGGCACCGGCCCGTCGGGGTTGACCGTTGCGGCCGACATGGCCATCTTCGGCCATGAAGTGACCATGTTCGAAGTTCTGCACGTGGCCGGCGGGGTTCTGATGTACGGCATCCCCGAGTTTCGTCTGCCCAAGGCAATCGTCCAACGCGAAGTCGATTACGTGGCGTCGCTGGGTGTGGATATCCAGTTGAATACCGTCGTTGGAATCAATTTCAGCTTGGATGAACTCCTAAACACCCGCTACGACACGGTGTATCTAGCAACCGGCGCCGGCCTTCCGATGTTCCTCAAGGTGCCCGGAGAAAACCTCAACATGGTCTATTCCGCCAATGAGTTCCTAACCCGGACCGTACTCATGAAGTCCTATCTCTATCCCAAGTATGCCACACCCATCAAGATGGGCCGCCGGGTGGCGGTGATCGGCGGCGGCAACGTGGCCATGGACGCAGCTCGTTGTGCGGTGCGCCTGGGAGCCGATGAGGTCAACGTCATTTACCGACGTTCGCGGGAAGAGATGCCGGCGCGCCACGAAGAGGTGGAAAACGCCGAGGAGGAAGGCATCCATTTCCATTTCCTGTGCGCCCCGACGGCATTCCTCAGCGATGGCCGCGGCAATGTGGCGGCCATGGAATTGATCCGCATGGAATTGGGAGAACCCGATGCCAGCGGGCGGCGGCGGCCGCAGCCCAAGATGGGAAGCGAGTTTGCCATGGACGTGGACACCGTGGCGGTGTCGCTGGGCACTTCGCCCAATCCGCTGATTGCCTCCACCACGCCCGATCTGGAAGTAACCAAGTGGGGCACGGTGGTTTGCGATGAACGCGGCAAGACTTCCAAGGCGCGCGTCTGGGCCGGCGGCGACATCGTCTCGGGAGGCGCCACGGTAATCAGCGCCATGGGCGAAGGACGCAGGGCCGCTGAGGCCATGCACGCCTATCTCGGCAACGGTTCGAAATAGCTCGCGAAGCGGATCGCTACACGATACGTCCAACCGTTCGGTCCATCGGTACCCATCCCAGCTGTTTCACGAGCAAACAGAAGCAGAGTGGAAGCGGAAATAATGCTCCCACTCTGCCCTCAATTACCATCCTGCCCTCACAGTTGTCTTGACCTGACGTGAATAATTCGTAAGATACTAGATCTTATCGACAGCGCAATACGGAAGGAACCTAGAGGTCCCCACACGGCAATCAACAACCCGCCGGGCGAAAGGAAGTCTACTATGATTCATCGGGAAATCAAGGTGGTGGCCGATTCTTTGGAGGAAGCACGCAAGAAGGCCAAGGAAGCTGTTCCGGAAGACATGTTCCTTGTGGCAGCGGAGGTAGTGAGTGACGGCTCGCAAATCAGAACCATCAAGGCTGGCGCGGAAACCAGTGCGGCAGCTATGATCGCGGCGGAAGCCAAACTCCCCCATGACGTTTGCGTCATCGAGAGGCGGGAGCTGGTCACCTCCGAAAAGCGAACCATCAGCATTGAAGCCGATGACGAACCCACCGCACGGCTGAAGACCAAGAGCCAGATTCGCGGCGGTGAAGCCATCGTTGCCTTCCGTCAGGCCGCGGAGGGCGGCAAAGGGTTCCTGGGTATCGGCAAGAAAGCCAACACCTATGAAGTGGAACTTGCTCAAGCAGCGGTTGCCGAAATCATCTTCCGCGACCAGGCGGTAATGTCGTTGCTTATCGGTGATCGTGATTTCATGCTGCTGACCGCCGTGGAACGCGGCGACGCAGCTGAAGCCCACGAACTCCTGGCCGACGGGGCTAACCCAAACGCGGTCGATGTTACCGGCAAGACCGTGTTGTCGGTCGCGGCCGCGCAGGGCCATGAACAGTTGCTGGTGGAGCTTATCACGGCAGGCGCCAACGCCGGAGAAGAAGCCGGCCAACTCGCCTTGTTCAACGCCGCCGCGGCAGGGCATGCCGAACTGTTGAAGATTCTTCTTCACGCTGGCGCCGATGTGAACGCCAGCAATGGTCGACGGTGATATGCCCTTGCACCTGGCCGCCGGGAACGGGGAGGCCGATATCGTAGCCATGCTCCTCGACAAGCGAGCCTCCGTCAATGTGCAAAACAAGAAAGGCGCCTGGACGCCTTTGCACAAGGCCGCCTGCAATGGGCACAGCGATATCGTAGCCATGCTCCTCGAACACAATGCGGATCTGGATCTCAGTCTTGATACCGGGGAGACCGCCCTCCACGTGGCCATTCTCAATGGTCATGCGGAAATCGCTACATTACTCATCACCAAAGGTGCTGACCTGCATCTGCGCATTTTTGCCGGCGAGCACACTGGCTACAACCCCTTGCATCTGGCCGCTCTGGGCAATCACCTGGAAATCGCTCAGGCGCTGATTGAGAAAGGCATTGCCCTGAACGCCAAGACGGATCGATTCCAGTATACGCCGCTGCATTTGGCGGTGGTCAACAATTTCGCCGACATGGTGACTTTGCTGCTCAAGGGCGGTGCGGACGTAAACGTTAAGGACTATACCTCCGACACCCCGCTCCACCATGCCATCATCAAGGGCTACGTGGACTTGGTCCACATGCTCATTGACGCGCGTGCCAATGTGAACGCCATCGACGACCACGGTAAGACCCCCCTCAAGTACGCTATCCAATACGGTTTAACCGGTCTCGACCAGATTCTTCTTCAAGCCGGCGCCAAGCATTGGTAGCAATCCCGCATGGCCCAGGCGAGTTGACCTCTCCAACCCGCAGCACGGTCCGGCAATTTCATGATCAAGAAAACACCGGCGGAGTGACGAACTTATCTTGATCAGGTCTCATCAGGTCAGCTCTTTCGACCCGCCCCGGATTTGACCGGATCTGACTGGTAGTTGCCTGACGGAGTACCTGTTCATGCGGGCGAGAGTTAGCAAGCAGTTCCTGGGCCTCCCCATCAAGGGGCGAGGACTACTAGCCACGCAAGAGTGATAGCTCTGTGGCCAGTACTGGGCATGACGAAGATGATCAAGATCCTGCTCATTGACGACGAGGTTGATTTTGTCGAGACTCTTTCGAGGCGCTTGGAGCGAAGGGATTATCCGTCCAATGTGGCCCTGAACGGAGACCAAGCACTACGGTTGGTCGCCAATGAGGTGCCCGATGTGGTGGTGCTCGACCTCAAAATGCCGGGACTATCCGGTAAGGAGGTGTTGCTTCACCTGAAGCAGATGAACCCGGACATCCAAGTAATTATCCTGACCGGCCACGGGTCCGAGCAGGATCGCCTGGAAACGCTTTTTCAGGGTGCCTACGAGTACCTGGAGAAGCCGGTCAACATCGACACCCTCATTGAGACGATTCTGAAAGCTTACCAGGAAAGGGAACAGAGGAAATTATGAGGGTTAGATGCTGGGAACCGGTTTTCGCTTGAATTCCTGAGCTGATAGCGATCATGTCTTTCGATTTCTTTCTCTCCTGGACCCCGATCTTGCTGATCATGGTGCTGGCTGTGGGCTTCAAACGCCAAGCCTTGGAACTGGCCTGCTGGGGGACTCTCTATACGCTCGGGCTGGTGCTGTTCTGGTTCAAAACGCCGGCTACGGTAGTGGTCATGGCGATGTTGGACGGGCTCTTGACCAACCTGCCGCTACTGCTGGTGATCTACTCCGGTATGCTACTGTCCGGCTTTCTGTTGGAGACCGGATCGCTGGCGCGGGTGGTGACATGGTTTGCCGCCCTGACACGCAACCCCTGGCACAGCACCCTGTTGATTGCCGTTGGCGCCGGCAATTTCATGGAAGGCGCAGGCATCGTGGCGGAACCAATCATTGCCCCGATGCTGAGTGCGGCGGGTCTGCCGGGTACTGGCGCCGCCGCCCTCTCCATCGCCGGCTACGCCGGCCTGATGATCCTCGAACTGGGTGGCGCGATACTCACGGTCCTGGCTCTGGTGACCGGCCTGGAAATGGTCGGACTGACACATGACGTGGCACTGTTGTCGCTCCCCGCCACCCTGTTGATGGTATATTCCATCCCCTGGCTGCTGGGGCGGGGAAGAGAATTCCGCAACCACTGGCTGCTGCTCACTGCAGTCGGCTCGCTGGCTGGAGGCGGCGCCCTGTTTGCCGCCTATTACGTGAGTGGCGCGGTTGCCGGGCTGCTAGGCGGCATCAGCGTACTGGTAGGCCTCAGCCTGGTGGGTACCTACCGCTGGACCCTCACCGGGCGGCTCCTGCGCGACATGGCCCCGCTGTTGCTCCTGGTGACCTGCCTGTTTGCGGTCAATCTGGTCGCTCCTCTGAAACAATTAGCCACCCACACCTGGCCTCTGGCGGTGAGCGTCGTGCCGGGACATGTGATCCGCTTGCAACCGTTCTCTTCGGCCTACACCTATATTTTCCTCGCCTATCTCGCTGCTCTGGGGCTGGCACCTGATCGCACCCGCGCGTGGCGGAACTTCCGTATCACCAACCGGCGGGCGTGGCGCCCAGTTGTGGCCATGGCGCTCTTTGGCGCGGCCGGGCAGGTCATTGCCTACTCCGGGTATCAAGGGGATTTCACCACCTTGGATCCCGCCCGTAACATCGCGCTGATCCTGGCCAATGGAGTGGTCGCCGCTTCCGGGCGGTTCTACCCGCTGTTCGCCCCTCTCATCGGCTGGGTGGGGACGTTTCTCACCGGCTACGGCACTGCTTCCATCGTGCTGTTCGGCAAGCTGCACGTCACCACCGCTCAATTGCTGGCCGTGTCGCCATCGCTTCTAGCCAGTGGGCTGGCGGTGGGAAGCGCGGTGGGCTCGATTTCTTCGCCGCTCAAGATTGCGCTGGCAGCGCCCATGTGCGGGGCTCAGGGGCAGGAAGGCGAGATCCTGCGCCGCACCATCCCGCTGGGGATCGCGGTGTGCCTGGCGCTGGGAGTGGTTTTGTGGCTGCTGGTAGGATAGTTCATTCAGGCAAGAGTCCGCACCCATTCTCTGTGCCTCCTCTCCCCTTCCAGGTGTTCATGCGTGGGGGCATGGCATGCGTTCTTGTGTCTGCCAGGGGATGAAGCTCCGTAGGGCGGACAAAGCGTAGCGTGTCCGCCATCTCATCTGGCGGACACGGCCGCATGGCCTTTGTCCGCCCTACGTGATAATCATCCTGTTTGGACACTTCATTCTGTGCTGCTGTACTTAGGATCAAGGTTACCGCAGAGTGGTTTATGCCAAGAAAACATAAGCTTCTCGCCATCCTTCTCGCGGCTACCGGTGGAACCGTCCTCATTGGCTTGGCGCAACTCGGCTGGCTGCAACACCCCGAAGGTATTTACTACGACCTCTGGCACCAGCTCGCCGGGGTGCGTTATCGTCCCGAGCACACCGTCATCGTCGCCATCGACGACCAGACCCTCGGGGAACATCAGGATGAACCTCTGGTCTGCTGGACCCCCCATTTTGCCCGGGCAATCGCCGTGTTGCGCCAGGCAGGGGTCCGGATCATCGGTCTCGATTACCTCTATTCCGTGAGCATGGAAGCCTGGCTCTCCCGCGTGATTCCCGACAGTCCCGTCAGTCACAGGTTCGACGCCCCGTTCAAGGAACAGCTGGCCTCCGGTCAGGTGGTATTGGCCGCCACGCTGGTCAGCGATGAACAAGACAAGACCCGAATCAAACTCCCCATCGCCCCTTACTTCAACGCCCTGCCGCACGCCTTGCTCGATGTGGGCCTGGCCAATTTCCCGGAGGACACCGATGGGGTCATCCGCCACTACCACCCGGCGCTGGCGGCCGATAACGGGCAGGTCCTGCTCACCTTTGCCCAACTCCTGGCGATCAGGGCCACGGGGGGCGATCCCGCCGCCGAGATCGAGCTTGTGCGCCCAAATCTGTCATCTTCTGATCTTTCGCCGGCGTTCAGTCCCAATCTCCCTAGAATCGGCTTTGCCGGCCCTCCCGGTACTATTCCGCGTCTCTCTTTCAGCCGTCTGCTCCGCCCAACAGCAGAGGCCGATCCGGAAGTGCAGGGCCTCCATGGCAAGGTAGCCATTCTGGCCTATGAACCCTCCGGGGTGCAAGACATCCACTCGACTCCCTACACGCTGGGTTTCTGGAGCCTGGATGGCCGTTACATGAGCGGCGCCGAGCTGCACGCCAACATCGTCGAAACTCTGCTCACCGGCAGAGCCCCCCGGTCGGCCGCACCCTTACTTTCCTGGGTCTATGTGGTTAGCGTGGTGCTTCTGGGTGCGGTCCTCTTTGCCCGCATGTCCTCCTGGCGGGGCTTGGCAGCCGGTTGTCTGCTGGGGACACTCTGCGCCCTGGTCGCTTACCTGCTCTTCCGTCACCACTGGATTATCCCCACGGCTACTCCGCAACTGGGGCTGGCTCTAACCTTTGTCGGGATTTTGGGAGTGCGACTTACCGGCGAGGAACGGGAACGAACCCGACTTCGGCAGATGTTTGGCCGTTATGTCTCGGATGATGTCGTGGAGAAACTCCTGACCTCGGGATCGCGACCCGATCTGGGCGGTGAAAGCCACACCGTCACCGTGCTCTTTTCCGACATCCGCAATTTTGCTACTATTTCGGAGAATCTCAGTCCCCGCCAGGTGGTGGAAATGCTCAACACCTATTTCAGCAGTGTGGTGGAAATTATCCTGGCCGCCGGCGGCACGGTCGACAAGTTCATCGGTGATGCCGTGATGGCGGTGTTTGGGTCTCCGGCACCGTTCCCGGATCATGCGCGCCGGGCTCTCCAGGCCGCCCTGGGCATGGCCGCCAACGCCAAGGACTTTCGCGCCTGGATGGCCGAGCATTATCGCGATCGGCCGCTCCCGGAATTTCGCATCGGTATCGGCATTCATACCGGTGAGGTTATCGTCGGCAACATCGGTTCCCCCAAACGTCTGGAATTCACCGCCATCGGCGATGCGGTTAATATCGCCTCCCGCCTGGAGGGTTTGAGCAAGGAACTGGGCTGGACCATTGTGGCCAGTCGCGCTGCCGTCGAAGCTGCCGGACCGGGATTTCTCCTGGGGCGGCAGGCGGTGAGGCAAGTCAAGGGCCGTCAAGAGACCGTAGAGGTTTTTGAAGTCACTGGTTTTTCTGGCCAATAAGAGACCGCTCAAAACTCCCTCCTGACGGGAGGGTGGGAGGGCGAAATGAACATCAAGATTCAAGTCCCGATTTTGTTGCGCCAAGCCTTTTTGGTCCTCACTGTTTTTCTGTTCGCTTGCAGCTTATCCCTGCCGCAACTCCAGGCCGCGGACCCCCAGCCCACGCAGGAGAGCGGCCAAGCCACATCCGGCAGCCCTCCTCCATCCGGGACACTTCCAATGAAGCCGGGTGACGGCGCCCCGCCGACCGGACGGGTGGGGCCTCCCCCTGAGAAGGGTTCAGACCCTGGTTCCATGCCCCCGAGACCGGGTTTGGCACCGGCCGCCAGGCCCAGGCTGAAATCGGATCCCAAAGCTGCGGAACGACCTGATGAATGGTCCTTCGGGAGAAACTGCCCAAGGCAGGTATTACCGAAATCCGCCGCACCCCGGAACAGGGCGAATAGGAGTTATCATGGCCAGGCTGTTCAAGACGACAGTCACGCTGATTGCATCGACCATGGTCTTGCTTCTGCTCGTGATTGCGCTCGGCCCCGGCTGTCAGCAACGGCCCTCCAGTCCGCCAGCCCAAGCACCGGTCGAGGCGGCACCGGAACGGTCAATCCAATCGGAGGCCCCTCAGGATGCAGATCGGAGCAAGCCGTTACCCAAGTCGGGTATAACCGAAATCCGTCGCTCCCCGGAACAGAATGACTAGAACAGCGCACGATAACTCAGGGACCGGTCTTAGCACCACGCCACCAAATGAGGAAACCTTGTAGGGCGGACAAAGGCCGTGAGGCCGTGTCCGCCAAAGTGACGGTGGACACGCTACGCAAGTGCGTGGCCATTATCCCAGCGGGTCATCCCGAATCCCTGTAGGGCGGACAAAGGCCGTGAGGCCGTGTCCGCCAGAGTGAGGGTGGGCACGTTACACCTAGCAAAAAAACGGTGGACACGCTACGCTTTGTCCACCCTACAAGGCCGTGCTAGATTACGGCAACCGTGTGACCGAACACAGAGCTTGCATCACCTTGCTCGGCCAACAGTCGAATCAGCCATCGTCGGCGTCAAGGAGGGGTCATGGCAGGCGGCACCAAATCCCGGAAAAAGCACCAGCCCATCATGAGCGCGGAGACCTATCAACATCCCTACGCCGACAGCCCCATGCGGCCCGAAGTCGGCGTGCAGCGGGAATTCCGCAAGAAGCGCGCGCCCCGCACCTATTGCTACGACTCGTCGCTGGCCCCGGCCCTCGACTGGGATGGCCAGAACCCCGCCCGCGAACTGGGCGAATGGCTGCTGGCGCTGATCGAGGAAGCCGCCGGCCTGGAGCCGCCGCATGTCTTCCCCTCAGCCGCGGGAATTCCAGAACGGCCGCGACCGAATCCGCGTCAGCGGGCTGCACGAGGCGGTGGCCATGCTCAAGCGCCTCAGCCGGCCGTTCCTGAACTGGGCCGGCAAGGCCGAGCGCCTCTCCTTCGACGTGCCCACCCTGCCGCTGTTCGTCCACGAGCGGCTCTCCACCAAGGCCATCTCGAGACGCTGAAGGGCCATCAGCGCGACACCGGACAGCGCCAGGTGCACATGCTCGACCTCTTCGGCGACCCGCAGCACATCCGGTCACCGACCAGGTGCTGCGCGCCTACGAGTACCGCGACAACTGGGTCAACCGCATGATCCTGGGCGATTCGCTGGTGGTGATGAACTCGCTCCTGCGACTACGAGGGCCTGGGCGGCCAGGTGCAGATGATCTACATGGACCCGCCCTACGGGGTGAAGTTCGGCAGCAACTTCCAGCCCTTCGTGCGCAAGCGCGACGTGCAAGCACAACGACGACGACGACATGACCCGCGAGCCGGAGATGGTCAAGGCCTACCGCGACACCTGGGAGCTGGGCCTGCACTCCTACCTGACCTACATGCGCGACCGGCTGCTGCTGGCCCGCGAGCTGCTCACCCCCAGCGGCAGCATCTTCGTGCAGATCAGCGATGAGAACCTGCACCACGTGCGGGAGCTGATGGATGAGGTGTTCGGGGCGGAGAACTTCTGCTGCGTCTATCACCTTCTCGAAGACGACAAGCGGCAGAGCATCAGCACATTCTCAGCCGTACTGGCTGACTATCTTGCTCTGGTACGCAAAGGATCAGCGAACGAGTCAAGTATCGCCAGCTGTACTCTGCCAAAGAGGTTGATAGGCGAGGAGGGAGCCAGGTACTATCGGGTTGAACTGCCCGATGGCACTACGCCGACGACTTATCCGAAGAAGAGACGGACAATCCATCGGACTATCCCTGCGGGATGGCAGAATTTTCGCATCGACAACCTGACCTCGCCAGCGGCGTGCCCAAGAGAACCTTCTGCCTATTCGACGTTCGAGGCGTAGACTGTACACGACCACGAACCGGTACGTCATTGGAAGACTACACCTGACAGGCATGGAACGCCTTGCGAAGCACGAAGCGACTTGATCGCTGCTAGGGAACACTCTTCGATATGTAACGGTACTTGACGACTTTCCGTACTCAGCCGATTAACAATCATCTGGACGGACTACTGGCAGTGCCGGAGTTGCTCCGAGCAAAAGCTGTATGTGGTCCAGACCAGCACTAAAGGTGATCGAGCGCTGCATCCTCATGACCACCGACCCCGGCGACCTGGTGCTCGATCCCACCTGCGGCAGCGGCACGACGGCCTATGTCGCCGAGCAGTGGGGCCGGCGCTGGATCACGATCGACGTCAGCCGCGTGCCGCTGGCGCTGGCCCGCCAGCGGCTGCTCACCGCCACCTTCCCCTGGTACGACCTGAAGGACGACAGCACGCGGCCCGGCCGGCGGCTTCGTCTACAAGCGCAAGCAGAACAACAAGGGCGAGGAGGTCGGCGGCATCGTCCCGCACGTCACGCTGAAGTCGCATCGCCAACAACGAGCCGCCCGCAGGAAGAGGTCCTGGTCGACCGGCCCGAGGTGGAGTCGCAGGATCGTCCGCGTCACCGGCCCGTTTGCGTCGAGGCCACGATCCCGACGCCCAGTGGATTGGGAGGCCGACGGCGACGAGGACGAGCGCGGTCGGGGATAACGGCGAGCCACGGCTCCTTCGTGGACCGCATGCTGGAGGTGCTGCGCAAGATCCCCGGTCCTGCACCTCGCGGCGGCAGCCGTGACCTCAAGAACGTCCGGCCGCCCGCCAAGACGCTGTCGCTCTCGGCCGAGGCCCTGGTGGAAAACGGCACCGTGACAGCCAGGATCCTGCGGTGCCGGCCAACGGTCGCGCCGGCATGGAGGCCGGCTGCCGCTGCCGGCAAAGCCGGTGGCCATCGTCTTCGGCCCGGAGAACGGCGCGGTGAGCGAGAAGCTGGTCTACGAGGCGGCCCGGGAGGCCCACGCCAAGAGCTACACCCACCTCTACGTGATCGGCTTCGCCATCCAGCCCAACGCCCGCGAGCTGGTCGAGAACTGCGAAGCCAGCCGTCGGCATTCCCGCCACCTACGTCCAGGCCACGCCGGACCTGATGATGGGCGACCTGCTGAAGAACATGCGCTCCAGCCAGATCTTCAGCGTCTGCGGCCTGCCCGAGGTCGAGGTCACGACAGTGAAGCCCGGACAAGCGGCGAAACCGGCACGTACCAGGTCGAGCTGCTCGGCCTGGACGTGTTCGACCCGGCCACGATGGAGACCGCTCCACCGCAGCGGCGACGACGTGCCGGCCTGGTTCCTCGACACCGACTACAACGACCTGTGCTTCCACGTCTGCCAGGCGTTCTTCCCGCGCACCAGCGCCTGGGAGAACCTGCAGGAAGGCCCTCAAGGGCGAGCTACGACGGAGAGCGTCTGGGATCACCTGGCCGGCACGACGCAGCGCCCCATTCGAGGCCGGCGAACACGGCCAGATCGCCGTCAAGGTCATCGACGACCGGGGCAATGAGCTGCTGGTGGTCGAAATCCTCAAGGAGGCCGATGCCATGACCGACTTCGAAGTCCCCGAGCCGATCCTCAACTCGCCCTACGAGGAGCCGGCGCGAGCACTGGTACATCCGCGAGGGCGAGCCGCCGCGATGCGCGCCCGGGCGCCGTCCGGCCGGTGTACTTCTACCGCCCCACGGCCGCCGAGCCGTGGGACCGAGCGACGGCGTGCTGCGGCCGTCAGCCGGAGTATCCGCCGGCTTCGAGCTGGCGCTGGTGAACCGCATTCGCGAGCGCCTTGCAGGCCTGGCGCGATGCAGGACTATCCCGGGCGTCACCCGCACCACCCGCGAACTGCTCAACTACTGGCGGCGCGACGGCCGCGAGCAGCGGCTGTTCTTCGCCCAGCTCGAGGCCGCCGAGACCATCATCTTCCTGAAGGAGGCCCGGCGCGGACTTCCTGCCAAGGGATCGACATCCCCCTGCGACGAGCCGAGCGAGGACAGCAGAGCCGAAGGGCTACGCGGCGTTCCGCCGCTACGCCTGCAAGATGGCCACGGGCGCGGGCAAGACCACCGTCATGGGCATGCTGGCCGCCTGGAGCATCCTGAACAAGGTCACACGACCGCGGGCGACGCGCGCTTCTCCGACGTCGTGCTGGTGGTCTGCCCCAACGTGACCATCCGCAGCCGTCTGCGGGAGCTGGACCCGGCAGCGCGGCGAGGCCAGCCTCTACCGCACGCGCGACCTGGTGCCGCCGCACCTGATGCCGGACCTGCGGCAGGGGCCGGGTGCTGGTCACCAACTGGCACGTCTTCGAGCCGCAAAGCCTGCAGACCGGCGGCGTGAGCGCGCAAGGTCAACGCGCCGGGGTGCCGGTCACGGACCCGCGAGACCATCACCATCGGCACCAAGACCACCACCGCGCGCGGGCGCCGCTATCTCACCCGAAAGAGCGCTGCACGCGGCAGGTCGCGGCCGGGCTTGCTGCGAGGTGCTCGAGGAGGATCACGACGCGCAGGGCAACCTGAAGCAAGGTGCAGGTGGAGTCGGTACGCTACGTCGAAAGCGACACCGCGCTGGTCAACCGGGTGCTCGGGCGCGAGCATCGGCGGCAAGCAGAACATCCTGGTCTTCAACGACGAGGCCCATCACGCCTACCGCATTCGCCGGGCCGAAGCCGATGACGAGGAGGACGACTCTTCGGCGAGGAGGAGGACAGCCGAGGAGTTCTTCAAGGAGGCGACCGTCTGGGTGGACGGCCTGGACCGCATCCACAAGCTGCGCGGCATCAACTTCTGCGTGGACCTGTCGGCCACGCCCTATTTCCTGGGCCGCGTCGGCCAGGACACCAACCGGACCCTTCCCGTGGGTGGTCAGCGACTTCGGCCTGACCGACGCCATCGAGTCGGGGCTGGTCAAGATCCCGCAGCTGGCGGTGCGCGACACCACCGGCGCGGAGATTCCCGGCTACTTCAACATCTGGCGCTGGATCCTGCCCAGGCTCACGCCGGCGGAGCGCGGCGGCCGAAGCGGCAATGCCGAAGCCCGAGGCGATCCTCAAGTGGGCCAACACGCCCGATCGCCATGCTGGCGGCGCTATGGGACGAGCTGCGCCGGGAATGGGAGCAGCGCACGGCGACGACCCGCGCCCGCCGGTGTTCATCCTGGTGTGCAAGAACACCGCGCATCGCCAAGGTGATCTACGAGTGGCTGGCCGAGAACCGATGCCGCCGACCGGCATCCCGCCTGCGGGCATCGAAGGCTTCCGCAACCGCAGACGGCAGGATCAACACCATCCGGGTGGACTCGAAGGTGGTGCACGAGACCGACACCGGCGGGGCCAAGAGCGACGAGCACCGCTGGATGCGCTTCACCCTGGACACGTCGGCAAGCGGCACTGGCCGAGCGACCGGCAGGGCCGGCCGGTCTACCCGGAGGGCTTCGAGGAGCTGGCGCAGAAGCTCGGCGGCCGCTTGCACCCGCCCGGCCGCGACGTGCGCTGCATCGTCAGCGTCGGCATGCTCACCGAGGGCTGGGACTGCAACACCGTCACCCACATCGTCGGGCTGCGGCCCTTCATGTCGCAGCTGCTCTGCGAGCAGGTGGTGGGCCGCGGCCTGCGGCGGGCGAGCTACGACCTGGTGGACGGCAAGTTCCCGGAGGAAGTCGCCAAGGTCTTTGGCGTGCCGTTCGAGGTGATCCCCTTCAAGGCTACACCGGGTGGAGCCGCCCCACCCAGAGAGAAACGCCATCACGTCCACGCGCTGCCGGAAAAGGCCGCCTACGAGATTCGGTTTCCCCGCGTCGAAGGCTATACCCAGGCCATCCGCAACCGGGTGACGGTCGACTGGAACAGCGTTCCCCGACTGGTGCTCGATCCCAACCACATCCCGCCGGAGGTGCAGGTGAAGGCGACCCTGCCCAGCAACGACGGCCGGCCCACCCTGATGGGGCCAGGCAAACTCCAGGACGTCAGCCTGAACCCATACCGCAAGGAAAAACGTTATCAGGAACTGGTCTTCGATCTGGCCGCCGCCCTGACCCGGGATTACGTCCGCCAGCCCAAGTGTGAGGCGCCCGCGCACGTGCTATTCCCGCAGATCGCCAGGATTGTGGCGCGGTACCTGCGCGAACGGGTTGAGGTCGTCGCCCCGGCCGAAATTCTGGATGTGTTTCTCTCCCCTTACTGGGGCTGGGTGATCGAACGGCTGCTGGATGCCATCGGTCCGGATACCAGCCGGGGAGAAGCCCCGGAGATCGCCCACTACGAAGTCAATCGGGAACCGGGGTCCACCTCCGAAGTGGATTTCTGGACCAGCCGCGAGGTGCGCGAGGTGCTGCACTCGCATCTCAACTACGTGGTGGCGGATACCAAGGTCTGGGAACAGGCCGCCGCCTACGCCATCGACCGGCATCCCGCCGTGGCGGCGTTCGCGAAAACCGATGGACTCGGCTTTAGCATCCCCTATCTCTACAACGGCCAGCGGCATGACTACTTTCCCCGACTTCATCATTCGTTTGAACACGGAGACCACCTGCCATCTGATCTTGGAGACCAAAGGTTTTGATCCATTGGAAGAGGCGAAGAAAGCGGCCGCGGAGCGCTGGGTGCGGGCCGTCAACGCTGAAGGCTCCTATGGTCGGTGGGACTATGCCATGGCTCGAAAACCAGCGGAGGTCGGGCAACGTATCGCTGATGCGCTGGCAACAAGGCCGTGAGAGTGAAACCGTGACCCTTGGTTAAGTATTGGCGGACACGGCCTGGCGGCCTTTGTCCGCCCTACGTGGTTGGCCTCCATCGCCGGTGGACGCCGCCGGCTTGGCAACAGCCGCCATTACGGCACCGTGGCACCGTAGCATCGTAGCATCGTAGGGCGGACAAAGCGTAGCGTGTCCGCCATACCTTTTACACCACGTACCCCCAGTCCATCGGCGGACACGGCCTGGCGGCCTTTGTCCGCCCTACGGGTTGGCCTCCATTGCCCGTGGTTTCCGGTGACTTGACAACAGCTGCCATTATGGCATCGTAGCTTGCAGGGCGGACAAAGCGTAGCGTGTCCGCCGGTTTTGCTCCGCCGCCCCCCTTGCATGACCTTCATCACCAACGTTCGGAATCATCAAGACTCACTGCCCCTTCGTCATTCCCAATCCGTGTCCGGCATCGTTGGGGAGCCAATACTTCCCCAGTCGGCGGGATACAATCCCCGTTCAACCATCCGGTGGAAGGAGCTGTACTCCCAATCTGCAGGGAGCTGAACATACCCATGTTTGACTGGATTGTAATGGATGTAGTCCATATGACTCTTCCAGTCCTCTTCGTTCCGGATCAGGTGCTCCCAAAATCGGCGCTGCCAGATATTCTTCTCGCGACTTTGGTCGAGACCTCCAGCAAATCCCAGCGAGAAATATCTCTTGATGAGCATCCATCGAGTGGAGAAGTCGTTGTCATCTTGCGGCAGGCGCCACAAGCAATGCAAATGATCCGGTAGCACAACCAGGGCTTCTAGCACAAAGGGACGCGTCTGCATCACGTGCCGAAATGCCTCTCTGAGTCTGGCCACAGCATCCGGCTGGGTAAGGATTTTTCTGCGGTGATGGGTGACAACCGTAAAGAAATAGCAGCCCCCTTTTTGATAGACACGCCTGTATCGCATGACCTCAATGGTCCTCATGTGAAATGTGAAACCGGCGGTGTGGTGGCTGAAGTGGCGGACACGGCCTAACGGCCTTTGTCCGCCCTACGTGGTTGGCCTCCATCGCCGGTGGTGCCCCGTGGTTTGGTAGGGCGGACAAAGCGCAGCGTGTCCGCCGGTTTTGCGCAAGTCATAATTCACGAGATTAACCACAATAGCTCCCTCATTCAGATGGTCGCACCATGATGTCGCCGCAACGCTTTGGCCGTGGCCGATTGCGGGAAGTCCCCCGCGGCCACCGACTGGGGGCTGCCCCAGGCCACCAGTTCGCCACCTGAGGGGCCACTGCCGGGACCCAGATCGATGAGATAGTCGCTCGCCCAGACAAAATCCAGATTGTGTTCGATCACCAGCACCGTATGGCCGTGATCCACCAAGGCACGAAGCACCTTCAGGAGCTTCGCAATGTCGGCGCGGTGTAAGCCGGTGGTGGGTTCATCGAGGATGTAGAGCGTTTTCAGCCGGGTTGATCCGAGCTCGCCGGCCAGTTTGATGCGCTGCGCTTCGCCGCCCGACAGGGTGGGACTGGGCTGGCCCAGGGTCAGATAACCCAGCCCCAGGTCTTCCAGGACCTTGAGGGTCCGGGCAATGCGCGGAAAGGGAGCAAACAAGGCACCAGCCTGTTGGATGGTCATGGCCAGGATGTCGGCAACGCTCTGGTTCCGGTAGCGAACCCTGAGGGTCTCGTTGTTGAATCGTTTACTCCCACAGGTCTCACAAGGGACGTAAACATCCGGCAGGAAGTTCATTTCAACGCGCACCTCGCCTTGCCCCTGGCATGCTTCACAGCGTCCGCCGCGCACATTGAAGGAAAACCTTCCGGCCGAAAACCCTCGGGCTCGCGCTTCGGGAAGCGCCGCCAGCACGCGTCGGATCTCATCCCAGATGCCCACATAGGTCGCCGGAGTCGAACGCGGGGTGCGGCCGATGGGATTGTGATCCACTTCCAATACCCGCTGCACCTGGTCATGGCCGCTCATGGATTGAAAACCCCCGGTGCCGTTTCCCGGCAAGCGACCCAATCGTTCCAGTAGTCCCTGAACAATCACCTCCCGCACTAGAGTGCTCTTGCCCGACCCGGACACCCCAGTGACACAGCTGAGGGTACCCAGCGGTACACTGACATCGATTCCCTTGAGGTTACGGGCACAGGCACCGGCAACGCTAAGCCAATGGACCGCTGCAGAAGGACAATGGTCTTCCGCCAACGCCGGAAGGGAGAGGCCTTCCACGGCTCCACACCATTGCCCGGTTAAGCTGTGAGGGTCCCGGCACAGCTCCTCATAAGCCCCCTGGGCGACAATGCGGCCGCCTTGCAGGCCGGCACCCGGTCCCAGTTCGATGAGGCCGTCGGCACGGCGCATGGTATCCACGTCGTGTTCCACGACCACCACGGTATTGCCTCGAGCTTTCAAGATGTCGAGCATGTCCAGCAGACGTTCGTTGTCCGCCGGATGCAGGCCGATGGTGGGTTCATCGAGAATGTAGCAGATCCCGCGAAGGTTCGACCCCAGTTGCGCGGCCAGGCGGATACGCTGGGTCTCGCCGCCGGAAAGGGTGTCCCCGCCGCGGTTCAATTCCAGGTAACCCAACCCCACCTGGCGCAGGAACCCTAGCCGATCGCGGATCTCCTTGAGAATCGGGACGGCGATGGGCAGCTCGGCTGCATCGAAATGAAACCCTTCCAGGGTGGTTTCGAAATGCTCCAGCGGCAGACGCGTCAGCTCGCCTATGCTCAAGTCCCGGATACGTACGGCCCGAGCCTGTGAATTGAGACGGTCGCCTTGGCACTCCGGGCAGGCCACGTCTTCCAGGAAGGATGCCAACCACCTGCCGTTGGTGAAGCCGTTATCGTCCTTGAGTTTTTCGAGGAGCGGCACCAAACCGGGAAACACTCCGCCGCGGCCATGGAGAATGGTTTGTTGCTGGGTCTCGGTGAGTTCGCCAAAGAGCTGTTGAGGATCGATGTGACATCTTCTCCAGCAGTTGGCGTTGCAGCCGCTTCCCCAGCGATCCCCGCCAGGGGCCTTGCTGCAGAATGCGAAGGACACCGTCTCGTATGGGAGCATTCACCGCCCCCACCACACGCTGCGGGTTCACCCGGGTGACAGCGCCCAGACCGTCACAGCGAGGACATGCCCCATGACGGCTGTTGAAGGAAAACAGACGTGGATCCAGAGGCGCCAACCCGAGGTTACAGGCGGGGCAATACAGGTGTTGGCTATAGATCTTTTCCCGAACCCTGCCAGCATCTTCCAATTCCAATTCCCTGTTCCTTCCTTGGCCTGAGCCGCCCTGTCCTTCGGCCATCACGCAAATGATCGTCCCGCCCCCCAAGGTCAGGGCCTGCCGGACGGCCTCGGCCAGCGGCCTCACGCCGGCCCCCCGTTCGTGGCCATCATAGACCAGCACTTCGATGTCATGTTCCTTGTGGCGCGCCAGCGCCGGTACTTGATCCACCGGCAACCACGCCCCGTCGACGCGCACCGTTCTGAAACCCATCTTGGCCAGGCGCTGCAGCAGGTCTCGATAGATTCCTTTGCGTCCCCGCACCAAAGGCGCCAGTAGTTGGATCGGCCGGTTCCGGGCGTCGCGTTCCACCAGGGCCAGGATTTCATCCAGAGACAGGGCCGTCAGCTCCCGGCCGCATGTCGGGCAGTGCTGCCGGCCCAGCTTGGCGTAGAGCAGCCGCAAAAAGTGGTAGATTTCGGTAATGGTGGCCACGGTGGAACGCCGACTGAGTCGGCTGCTGCGCTGCTCGATGGCGACCGTCGGCGGCAGCCCTAACAGCTGGTCCACATTGGGTTTTTCCAGGATCTTGAAATACTGACGCACATAGGTGGAAAGGCATTCCAGATAGCGCCGTTGACCTTCCGCGAACAGCACATCGAAAGCCAAGGTCGACTTGCCGGACCCGCTCAGGCCGGTGAGCACGGTCATTTGCCCGAGCGGCAGCCGGACTTCCCCGATCTGGAGGTTGTGTTCGTAGGCACCGCGCACCACTATTTCCCGACTAGCCGATCCGATAGGCGCGGCTTCCGGTGGGATTCGTACGGTGCGAGACCGGCTTCTTTTGCCCGCTCTGCCACGGGCCGTCAGTTTGGCGCCAAGATGTTTACCGGTGTGGCTTCCGGTGTGAGCGGCCACCTGCTCCGGCGGACCCGCCGCTACCACCCGGCCGCCCCCGGCCCCGCCTTCCGGCCCCAGATCAATGATCCAGTCGCAAGCCGCCAGCAGGTCCAGGTTGTGTTCCACCACCACGACCGTGTGGCCGCGGTCCACCAGTGCCTGCAGCACCTCGATGAGTTTGCTCAGGTCATGAAGATGCAAACCGGTGGTGGGTTCATCCAGGATGAACAGCTTTCGAGCATTATCATGGCGAGTTTCCAAATGATGCAGCAGTTTGAGGCGCTGGGCTTCACCTCCGGAAAAGGTGCTGAGCGGCTGTCCCAGGCGCACATAGTCGAGTCCGATCTGGCTGATGGCGGCCACGGCTCGGGCAATCACCGGTACATCGGCAAACTGCCGCGCCAGCTCGTGGGCGGTGCAATCCAGGAGGTCGGCGATGGAGAGACCGCGCAGCCGCACTTCGAGGGTCTCTTCCCGGAAACGGCGGCCGTTGCACTGCGGACAGCGCACATAGACATCGGCCAGGAACTGCATCTCGACCCGCTCAAACCCCTCGCCCTTGCAGCGCTCGCAGCGTCCGCCCGGGACGTTGAAGGAGAAATGCCCGGGTCCGTAGCCGCGCGCCTGGGCCGTGGGTGTCCGGGCGAACAAACGCCGCAGCGGGTCCAGCAACCGCGTGTAGGTCAGCAGGTTGGCGCGCGGCGACCGGCCGATGGGTTGCTGATCCACCAGCACGATGTCGTCGATGGCTTCGGCGCCATCGAGCCCGTCACAGCGGCCCGGGGGTTCGGTGGGGCGACCCATCTGGCGCAGCCACTGGTAGTAAAGCGTGGCTTCCACCAGGGTACTCTTGCCTGATCCCGACACGCCGCTGACCCCCACCAGCAACCCGAGCGGGAAGCGTGACGGTGAGGTCTTGCAGGTTGTTCTCGCGGGCACCGCGCACGGTAATCCCGCGCATCCAGTCGGGTTCGCGGCGCTTTTCGGGAGTCGGCACGGTCAATCGCCCGCTGAGGTAGCCTCCGGTTACGCTTTGAGCACAGCGCCCAAGCCCGTCGGGAGGCCCCTGGTAAACCAACTCACCTCCGGCTTCACCGGCCTGCGGCCCCATATCGATGACCTGATCACAGAATCGGATCATTTCCGGATCGTGTTCCACCATCACCACGGTATTGCCCAGATTCACCAGGCGCCGGAGTTGGGTCATGAGACGCTGTTGATCACGGGCATGAAGCCCCACGCTGGGTTCATCGAGGACGTAGAGGACGTTGACCAGGGCCGAACCCAGGGCCCGGGTCAGGTGCACCCGCTGCACTTCGCCGCCGGAAAGGGTGCGCGATTGGCGATCCAGGGAGAGGTAGTCGAGCCCCACGGCGCTGAGAAATTCCAGGCGTTGACGGACTTCGGCAGCGAGCAAAGCGGCGGCCGGATCGCGATCTAGTTCCGGCCAGGGATCACTGAAAAACCCCAGGCACCGAGAGATGGACCAGGAACACAGGGCTTCGATGGTCACACCGCGCAGACCGGTAGCGACGGGTGGCCGACTGATAGCGGCTGCCGCCGCAGGCGGCACAGGCAACATAGGCTCGATAGCGCGACAAGTAGACCCGCACCGGCATCTTGTAGGTTTTGGTTTCGAGCCATTGGAAAAAACCTTCGATGCCGTAGTAGTCGCCGTCCCCTTTGATGATGTGGCTCCGCGCTTCGACGGACAGTTCCCCGAAAGGTACGTCCACGGGAATCCCCCGAGCGCGGCAGAAATCCATCAGTTCCTGATACTCGAAACGGTCCGTCCCCCAAGGTTTGACGGCCCCCTGGGCAAGGGAGAGACGCCGATCGGGAATGACCAGATCCAGATCCACACCGATGGTGCGGCCGAAACCGCGGCATTCCGGGCAGGCCCCCAGCGGGCTGTTGAAGGAAAACAGGTTGGGCGTGGGCGGTGGCACCGACACGCCACAGGCCGCGCAGGTCAGCTCGGAACTGAACCACAAGGTTTCGTCAGGCAGCACCACCACCGCCATGCGGCCTTGCCCAAAGCGAAAAGCGGTAGCGATGGAATCGGCCAGTTGCCCCGGGGACGCCTTTCCCAGCAGCACCCGGTCCAACACCACCAGCACCTCGCCGCTGGCCCACTCGGCTGTTTGTTGGTCTGCCATGGCATCCAGCTCCCAGACTCGACCGTCCACATAGACCCGCAATAGTCCCTGCGCGATGAGGCTCTGCCGCCAATCCGGGGAAGAATTCGGAGTATGGGGAAAGGCGATGATCAGGCGAGAGCCGGTCGGTAAAGCGTCAACGCGGCCTAGCACCGAACTGGGGGCATCGCGGGCAATGGGCTGATCGCAGCTCGGGCAGTAAGGTATTGCCAAACGGGCGTAAAGGGTTTTTAAGTAGTCATTGATTTCGGTTATGGTGCCCACTGTGGAGCGGGAGCTGCGCACCGCGGTTCCCGATTCGATGGCGATGGCAGGAGGAATGCCGTCGATCCGGTCGGCGTCAGGGCGATCCATTCGCTCCAGGAACTGCCGGGCATAGGGTGAGAACGTCTCGACGTAGCGGCGTTGCCCTTCGGCGTACAGGGTGTGGAGCGCCAGGCTGGATTTTCCTGAACCGCTCACGCCGCTGATGGCCACAAGTTGATAGAGCGGTATATCCAGATCGAGATTCTTAAGATTGTGCTGGCGTACACCGCGAAGGCGAATGGCGGCATCGATGGTTGTTTCTACCGCACCTGGCATTGTGGTCTGAGATCCTCTTTGAACAGGCACTCAACTGAATGTCATCGAAGACGCCCTTAACCATTCCTGAAACCATCTCATAATGGGCTACACTGCTGCTGATGGGCCTGATTGCCAGCCCTGGCAGGCTGGTCTATGAGCAACGCCCGCGCAACCGCTTATAACTCACTTCGCAGTCAGGGGGAAGCCCTGGCGGAAGCTATTGAGCGCAGTGCTCTTCACGGCTTTCGCACCGAGCATCTGCTGGGTCAGCAATTTCTCGAGACGTTTCAGAATCAGGTGCAGCAAGTGGATCAGCAGCTGAGCCAGGCCAAGGATCACGAGGCTCGGGAGTATCTGCTTCGGGAAGCCGTGCAGCGTCACCGCTGGGATTTGGCGGTGGTGCTCGACCAAAGTTTAAAGCCGGTGATTGGCTTTCCGCACCCCAGCGACTTCCCGCCACCCGGAAACCCGCCTGTCGAAGCACCCAAAGAGGGACCACCTCCAGGTCCAGGGGCGCCCATGGGGCGACCTATGGGCATGGGACATGGCCGTGGCATGGGGATGGGCATGGCTTCAGGTCACCGCATCCGGTCTTTTTTGGAAAGTCCGGACAAGACCATGGTCCTCCAGGGGCCTGGATGGCGCCAGCCATGGGGCATGGAGCCTTACTTGGTAGCATTCAAACGCGACAACGGCCAGGTGCTTCTTGCCCGAGCAAGCCTTGAACGCATGCAGGAAGCGTTCAACCCCGCCGGTGTTCAGACCCTGTTTCGCACTCTGGTGCTGGGGAAGACCATCGTTATGGTGGTGCTGGCCGATGAGAGCAATGTCATTCGGTTCGCCAGTGATGACACCTGGGTTGGAAAACCCCTGACAGACCTGGAGGTCCAATTGCGCGGAGCTCCCCGCGAATCCATTCAAGTGCAACGCACCCTGGAAAGCAGCGAAAACGAGCCAAGGGGTCATCTAATGCTGGCACTGGCCACGGAACCAGCTCACCGGCAGCTGGTTCAAACCAGCCGAAGTGTGATGCTGATGGGGATCGTCACCTTCGCCGTCGGCCTGGGGGGTATCCTGGCCATTGCCTGGATACAACGGCGCAGCCTCAGTCGTGAAGAACAAATGCAGCTGACGGTCAACCGCTCCAAACGCCTCGCGGCCCTTGGTCAGATGGCCGGCCAGGTGGCCCATGAAATCCGCAATCCGCTCAATGCCATCGGTCTTTCGCTGGGGAACCTGCGCCACCACCTGGAAAACGCTGCGGACGGAGCTCCGGAGGCCGCATGGGAAGGCTATCTGGACACCACCCAGTCCGAACTGCAACGACTCAATCGAATCGTCGAGGATTTCCTGAGGATTTCACGCTTCCCCCCGATTCAGCGCCGGGAACTAGACCTCAATGCGTGGCTGGGAGAGATTGTGGCACTGTATGCGGGACCCGCTCAGGAAGCTGGAATAGCCATCGAATTGTCACTGCCGCCGCAGCTATCGCGGTTTTCCCTGGACCCTGACCAGATGCGCCAGGCGATTGGCAATCTGATCCTCAATGCCATTCAGGCATCGCCCCCGGGCTCCAGCATCAGAGTGAAGTTGGAACCCGAGCGACGTGGAGTGGCCATTGAAATCGCCGATCGCGGTGCCGGGATTGCGGCGGAAGACCTGGAGCGCATACTGGAACTCTACTACACCACTCGCGCCGACGGCAGTGGTCTAGGTCTGCCCATTGCCTTGCGCATCATCGAGGATCACGGCGGTTCACTGCAAATACGATCCCGACCCGGCCACGGTACGACAACTCGGATGTTCCTGCCATGGAGCAGCTGACTTAACGGTCATGAACGTCGACCTTTCGCCCCCACAAACGTCCCAAATGAAAAGCACAATAGCTAGTACTTCGTCAGTTTTGTTTCTCCGGGTTGGAATTGTAGGGTGGGTGGAGTCCCGTATTATGGGACGTAACCCACCATTCCACTGTGGTGGGTTACGCTACGCTTCACCCACCCTACGGCCAATCGTCAACCCAGAAGAATGAACTTGACGGAGCACTAGGTTAGCACTCCCCTTCAAACGCACCCCCTCACAAGACCCGAGTCTCCTGGAGCCAGCCGGGACGCGCGGCGTGGACCCGGGCCAGGGACGTTTCCGAACCCAGCATGGCCACCTGCCCGACATCCCTCACGGCCGTCAGCACCTCGGCAAAATTCCTGAAATCCTTGACGGTGGTCCCCAGCACCTCATCACGGAGGCGCTGGCGCGCCTCCTCGGTGTTGCCCGAAAGCCGTCGTACCAGGGAGGCAAAACCCTTGGCGTCGGGAAGCATGTAACCATCCAACTCACCAATGGTGCCGATGATGGCCTTACTCACCTCATCCCCACCAAGATCGGTTTCCGCCAAGAAGCTGCCGCAACGGTCAAACACGTCCAGTGTTTCCAGCAAGTTGGGATCGCGATAGGAAAGCAGCGTAAACACCCCGGTGAGGTGATTAAATTGGGAAAAAGCTCCGTAGGCACCGCCCTGCACGCGGACCCGATCCCACAAAAAGGAAGTCCGCAGGTACCGGGTGATGACCAAAGCCGAGCCGTGGAATCGATAGCCCAAATCATAGAGGTTGGCGGCCTTGCCGACAAAATTCACCTGGCTGGGGGCAAGGAGCGCTTCGTTAGCCGGGATTCCGACCGGCGTCCAGTCAGGGTGACCATCTCCGGCCTGGGGCAAGGCATCGATCAAATTGCGCATATGGGGCTGCAACCGCGTCCAGCCGGCATCGTCCACCGTGACGTTGAACTTCATGGTCGAACGGTTTACCAGGATGCGGTGGATATCCTCGAGGGCAGCCAACACCGACGGCCAATCATCGTCCACTGCCCGAGCCAGTTGGCGCAGAAACAATAGATAACTGACCCCCCCCATCTGTTCGGTGGCCCAGTCCGCTTCATTGAAACGGGACCGCAGCCGGAGTCCCACGATCTGATGCCCTGCAGCCACCACTCCTTGCTCATGCCGGGCCTTTTCCTCCAGCACCATCTGCCGGAACCGCTCGCGATCCTGTAACCTTACACCCTGCAACACATCGTGGAGGATTTGGACCAGTTCACCGGTCTGGCTGACCATGGCCTTGCCGCGCAGGAACAAGTAGGCGGTACTCCCCATGGTATCCTTGACCATGGATGTGAATACCTTGGGTTGAATGCCTCCGGTCTTGCCACTGATGCGCTGGGTGAAGGCCACGTAGTCTTCGCTCCGGGTCCCGATTTCCGACAGGGCACGCCCGTACAGGGGAAGGTAGGACAGGTGCCGCCCTTCCAGTTGGCGTACATCCAAGCCCACGTCCAGGTAGACGATTCCGTTGGTGAAAAGGTCATGGTAGAGCACCGCCGAACCGCTGCAATCGCGATCTTCGACCGGTATGAGCTTGTTGGTTTTGTCGAGGTCTGCAACCCTGAGCATGGGAATGGTGGCCAGAGCTTCCGGTGGATCGGAGGCTTCCTGGAGGCATTTTAGCTCATGAGTCTGCCGGATGACCGCCTCAATTTGAGCGGTGTCCAAGCCCTGCCGGATTTCTTCCAAACGGTCGCCTTCTTCGGCTTCGAGTCTTTGGCCAAGGCCGGCATCCGGTTCCAGGACCAGGGTCGTGCGGTGTGGATTATCCAGCAGGTGGTGACGGATGAAGTCCTGGAAACAGGAAGGATGAGTGGCCAATTTGGTCTTGACCGCCTGGAGCGGCGCCTCAAAGGCCAGCAGCGCCAGCGGATCGCCGTCATAAAGCCAGGTGGTCAGCGACCGCAGCATCAGCAACAACCCGCGAGGATATCCGCCGCTGTGGTTTTCGCGCAGTCGAAACTCGATGGTGTTGAAGGCGGCTTCGATGGTGGCTGGATCGATGCCCTGGTCAGCCAGACTGGTGAGGGTATCCAGAATCAGCCGTTGGATGCGATCGGCGTTGCCCACATCGATCCCCTTCATGCCGGTGGAAAAATACATCTGGCGCAGTTCAGCCTCCAATCCAACCCCGGCCAGGTCTTCACCCAGGCCCGATGCAATGAGAGCTCTGCGTAGCGGCGATGCCGGCATTCCCAATAAGATGTAGTCGAGTATGGTGGCCGTGAGGTTGAGTTCGGCGTCCAGGGTCTCTGGCAACAGCCAGTTGACCGAAATCATTCCCTTAGCAGGGCCGGCATCAGCGCCACCCGCGGCAAAGCTCCGAACCATCCGCCTGGGCTCACGGAAAGGCGGCTGCAAGGGAATACTGGAATCGATCTCGATCCGGTCGAAGTCCCGCAAATAGACATCCACGATGCGCAACCGCTCTTCGGGCGGATCATCGCCACAGAAGGTGATCCGCGCATTGGATGGATGGTAGTAGGTGCGGTGAAACGCCAGGAAGGTCTCGAAGGTTAGATTTGGAATATGGAGAGGATGCCCGCCCGAATCGAGCCCGTAGGTGATGTCTGGAAAGAGGGACTGCTGCGTGTATTCACCTAGTACCCGGTCTGGCGACGAATAAGCCCCCTTCATCTCGTTATAGACCACCCCCTTGTAGGTCATTGGGCGATCAGGGGCATCGAGTTCCAGGTGCCAGCCTTCCTGCTGCAGGACATAAGGCGTCAAGCGCGGATGGAACACGGCATCCAGATAAACATCGATCAGATTGTAGAAATCCTGTACATTCTGACTGGCCACCGGATAGGTGGTCTTGTCGGGATAAGTCATGGCATTGAGGAAGGTCTTCAGGGAGCCTTTGAGCAATTCCACAAAGGGCTCTTTCACCGGATACTTGCGAGACCCGCACAATACCGAGTGCTCCAGAATGTGGGCGACTCCGGTGGAGTCACTGGGTGGGGTCCTAAAGGTAATGCCAAAAGCCTTGTTTTCATCATCGTTGATCAGTGATAGCAGTTCGGCCCCGGTCTTGACGTGACGGTAGATCCTGGCGGTGGTGTTCAATTCCCGGATGAATTTTTCATGCGATAACTCAAAACCATGAACGATGGGCATGGAATCCTCCCCTTGCGATGGCTATGATTACTATTGAATGTCACATGAGGTTGGATGGAGCATAGCGTACAGAACATTCCTGGTTAGGACCATCGACCTCGTGCTATGGAAACATATCAGATGAAACTATGGTGGAAGCTCGTTATCTATACAAAAGTGGATTGGCTCTCAAGACAATTCTCTTCCATGGAGGCTGCTATGAACCGGATTCTCGGCAAGAATGGTGTTTGGAAGCAAACGCTCACAATCCTTCTGCTGGTCCTTTGCGGGGCCATGCTGGTGAGCTGCCAAAGTGCCCTATTTACCTACAAGGGCGCCCGCATCGCCCAAGTCAACCTGATTCCATTGACCGAAGGCGGAACAAAGGGCGACTATTTTGAAACCGAAGATGTGACGGTCGATTATGAGTTTACTCGTACCGGCGATAACCTGCGGCTCGGGGGCGAAATCAGCTATTCCAGTGCCTTGCGGAATAGTTTCTCAAGCGTTCCTGATTTTTTCATTCGCGTGTTCTTTACCGATGCCCAGGGGACGGTTCTGGGATATCGCGGCATCATGGCCAGCGGCTATGGATACACCAGCGACCACATGCGCTTTCATGAGCTCGTGGTACTACCCCCCGGTACGGCATTCATGGCCTTCGGCTACAGCGGACGCGCTGTTGATAGCAGCGCGCAAGATCGCACAGAAAAATCTTTCTGGTTCGACCCGATCGCACATTAGGTCCGGCCGCGCAGCATGTGACCGTCGCTTGCCTTGACGGTATGAGGGCGAGAAAGCATATGGCAACGGAGTAGAGGGCACGTATCGATGTCCATGTTTGTGATTATCTACTTGCTGACCTACAGTGGCATGCACGCCCTGGTCTATTACCACGCACGGCGATTGTGGGTTGGACATCCCCTGGTATCCGGCCTGATAATCGCGTTCATGGCCGCCATGATTCTCGCCCCCATCGGCGTCCGGCTGCTGGAAAACTGGGGGTTCCCCGTGCTGGGGCAGGGCCTGGCCTATCTTGGCTATGTCTGGATGGGGTTCTTGTTCCTGAGTTTTTGCGGGTTTGTGGTGGTGAGTGCCGCCGATGGCGCGTGCGAGACTCGTGTCACTGGTGTTGCCCACTCGCCGGGCCCATTGGCGGGTAAGGCCACCACGCTGCTGGTGCTGGCTCTGGCGGCTACGGCCTGCGCTTATGGTGCACGGGAAGCTTGGGATATCAGGGTCGAACGCATTCGCATCGAAACCGGCAAACTCCCTCCCGAGATTCCTCATCTCACCATCGCCCAAATCTCTGATGTCCACCTCGGCCTGCTGGTCCGCTCGGGGAGGCTCAACCGAATCCTGGCCGCGGTTCGCTCCGCCAATCCGGATATTCTGGTATCCACCGGGGATCTGGTGGACGGCCAATTGGACCATCTGGACGAGCTTGCCGTCGGACTCCAACAGGTGCAACCACGGTACGGCAAGATTGCGATTACCGGTAATCACGAATTCTATGCCGGTCTCGGCAAGGCTTTGGATTTCACCCAGAAAGCCGGTTTCGCGGTGCTGCGTGATCAGGTCGCCAGCGGCGATTTGCCTATCGTGGTGGTCGGCGTGGATTATCGGATGAGGGACGTCCCCGACAACGAAACCGAGTTGTTGCGGTCCGTCCAAGGCGACCGCTTTGTACTACTGCTCAAGCACGTGCCGGTGGTCCCTGACGAACACCTGGGGTTGTTTGATTTGCAGCTTGCCGGTCACACGCACCGCGGTCAGATCTTCCCCTTCAGCTATGTGACCGGGATGGTCTTCCCGATGCAGGCCGGTTTCTACCCGCTGGGGCGCGGCTCCAACCTTTACACCAGCCGTGGCTCGGGGACTTGGGGCCCCCCTATCCGTCTGGGTTCCCCGCCCGAGGTGACTATCATCGAGTTGGTGCGTCAGGGCGGCGGGGATGGGAACTCATGACGACCGGTGGAAACCGTTGCGCAGCAGCGAATCGCGGCTCACCATCCCCTTGAAAAGCCCTTGGTCATCCAGTACGGGCAGCCTCCTCAGACGCCCCGAGTGACCATGCAACGCGCGGCGATCTTGTGCCGGCGGATGAAGTCCACCACGGCATCGCCCAGGGGTTTGTCCTGCCAGCGAACCTCTTCACTGGAGTAAATCTCGACTGATCGCGTACTGGAGCCCCATTCTGTCCCTCACTTCAAGCGTCCGACCCAGATCCCCGCCACCACCAGCGCCAGCCCCGCCACATTGTTAAGAAGGATATTGGCCAGGGTGACGAGGTGAGTGCCGGCCCGCACCGAATGGATGGTTTCCATGGCATAACTGGAGAACGTGGTGAGCGCTCCCAGGAACCCGGTCACGAAAAACAGCCGGGCCTCGGGCCCCATGATGGTACCTCGATCGGCCAGGGCAAAAGCCAGACCAATGAGGAAGCATCCCACCAGATTCACGATCAAGGTCCCCCAGGGGAAGGCCGGACCAAATAACCGCACCGCCAACAGCCCGGTTGCGTAGCGGCACACCGCGCCGATACTCCCGCCAAGCAGCACCAGAAGGATCTTATGCATCATCTACCGCACCCGTTGTGCCCATCTCGATGGACCCTTCCAAAGATGTACCGAGGCTAGGTGCCGAGAACACGGTCCAGCGACTCGCGAAGCTTGGCCACGGTGTAGGGCTTTTGAACAAACCCAGCCAACCCCTTGCCGACAAATCGCTGAGTCACGTCCTGCTCATTGTAGCCGCTCGACAAGATCACGCGAACGTCGCTCCGCACGCGGCGCAACTCACGAAAGGCCTCCTCGCCCCCCATTTCCGGCATGGTGAGGTCGAGGATGACGCAGTCGATGTCACTCCCTTGTGCTTGAAAGATCTCCACAGCCTCGCGGCCGTCGGCCGCGGTCACAACCCGGTAACCCAGCCGCTCAAGCATCTGCGATCCCACATCGCGCACATAGGGGTCGTCATCAACGAGAAGCACGGTCCCGCCGGTTCGCGTCAAAATGGTATTCTTCCACACTCTGCATCAGGTCGCCGGGTTTCCAGGCCACGGCCGGCAGCAGAACCTTGATGGTTGTCCCCTGGCCCGGCTCGCTGTAGACCTTGATAGCCCCCAGGTGGCCGCGGACGATGCCCAGCACCGCCGCAAGCCCCAGCCCCCGTCCCATGAACTTGGTGGTGAAGAACGGATCGAAAATCCTACTTCGCGTTTCGGCATCCATCCCCAAACCCGTGTCCGACACCTCGAGGTAAACATACGGTCCCCGCGGGCAGGTTGTCGTCCAGGTAACTTTCCGCGAGATAGTCCCGGTCGCATTCCATCACCCCGGTTGCGATGGAGATCACACCGTTCTCGTCACCCAGCGCCTCGGATGCGTTGGTAATAAGGTTCATGATGATTTGACGCAGCTGCGTCACATCCGCCTCGACCGGTGGGAGTTCTCTGGCAAAGGAATAGCGCAGCGAGGCTTTTTTCGAGACCGATATTTCCAGCATCTGCGCCATCTCCCGGACAATCTCCGAGAGGTCATAACGACCCACCACAAACCGGCCTTTGCCGGAATAGGCCAGCATCTGGCGGCAAAGGTCAGCGGCCCGCTGCGAAGCCCGGGTGATTTCTTGAAGGTTCTGCCAAGCCGGTGAAGCCGGTGAGAGAGCAAGAAGCGCCAGATCCGCATTGCCCAAAATGGCCATAAGGATATTGTTGAAGTCGTGGGCGATGCCCCCGGCGAGCACCCCAAGGCTTTCCAGTTTTTGCACTTCCCGCATCTGGGCTTCGAGTCTGCTGCGTTCGTCTTCAGCCCTGATGCGGTCAGTGATGTCTACGGCAATGCCTCCCAACAGAGCTGCAGACCCTTCAACCGCAATCGGAAATTTGTAGGTGTCGAACACGCGTGTGCGCCCGCTGACGTCGGTGACGGTCTCCTGGATGACCCTCGGTCCTTCGGTCAACACTTTCTGATCATCGGCGATCATGCGCTCGGCGATCTCAGGCGGCAGGAGTTCCGCGGTGGTCTTACCCGTTGGGTCCTGCCAGCTGAAAATCTCCTGGAGATATCGATTGGCAAACAGCGTTCGCCCCTCGTAATCTTTGATGAAAGCTGCAGCCGGCAGATGTTCCATGAACACCGAGAACCGTTTTTCGCTCTCGACCAGCGCGGCTTCGGCCTCTTTCCGTTCGGTGACATCGCGGCTGCTGATGACAGCCCCGGTGAAGGTCCCTGAAGCATCGAACAAGAAACTCCCGGTTGAACAGAACCAGATGTAGCGACCATCGGCGTGCCGGTAGCGGAATTCGACTTCGCGCTCCGTTCGGTTGCGAACACCTTCCTCGAATACCGCCATGGCCTGCGCCCGGTCATCGGGATGGATGCGGGCAAACACGGATTCGCCGAGGAGCTCCTTGGGGTCGTATCCCACCACCCGCCGGCAGGAAGGAGTGATGTATCGAAAACAACCCTGGACATCTGTCTCACAGACCAGATCGTGCATGTTCTCGGTGATGCGTCGGTAGTTTTCCTCGCTGGTGCGAAGCTCCTGTTCGGCGCGCTTGCGCTCGGAGATGTCGAAGGCCGTAAAGGTGACACCGGTAGCAAGGTCGGATGGGTCGATCGGGGACGAGCTCAATAGTACCTGCAGCACGGTTCCATCTTTTTTCATCCAGCGCGTTTCCACGGTGCCGGTGCCGTGGGCGGTAATTTGGCGGTACTTTTCACGACCGACAAATTCAAAGTCTTCCTGGGTTGGATAAAGGACCCTGGCACTCTGCCCGAGCAATTCCTCCCGGGAAAAGCCGGTCATGTCACAAAGGCGGTCGTTCACCTCGGCAAGCACCCGGTTGATAACCACCCCTATGCCGGCGGGCGCTGCCCGCAAGATGCTGCGCAACCGCGCCTCGCTCCTGCGCAGCGCGTCGTCTTTGCTCTTGTCGTCGCAAACCCCTCTACCCATCGTCATTTCGCCCTCCCCCACCCAGCTCTAGCCAAAGACGAGGTTCAGAATCTCTCCAAGCTTTGCCACGGTGTAGGGCTTCTGCACAAACCCGGCAAGCCCCTTGCCGACAAAGCGCTGGACCACATCTTGCTCGTTGTAGCCGCTCGACAGGATCACGCACACGTCGCTTCGCAGACGGCGAAGCTCGCGAAAGGCCTCCTCGCCGCCCATCTCGGGCATGGTGAGGTCCAGGATGACGCAGTCGATCTGAGCCCCACGCCTCCGAAAGACATCCAATCCCTCCCGGCCGTTGGCCGCGGTCAAAACCTGAAAACCCAATCGCTCCAGCATCTTTGATCCCACATCGCGGACATAGGCATCGTCGTCGACCAGGAGGATGGTGCCGCCCCCGCGCGGCGCGGCGCTCTGCTCCGCGATCCGCGGACGGTCACCGGGCTTCCATTCCAGGGCCGGCAACAGGATCTTGAAGGCCGTCCCCTTGCCCGGCTCACTGTAGACCTTGATGGCCCCCTTGTGGCCGCGAACGATGCCGAGCACCGCCGCCAGCCCGAGCCCCCGCCCGGTAAACTTGGTGGTGAAGAACGGGTCGAAGATCCTGCTCCGCGTTTCGGCATCCATTCCGCATCCCGTGTCCGACACTTCCAGGTAGACGTACCACCCTTCAGGGAGTTTGTCGTCCAGGTAGCTCTCCGAAAGGTAGGCCCGGTCGCACTCCATCACGCCGGTGGCAACCGAGATGACCCCGCTTTCGTCGCCCAGAGCCTCGGACGCGTTGGTGATCAGGTTCATGATGATCTGGCGCATCTGGGTCGCATCGGCCTCCACCGGCGGGAGTTCTTCGGCGAACAAGTAGCGCAGCGAGGCTTTCTTGGAGACCGAAACTTCGAGCATCTGCGCCATCTCCCGGACGATCTCCGAGAGGTCGTAGCGGTCCACCACGAACCGGCCCTTGCCGGAGTAGGCGAGCATCTGGCGGCACAGGTCGGCAGCCCGCTGCGAAGCCCGGACGATCTCCTCCAGGTTTTGCCGGACCGGCGACGCAGGCGAAAGGGAGAGAAGCGCCAGGTCGGCATTACCGAGGATGGCCATGAGCAGGTTGTTAAAATCGTGGGCGATACCCCCGGCGAGGACTCCCAGGCTTTCGAGCTTCTGGACTTCCCGCATCTGGGCTTCGAGCTTCTCGCGTTCCTCCTCGGCCCGCTTGCGCTCGGTGATATCAAGGTTTACGCTCATAATGGCGGTGATGTTGCCCTTGGCATCACGCAGGGGTGCCGTCGAGACGCTGATATCAATCGGCGAACCATCCTTTCGCCGACGGCGGACTTCAACCCCGGTGAATGGTTCACCCTGAAGCACTCGCTCGCGCAACGCACGATGTTCCTCGCGATTTTCCTCGGAGACATAGGGAAGAAACCGTCCAAGCACCTCTTCCTCGCGCCAGCCGAACATGCGCTCAGCAGCTGGGTTCCACAGCTTCACGTTGCCTTCGGGGTCAAGAACATTGATGGCGACGGGCGAGGCCTGAATCAAAGCCTGAAGTGCTTCATTGCTCTCCCGCAACGCCTCTCTTGTCCGTTTTCTCTCGGTGATATCCATGTTGAATCCCAGGATGCCCCGGATTTCTTCGCCGACGCGAACCGGCGCGAGGATGGTATGGTAGGATCGCTTTTCGCCGGCCAGAGTATACTCCCATTCACCATCCACCACTTCACCCGCCAAAGCACGGCGGTTGGTTGCTTGCCAGGTCTCCAAGGTCGCTCGGGACACGTGGGCATCCTCGGGCCGCTGGCCAAGCAGACTGCCCCAGCGTTTTTCCAGGGCAGCATTCTGCATGATACAGCGCCCATCCCGGTCGCGGACCCAGAGCTCGAAAGGCGTGTTGTCGAGCACAGCCCGCAGCAGCGACTCGCTTTCCCGTAGCGTCTCTTCGGCCATGCCGGCCCGGATGATCTGGGATGTGGTATTGGCAAGAGCTTCAAGGAGTCTCACCTCGTCAGGGGCAATCGGTCGTTTGCTGAACAGCGCCAAGACGCCAAGCGGCCGGTTGTCTTGAGAAAGCAGGCGAAAACCCGCAAACGAAGTCAGACCGAGCGTCTCGGCCCACTCGTGGTCGTGAACGCGGGGGTCGTGGGTGACATCGTTGGTCAGAAACGAAGCATCCTCGCCGGATCCGATACGCCCAATCTTGTAGCAGCCCAAAGGAACTCGGCGATGGCCGCCGTCAATGTGGGTGTAACGTCCCGAACTGGCTACCAGGTGGAGACAAGAGCTTCGATTGCGGCAAACGTGTGGGCCTTCGGTAACGGTGGCGCAGCGGCAGCCCTTTTCACACAGGTCGCCTTCTTTGGTGATCCAGATTCGGGCAAAGTCCGCACCAAAGATTTCAACGACACCGTCGGTAATGAGCCTGAGTTTCTCGTGGAGAGTGCCTCTGCCGAGGAGTCGTTCCTTCAAGGAATTCAGCCGGGTGATTCGCTCCTCCGCCCACTTTTGCTCGCTGATGTCGGTGTGCGTGCCGCTCATGCGAACAGGGCGCCCCTGCGCATCGCGTTGCACGATCCTGGCCCGGTCCAGTATCCATTTGTACTGTCCGTCCTTGGTGCGCATCCGGTATTCGCATTCATGCACCGGTATTCGGCCTTCGAGGTGATCCTGGATGGACTGCGAAGCGGCAGCCCGGTCGTCAGGGTGGAGCAAGTCCGTCCAGTGCCTGAAGTTGATATCGATCTCCGGGAGCGTATAACCGAGCATCTCGGCCCAGCGTTCGTTCCGCTGTACCTCGCCGGTTTGGATGTTCCAGTCCCAGAACCCCAATTCACTCCCCTCCAGAACGAACTTCAGGCGCTCTTCGCTCTCCCGCAGAGCTTCCTCGGCCCGCTTGCGCTCGCTGATGTCCCTCACGAAGGCCCACATCCCGACTGGCTTGCCGGACTTCTCCCGGATGAGATACGTTCTTAATTCCACCGGGAAAATGGTCCCGTCCTTGCGCCGATACTCTTTCTCATAAAGGTCTGAATAACCTCTTTCCAATACTTGCGTGGCAATGATGTTGGCTTCCAAAGAGTGCCATTCCTTCGGCGTGATGTCCTCGTAGGTCAGTCGGTGGATCTCTTCTCGGGTGTAACCAAGCATTTGCTGAAAAGCGGGGTTGAATTCGATGATGGTTCCTTCCATGTTCACGGCCGCCGAGCCATCGAGCAATCCTTCATACATCTCCCGGTACTTTGCTTCGGATGTTCGCAGTGCTTCTTCGGTCTGCTTGCGATCTACGATTTCTCCAATGAGCCGCGCCGCGGAGAGCAGCCGTTTCTTGGCCAATTCAAAGATGAACACGGGTCGGGTCTCATAGGCCACGGCCCGCTCACCGAGTTCCTCCACGCTGACACCATAGGCGGCTGCCAGTTCGCGCAACTTCGCCGGGTCCCGTGGTGGGTCGCCATAGCCGACGCCAATGGTGCCGACAATTTCCTTGCCGGCACGGATCGGAACGGCAAACAGCCGGATACCGCCACGACAGGCCACATCCGCGGGCTTTCCGGTTTCGATGGAACGGCGGGACGCCTCGTTCCAGCAAGATTCGTGGCAGTGCCATTGGCCGGACGCCAACGCCTCCCGGTGGTCCGGCGTGCCGCAACGCTCACGCGAAGACTGATTCAGGAACCGACACCAGCTCGAAGAGAAAATACCCAAAGCATAGTCGCCATTCTTCTCGTGGACGACACAGGAGGTTTCCAAGAGATCCAGGAAGTCGCTAATGATATCCGTGAGAAGGGATGACCCCACCGAGTCAAGAACCAGCCGGGAGGTGTTTAGAGCCGTCAGATCGTTATAGGATGGGACCGACTGCTCCAATGCCGGCGGCTGGCCCGGCACTACAGTCGATTTCCGGGTCAGCATCCTTTCAATGCGTCGCAGCGCTTCCTCCTTGCTCATGTCGTCCCAAGACCGTGCGCCGGTCGTCATTCCCTCCTCCTTGCCGCGTTCGGATTTGTAACCATTCACCGCAGAGAGCGCGGAGTTCGCTGAGGACACTGAAAACATGAGGATATCGTCCACTCTGGACAGTTCGTATCCTTCCACGGACACAAAACCATCATGAGCTCTCAGCGTCCTCTGCGTCCTCTGCGGTGAATCAATGGTCTGCTGAACGACAAGCCGATCAGGAAAGAATGCAGGGCCTCTTCCGGAGTGCCGATCTGAGGTGAAAGCAGAAGAGACTCCGAAGCGTCTCCGCGCGATTCTTTCCCCTGTCCCATCGGCAACCGGGGGGATAGAAGGGGAGGTCGGAAGTGCCTGGAAGCTGGAGCACACAATCCCGATGAGACGAGTTGGCATGCAGGATAGCACGCCAAGCCGCCTAGCACAAACCCAAGTTCTTGAGCCTGTTGAAACAAGTGCGCCCTGCGCCGCCGGTTCATGTGATCTCTCTCAAAGGTCCTCATCATTATCGAGCATGGCTTTGTTCTGCGGGGTGACACGGCCAGTTCGTTGACCGTGCCCGTGGGGCAAAAAGGAGGGGCGGGTGGCGGCGGTCACCGGCAAGGTCACCAGACCATCGGAAGCGCTTCAGGAAAAGAACTGGTGGCATCGCGGCATGTTTAGAAAGTTCCATGATCCGATCTACGGGGAACTTACTACTGCAACGAAACTTGCAGGAGGCCTTTCATTGTGGAACAGCGTCCAGCAAAGGGATCAGCTTTGAGACAGTTACTTAAGCGTGGAATCAAGCCAAGGCTTCAAGCGACTTCAGAGTAAAACCTCGTTGCAGTACTAAGAGCGATACCCAAAAGGTCCTTCATCGCCGCTATGCGCCTGCAATTCACTCCATGTCCTTTGCTTATAACCACCCTAGTGCTTTGTCAGCTTGCTTCTACGGGGTAGCGTTCGTGCTTCGATACCTCAGCACGAACGGAGGATGGCCAAGCGCCAACGCCCGATCGCTCCAGCCCTAGCGGGATATCGAAGGGCGAACCCGGTAAGACTGAGTTGACGGAGCACTAGTTGAATAAATCCTACTTCTCCGGACTATCCACCCCCTTGGCGTAGCTACCTAAGATCTTGAGGAATTCCGTTTTCTTCTGAAGGTCATCCAGCAAGGAACGGTACTGGTCATCCTGGATGTCCACCTCGATATCGGCATAAAAGAGATACTCCCATGGTCTGCTGTGAGTAGCGGGCGCGATT
>CAWDJT010000002.1:0-71796 GCA_963802715.1 uncultured delta proteobacterium
GAGTCCCGCGATAAGATCAGTGTCCAACTCTCTCAGAACGATATCGGCTGCCGTTGCATGCCACTCTTTTCCCGCCATTAGGCATCTCCCTCCATACTTACGACCTGATTCCATCAACCACGAGCCTTAATGGCTCGCCGACTGTTCGTTGGCGCAAGGGGTCGGGGCGGTACCGTGCGGCGACGTTTGGGTGTGCACGTGCCGATGTTCCCCTTATCAGGTGTGCTCTCGTAAAAAGTGAGTGTCGAACATCCCTTGCCGCCCTTGCGAAAACACGCTGAGTGCTTGCGCCAGTATTCCTGGCGTGTGTTCCAGATGATCAATCTTCGACCCTATATATCCGATTCGGCATGCGTTCAAAAGGGATTTCATCTTGTGGATTCGCGCCCATGATCATTCTCGATGTTGCGCTTCGTCCCACTCCAGACCATTCTCGGCGATCATACCCCGAGCATTTTGTGGCAAGTGCGGCAAGGCTCGGGAGGGGAGGGGAGAGTGGCTGCGAAGCGACGGTCGCGCTGTTGGGAGCGGTCGGTGAAGCTCAGCGATATGGGACCAAGCTGCGGATTAAGCGCTTTCTTGCGTTCCTTGAAAAAGTCGTCGAAACTCGACGTAGTCCGGACGGTTCCAGATATTCTCAAAAGGCGTTTCAAAGCAATTTCCAAAACTCAGTTTCTCCAGCGTGTGGCGAGTGCCACAAAAGATGCGATGAAACGGTGATCTCGTGGGTGGATGGAGATACACGCAGGGAGAGACCTCGCCTGAGACCGAGATATAAAGGTTGTCTAGAGGGTTTTCGGCGCACACGGCGGTCTGCTGGGGTGCCACGGCCGCACGCCGTAGCCGAATTCCAAGGTTTTCTGCGAGAATATCGGCCTCTCGAAGGATGGCTTCATCCTCGTGCTGCTCGCAATGAAAGATCTTTTGCTGATCCTGCCATGGTGTGGTCACGTGAATCAGATGGATCAGCAATACATCGGTAATACCTATGCGGTGAGCAGTTTCAAGGAGAAGCGGGATTTCATGGAGGTTATCTCGAAGCATGAGATAGACCATATGGACTCTGGGGCCCGGTCAGCTTGCCATCGCGCTTGATGGCCACCATGTCTTGAATGGCTTGAAGGATCTGGTCAAGGTTGGAATGGATTCGAATGGCTTCATGGGTGGAGGCTGAGGCACCGGCCAGGGAAAAACCGATGAAATCCAATCCGGCTCGAATCAACGCGGCACTATAGTCGCGCGTCAGCCCGTATCCGCTGGTCACGAATCCAGCGCGGGCCCCATGACTCTTCACCAATTGGACGGCATCCAGCAGCTGCGGATAGACCAGAGGTTCACCCCAGCCTTCCAGGACAACATGGTCTACGTGCCGGAAATAGGGGCTGATGCTCCGCAAATGGTCGAAGTCCATGTGGTGTCCCTGCCAGTCAGCTAAGCCTTGGCGGATGCACATGCGGCAGCGCAGTGGACAGCGAGTGGTGAGTTCCACCTGCCAGGCGACAGAGCGGCGAGACGGTCTTGGCCACAGCTGTTTCAGGAATGACCATAAGCCCATGCACATTGGCTTTCTATCCAAGGATTGTGGGGCTTTTTCATGAAGTCCCTGGTGTTTGCATCAGTGCAGGTTGGCGTTGCCATTCCAGACCCTTATGGCAGACGGGCGTCATGGACGGGGCGCCATGAATTCAGGGCCGATTGATGTTTTGATGAATCGGCCAACAATCTCGTCCACCTGGCGGAGGTCCTCCGGTTCTATCTCCCATCCGGATACCCCGGCATTGTCCTCGACCTGTGCCGGTGTGCGGGCTCCGGCAATAACCGTAGTCACTCCGGGCTGCTGCAGAGCCCAGCGCAAAGCGAACTGCGCCACCGAGTGACCGTATTGCAGGGCCAATTTCTTGAGTTCATCCACCGCCTTGACATATTGTTTGAACCGGTCTGGTTTGAACTTGGGATCGGCGCGGCGCAGGTCGCCTTTGGGAAAGGTCTCGGTACCAGTGAATTTGCCGCTCAGCAGTCCGCGGCAGAGGCCTCCATAAACGAGCGTGGCGATGCCATGCTCCTGACAGAATGGGAGGATCTCTCCGGTTGCATCCCGCTCAAACAGGTTGAACGGTGGTTGCAGGCTATGGAGCGGGGCCACTTGCTGGCAAGCCTGTATCTGGTGGATGTTGAAGTTGCTAAGCCCGACATAGCGGATCTTCCCGGCGTCACAAAGCTGCACCATCGCTGCCATGGAATCCTCTGAGGGTGTGTCGGGGTCTGGCCAATGGATCTGATACAGATCGATGCAGTCGCGCCCCAGCCGCCTGAGGCTGTCATCCACTTCCTGGCGGATGCGAGCCGGGCTGGAGTTGCGGCGAATATGGCGCTGCTCGGCATCCCATTCCAGTCCGCATTTGGTCGCAACGACCACGCGCTCCTCTTCGGGGTGCTCTCTGAGCGCCTTGCCCACGATCTCTTCGGATCGTCCGAAACCGTAAACCGGAGCAGTATCGATGAAATTGATGCCCAGGTCCAAGGCCTTGTGGATGGTGCGAATGGAATCCGATTCATCGGCTCCACCCCACATCCATCCACCGGTTACCCAGGTGCCCAGGACCACAACCGAGACTTCGAAATCGGTTCTGCCGTAACCGACCTTATCCATGACAACCTCCATTAAGGCAACGCATAACCCATGAGACGACCTCGCAAGGCTTCGAAGGAAGAAATGTGGTGTAAAAATCATTGACAAAAAGATCGGTGTTCGTTAGAAAACGCGGCACTTCAAGTCCCCATCGTCTAGCCAGGTCCAGGACACCGGCCTTTCACGCCGGCAACACCGGTTCAAATCCGGTTGGGGACGCCAGCATCAAAAAGCGCTTCGCAAGTCGGCGCGCGCAGCCCTTTTCTTTTTCTTAAGATAGCTGACCATGCTCAGGCTAGGAACGGTTGAGTTCGCGCTTGATCGCCATCCCCAATGCCTCCATGGTATACGGTTTTCGCAGATAGGGGCCAGCGCCAAGCCTCTGGGCTTCACGAACCCGTTCGCTTTCGGCGAAACCGCTCGCTATAATGGCTCGCTGGTGAGGCGCCACTTTGAGGATCGCTCTGTAAGTGTCCAGCCCATCCATCCCCGGATCCATGATCATGTCCAACACCAGCAGATCCACAGGATGTTCTTGGATGTAGGCGACGGTATCTTCGCCGCTGCTCACCGTGTCAACCTCGTATCCTAGCGTACTCAACAGTACGGACGCAATTTCACGTTGCTCGTGAACATCATCCACCACCAGGATCTTCTCGCCATGGCCCCTAATGAGCTCGAACGGCACGGAATCAGCCTGTTTATCCATGTGTTCGCGGGTTGCCGGAAAGTATAACCTGAAGGTTGTACCCTTGCTTTTTTCGCTGTCGATCTGGATGTAACCCTGATGGTCCTGGATGGTGCCCCATACCACAGCCATCCCCAGTCCTGTCCCGCTGCGTCCCATCACTTTCTTGGAGTAGAAAGGTTCGAAAATCCTACTGAGGTCATCAGGTGCGATCCCATCTCCCTGGTCACGGACACTCAGGACCACGTAATCGCCTTCCTGAACATCATCATAGCCCCTTATGGGACGGTCCACATACTCGTTATAGGTAGCAATGGTAACTACACCCTCCTGGGGCTGTGCCTCCGCGGCATTGATGATGAGATTCATCACGGTCTTCTTCAAATGAACTGTTGAACCCTTGATGTTCATCAGGTCCGACGCCAGATCCGTGCCAAACTTCAAATGGGGATGCAGTGATTTGAGTTTGTCAAACTCGGGGGACTGCAGATAGTCCAGTACCACATCAGGATTCAGATTCACAACTTCAGGGTGCTGCACCCCTCTCCTGGCCAGGGCCAGCAGGTCTTCGACAATCGCAGCGGCCTTGAGCCCGGACGAACGGATGGTAGAAATCGCCCCCCTCAATGGACTGTCTGGTGGCAGCTTCAGTAGGAGGAAGTCCGGGTAGCTCACCAATCCCGACAGAACGTTGTTGAGGTCATGGGCAACACCGCCGGCCAACAGACCCACAACCTCCATTTTCTGAGATCGCGCGAGCTTTTCGCGCAGTTCCCGTTTCTCGATGGCAGCCAACTTGCGCTCTTCAATCTCTTTCTGGAGCTGCTCATTGATATGCCGTAGAGCGGCGGTCCGTTCCTGAACGATGTCTTCCAGACGAGTATTAAGCTCTTCGAGTACCCTATTGGCCTGCTCCAATTGTGCTGCGTAGGATTCCCTGGTATCGATGGCTTGGGTCAAGGCCTGGTGTTGTTCCAGCAATTGGGTGGACATGTCGTTGAAGTCGGAGGTGATTTGGCCGATTTCGTCAGCCCCCGAGACATCCGCGGTTTCCCCCAGATGGCCGGCACGGACTTTGCCGATCGCATCCCGTAGTTTGGAGGCCGGTTTGATCACCGAACGCGATAGCATAAGATTGAGCAGCAGGGCGCTGATACCCATAATGGATAGAAAGAAGGACACCACCAGAAGGATGCCGGTGAGGTCTTCGGCCTCTAGCTCTCCCAGATCGTAATGCATCTTCAGATATCCAACTCGCTCCCCGACCACCTGGACCTGTGTAAAGTACTCCGCATAGGGATGACCCTGGCTGGATATCCTGCGAAAGAGTGGCTGCATCGACAGAATCTCTGGTGCGACAACGGACAGCAGCTCCTTTGGCACATTCTATTTCGGTCAGAAGTTGGGAGAAATCTACCGCAGTACCCTTGTATTGACCTTGGAAGAGGATCTTGCCGCCTCGTTCTCGGAATGATTTGGTGAAGGACTCGGCCAGCATCGATGAGTAGGTCTCGTTGGAATTGACCAACACCACTGCCTTTCGAGCATGGAGGTCGATAAAGGCAAAGCGCGCAATCAGTGAGCCCTGGAAATCGTCGGTAAAGCACATACGAAAAATGTGGTCACCAATAGGAGTTACCTCGGGATGGGTCGCGGTTGGTGTAATCATGGGGATCTTTGCTTCCTGTAACACTTTTGCCATGGCAAGACACTGAGAGCTCCATGCAGCACCCACCACGGCAGCGACGCCAAGATCGACAGCTACTTGGGCGGCGAGTTTGGATCCCAGTGGTGAGCTCTGATTGTCCAACATAAAGAGTTCGACAGGCGAGTTGAGCAACCCACCACGCCGGTTGATCTCATCAACAGCAAGGTAGGCTGCATCGATGGAAGGCTGGTTGTATTCGGCCGCAATTCCGGTCTGAGCAAAAATGGCCCCAATTCTTACTGGGGTTGGTTCCTGTGCAGGAACCGGCGGTATGCCATGACAGAGTATCCAAACTATTGCCCATGGAACCGCAACCAGTCGCTTCATGTCCCGAACGCCTGCTCGAATACCGCGCACCGAAGGGCCGGTGGCATTGGCTGCCACCCCGGTCAGCGCATAGATGGAGGCCACCTTGATGGTGCCGTCGGCCAGGGCGATGCCAAGAACGGTGTAGTTGCTGAGGCCAACGACAAGGAAAAGAATCAGGAATCGTGAAAAGGTGGTCATGGCCTTACCTTTCCTGAATTCGCTTTTGAACATGAAAAGGTAGGTCGTGATGCTGGACTCGTAATGACGGTTGATTCATAAACCGATGAGGCTCAAGCCACTACAAAGCTATGAACCACGACAAGTCGTCGTGGATGAATCGCGTTGTTATCATCAATGAAAACCCTTCCTTGAGACTGATGCAGACTGGTCGGGCACGCTCGAAGTAGGTGATCCCAGAAATCGAATAGCGCGAAAGCTCATTCCATCAGTGTGACTTACGGCACGATTGATATTATAGCGGGAGGCTTCAAGCAAGAACAGTGTTCAGGCAGATCTTTTCGGATCTACGCTCGGTGAAGATTGGGTTTTATTCGGTGACGGAGCAGGCAAAACCAGCCTGGTGGAGTCCATCCTTAGGAAGCGACACCTAAGAAGTGAACCCCACGATGGGGAAACGAGCCCTTCACTTGTTCAGGTCAAAGGAAACCTCAAGCACGTTCCGGTCTCCAAGTCGTTGATAGCAAATCCGATCAGCTATGTGACGAACCAGGTAGATGCCCAGCCCACCAACTTTACGATCTTCCACATCGGCGTAGAACGCGGGTTCCGCACAGACCAGTGGGTTGAAGGGCACTCCCCAGTCCTGCATTGTAAGGCAGAGGCGGTTGGGACTCTCCATGGCGCAACCCACTTCCACATCCCCCGGCTCATCGGGGTAAGCGTAGTGAATAACATTGGTCAGCAGTTCTTCCAGGACTAGATCAATCTCCAGGCGCGTCTGTGCGGATATGCCGCATTGATTGATCCATTCTAGAACAAAGACGCGCAATCGCTCCAGGGATTCGGTCTTGGCCGGCAATCGCAGAGTTGGCATCAGGTGTTCACCTACAAAGCTGGTCAAGGGCCTCATCAAAGGAATCATAGACCGGAAACAGCGAGGTGAAGTTGGCCAGTGACAGGACCCGCAGGACCATGTCGCGCGCGCCGCAAAAGCAGATTTGGCCACGGTTGTTCTTGAGTTTCTTGGAAACCACCAGAATCGTTCGCAGGCCGGCACTGCTGATATAGTCCAGCTGGTTGAGATCAACGAGGAGTGAATTTTCGCCTTGGTCGATCCACTCGCTGCAACGGCGTTCGAAGTCGGGCGCGGTCACGGCATCCAGCCGACCCTTTACCGTAACCACCATAGCGCTATGCACCTTTTCGCAGTTCAGTTCCATTTGGTCCTCCTATGGCCACTCGATGTGCCTGGTAAAGATCCACGCAATCAAGGCTCCGAAATGCTGCGTTCGTCATTCCGGCTAGAGCGTTGCAACCTTGTAGTAACCTTGTAGGGCGGACAAAGCGTAGCGTGTCCGCCGTTTTTTCTGGCGGACACGGCCTCACGGCCTTTGTCCGCCCTACGTGGCTCTCCGGATCGACGGTCATGGTCCCTTGAATCGAACGGCCATGATGGTGATGTCATCAGCTTGTTGCGCACCCGCACTGTATTCCTTGACTGCATCCAGTACCCCCTGAACCATCCGTTCGGCGCTCGAGACGGGTATCATTCCAACCACGGAGCGCAGCCGGTCATTGGAAAACAGTTGCTGCTCCGTATCGATGGCTTCGGTGACGCCATCGGTGTAGGTAAGCACCGTGTCCTGGGCCTGGAGCTGACAGCTCGCGCGTTTCATAGCGGGAGTCCTCATCAACACCCAGCACCAGCCCTGGAGGAAGTTCCACCCAGCTCGGACTGCCGCCGCGGCGCAGCAACAGTGGCGGTTCATGCCCGGCATTGGAGTAGGTCAATTGGCCGGTCTTGAAATTCAGGATGCCGCAGAAGACGGTCACAAACATCATGGAATCGTTCTCACGGCAGAGTTCCGTGTTGACCCGTTCAAGGATTTCCGCCGGCGACAAACTCAGTTCCGCCATACCCTTGAGGAGCGTCTTGGTGACCGCCATGAAAAGGGCCGCGGGCACGCCTTTGTCGGACACATCCCCAATGGCAAAGAACAAATGGCTGTCGTCCAATAACGAGAAATCGTAAAGATCTCCGCCTACCTCCCTAGCGGGTTCGAGCGTCGCAAAGAGGTCAAAGTCCTCTCGTTCTTGAAATGACGGGAAACCTTTCGGCAGAAAGCTCATTTGAATTGTGCGGGCAATCTTGAGCTCACTCTCGATACGTTCCTTAGCGGCTGTGGTGGCGGCCAGATTCTCAATATGCTCCCTCAGAGCGACCTGCATATTGGCAAAAGAGCGAGTCAAACGACCGATCTCATCATTGACCGGAACCAGGGGCAGTTCCGCATCGAGGTTTCCCCGGGCAATCTCCGAGGCGGTCCTATCCAAATGGCGCAGGGGCCTGGTGATAGTTCTGGAAATCAAGGTGATCGCGAAAAGCAGGAATATGAAACCGGCAATCGCGATATACAGGACTTTCCGGCTCAGGTCGTCAACGTCGGCAAACAACTCATGCGCGGGGAAGATCACCCCAACGGCCCAGCCGTTTGCAGGCAGTGGTGCAAAATACAGCCAGGAGTCCTTGCCGGAAGCAAAATCGCGGACCGGCACGAAGGCCTCTCCTCCATCAATCATGCTCCGCCCGAGATGGCGAAGTTGCTGGTCTCCGTGAGCTTCAGCCACGCTGAAGATACTGCTTCGCATAATAAGCCGGTCGTCCGGGTGGGTTACGAATACGCCGTTTTGTGAGATTACAAAGGCGTAGCCCGACTGGTAGATCCTCACCGAGGATACGATATCCTTAAGCCAGGCAAGCGCTACGTCGACGGTGGCCACACCACGGATGTGCATGCGCCCACCTTCCCGCCGATAGAACGGCACGGAATAGGTGGTCATCATGATGTTGCCGGCGCCCTCGTCAAAGTAGGGTTCGCTCCACATGGCGCGATTGAGTTCCTTGGGGACCTGGTACCAATCCCAGGTGAAGTATGGGTAAGGGACTTCCTCGGGCGGGATGCTCTCGATGGAACCATCCCTGGCCCGGTAGGAATACGGCAAGTACAATCGGCGGGCAGGGTCGAAGGCAAAGGGCTCAAAAGCGATGGTCGCTCCGAAGATTTCCTTATTCTCAGCGACCGCCCCACGGATCATCTCCACCAGTTCGTCTCGGTGAAAGCGTCGCTTCTCGACCTGAGAGGCAAGCTGGCTGGGGATCTTTTCAAGGCTTCGAAGGCCTGCCTCAATCTTATAAATGGTGGAAAAGGTAAGATTCCTTGCGTTTTCCTCAACGTTTTTCAACACTGCCTGTTTGGAAAAATGATAGTCATAGAGAAACGCCACCGCAAAAATCGTGGTAGTGCTCACCAGGATTAGAACGCTGAGTCGGAAGGCCAGGCCTCTATCTCTCATGGGCGGCAACACATCCTTGGTAAAAGCTGCGGTAGTCAGGAATCCGGTCAATCGTGCCGGCTGCCTGAAGCTCCTGGGCAACCCGCTGGTAGTCGGTGTGATGGAGGCTGCCGAACTCGGCATCGAGCAAGGCAGGCTCTGTGGTGGCAGCGGCGCTCCGGACTCGCCCGATTCCAGTCCCGCAGCCATGATTGCGCATGAGGTCGCGCATCCGGTCCAACATCCAGCGCTGATGGGTTCGGTCAGTGGCTATATTGGCCTCATCCACGTGTTTCATAACGATGTTCAGCGCCTCATCAGGGTGTTCAAAAGCATATCGCCAACCCTGCAATGAAGCCTGTACAAACCGACAACACATCTCGGGATCTCGTCTCAGGGTGCTCTCCAAGCAATAAATGCCGTCCTCGGGGAAGTTCATATCGTAGTCGAAGAAGAAGAAGGTGGTCAGTTCCTCCGGGTTGATGCCGGCATTCAGGATCATGTGATATTCGTTGTACCACATGGCTGAAGCTACATCGACGCCGCCCCGAAGAAACAAATTGACGGTTGCGGCCTGGGGAATCGAGGTAACCTTCAACTGGTACTTACGGAAGAAGGCCATGGGCTGGATCTGGAATTCGGCACCCCAGAGGCCAACGTGTTTCCCGTCGATGTCTTTGGGGGCAAGAACACCGCTGGACCTCTTGGCGACCAGCATGAGCGATGAGCATTGCACCAACTGGGCGATGTTGACCAACTGCAGGTCCTGAACACGCTTCTGAATTGCTGTGGAGAGAAACATCGTGCCGAAATCCGCCCGTCCCTCGGCCAACAGGCGAGAAGGTTCAGATTCCGGACCACCACGAAGGATCTGAAGATCAATTCCAAGGTTGCGGTAAAAGCCTTTCTGATAGGCGACGTAGTAGCCGGCAAATTGCGCTTGCGGCTGCCATTGTGGGATCAAGGTCGCTTTCTTGAGGGGCGTGTTGGCGACTGGTTCCGCCAAGGCGGCGGCACTGGCGACGAGGCACGCCGTGGCGCATAGAAAGGTCCAAAGGATGGTCCGCAATGTTGTCTGTAGAGGGGCAAAACTTCTCGCCCGGCCTTTTTTCACCGTAAATCTCCCCCTATCAATGGCTCCAATCATGGAACCTATTCCAGCAGTCGACGGGTCGGGCGCCCGCAAATGGGAGCGAGAGGTTCCGCACGTCAGCCTACAGCCTCGGGACCGTCCTCATCGAAGGCTCTCGGCGAGAGTTATTGCCAGGGCCTCAACGAAGGCTTCCATGGCTTCGTGTTTTGCGACCGAGATGCGTATCCAGTTGGGAAAACGAAATCCGGTCATGCTGCGCACCATAACACCGTGAGTCATGAGTTTGCGGTATGCCAGACCATCGTTCATGGGAAGCTTCACCATGACAAAATTCCCTTCTCCGACCACCGTTGGTAATCCCAAAAGGTTGAGCTCGTGCTCCAAGAACGCCTTCTCCGATCTGGCCAGTTCGCGAGTGTGCAGGATATGTTCGTGATCTCCGTCGAGGGCCGCCAGTGCTGCAACTTGAGCAACCGCGTTGACGGAATAGACCACGCAAGTACGGCGAATGATGTTGACCACTTCCAGGTCTCCCACCAGATAGCCGATGCGTAGGCCTGCAAGTCCGTACATTTTGGAAAAGGTTCGAAACACGACCAAATTGGGGTATTCCCTCAGCAATGTCATACCATTGGGACAATCGGGTTGTTCAACGAATTCGAAATAGGCTTCGTCCACCACCACGATTTGACGGCCGGCGATCCGGTCCAGAAATGACCGCAGCTGGGCCTCGTTCCAGTAGGTGCCGGTAGGGTTGTTGGGATTGCACACAAACAGTATCTTGGTATGATCGTCGATGCGAGCCAGCATGCCGAGGTCGTCGAAGGAGAAGTTCTTGAGGGGCACAAGGCGGATCTCGAATCCCGAAAATTCCGTTACCCACTCGTACACAGCAAAAGTCTTGTCCGCCGTGATGATGTTGTCACCCTTCATGCAAAAAGCCTTGATGACAAAAGCGATCACTTCATTGGCACCATTGCCCACCAGGAATTGGTCCGGGTGTAGACCGAAACGCTCTGCCAGCTTATGACGCAAATGATAGGCATCCCCGCTGGGGTATACGGCCGCCTGGCGCGGCGGGAATCGGCGAATGACATCCTGCGCGCCTAAGGGTGGTCCCAAAGGATTCTCATTATTGTTGAGCCGATAGAGCCGATTGCATCCATAGAGCTTTTTCAGTTCATCGTCTGGTTTGCTGGGTATGTAGGCATCGAAACGCCTGACATATTCGGGAACCAGCTTGTCTAACGGCGGAAGGGGCTTCATGCAGTCGCCCCCTCAAACTGAAAGACCAGCAAGTCACCCTCACCGGCATAGGGGAGAATCAAACACGGTTCAAAACCATTGGGCAGAAGGGCTCCGGCAAAGGCCGCCTGCCATGCCTGGCTGAGATCCAGCACAAAGAAAACATTGTGCAAGCCCTCATGTAGAGAGGAGTTGCACGTGCCGGGAGACATTTTCGCTCATATCGCGCCCGGGCCACGCTGGCTGCAATGTGGCCTGGCCTTGGAGGCGGTCAACGTCGGCCGAGATGACCGAATGGGCGACTTGCTCCTCACCTTCGCTTTTCACCGGTTGGATGTTGCGCGGCAGCACCAGACGGCGGTATTCGCTTTGCAAGAATTGCTGCACGTCAGGATGAGTCCAGACAGTGCATCCCGGGTCTTCTCGCAATAGGCGAAACCAAGCTTTGGATTGCTTCAAAGACCCATCCCGGGCATGTAAAGAAAAAGAGCCGAGCAGCTCAAAGTGCGCGTGAGGGAAATCTTGCGTTGGAAAACGGTTGATCAGTGCCACAACATGGCTTCTCGCTAAGTTATGAAGGCACGCGTTGATGAGTTCCTCCCGAATGCCCATGCCTGGTTCTTGGCCGAACACGTAAGGCCCGAAACACTCGACTGTGGTCTCACTAAGCTGTTGCCACAAGATTGCGCCCACCATGGTGCCGCTTGGTCCAACCGCCACGGCAGCATGCAAATCGCCGCCGGTGGTCATATCGACGACTTTGCCGGGATAGCTCAAGAAGACCGGCAGGATCTCTCCTTGATAATAGCTGCTGATGAGATGTCCCGCCAATTTCAGTTCTTCGGTATGGGGTTGGCGAACCGAAAAGCTCGAAACCTGCTGAACCGAAAGGGAGGCATCAGGAACCAGGGCGGGATAGCTCTTTTCAATAATGAGGGTAAGGGTGAGGACCTCATGTCTTGCGCGAATCATCCGGAATCGGTCGACCAAACGGGCGGCCAACACCAGACCGATTTCATCCAAGCCGGCTTCATCCTGAAGAGATACTGGTGTAGTGAGGTTAAACGCCCGCAGCTGGAACGCTTCGGTGGGTAGAGTAAAGACCAAACTCACATAGTGGCTGCCACCGGAGCAAGAAATCTCGATCACATGGTCAGGCGCAGCGGTGCGGCAAAGATAGGTGAACACCTCCTCGACAGCCAACGTCAGACGGAGCGCTTCATCCTTGCTTAGCCCCAGACCAAGTGCTCCTCTCTCTGCGAAGGAGACGGCCAATGGGATGAATGCTTCGCGGGCTGGTGCCCGTAGTAAGACCCCTGAGGCCGTGCCTCGATTCATTGGTCTCCTCCTGGTCTGAAACCGCCCCGCGGTTGCCTTCGAGGGTGTTGTCACTGATCACGCCGTGGACCTGCAGGCAGCTCCGGACGTGTTCAGCTCATCTGCCGACAGGTGGGAAATCTGCCGGAAACGCTGCCAAATAGCGCTTGGTTATCATCCACCGGTTCAGTCTGTGAGCGTATGCCTCTGGAATGTACTACAGAAGGAGAAATGAGTGCATCGATTTCTGTGCAGCACCTACAGGCCGTGGTCTGAGGGAAATCGATGACGCCTTGGCATATACGGTGGTGATTGATGACGGTGCTCTGGTGAAACACCTGGAACAATTGTGAGGATTGAGTGGCGGCGGCCTTGGTTGTCGCCATCAAGGCCAAGTGGGCTTGGTCCCCGATGCCGATGTTCTTGTGATGGAGCCTGGTCTAATCCGCCAAAAACGGGTGGCGTGGCCCACCAATGTGGACTGCTATAACAACTGATATTGATTCTGGCCTATTTGTCACCAACCCCGGAGCCGGTTGCGCAGTTCTCTTACGGCATCCTCGGAGACCTGTGCGAAGATCTTCTTCCAGGCTCGAAATTGGATCCCATCCCCGAAACCAATACTGCGTTTCACTTCGACCGTTGCCACCAGTCGGTCGCCGTCTTTCACGTCACAGCGCACCGTGAGTTTCGTGCTGCCGAAGCCTGGTGCAACCCATCGCTGAATGTCATCACCCCTTTGGTAGCCAATGATGTGGGCTTCCATCAGCAGGGGTGTCCCGACTGAATCCTTGGTCCACAACATTCCATCTCTGGCAAGTTGCTCTTTTAAAGAATCCCAGAGCAAACCAATCATATCTACATCAGGCAAGGCCTTGCTATCATTGGAAACGTCCATCACCTTAATGTGCACCGTGCTATGCGGGACCGTAGGGTTGTCCACCGAGGTTGACTGAGAAGCTTTTCCGCATCCCCAAACGGCCGTTAAGGTCAGAGCCATAAGCGCCGGCAACAGTTTCTTTAACATATTGGTATCTCCCCCCTGGAATTCCAGTTTGTCTGTGTTTGTCGAGCCCCAGACGTCGAGACGGTTCCGCCAAGTATCGATCTCACCCTGCAGCATGCACCATGGACCGCGGCCGGAGCAAGCATTGACAGGTGGCAGCAAGCAAGGGCCACGGAACTTCAGGGAATGAAGCCCATGCATGATATGGGCTGTGCACCAAGCTCGCAGGCCGGCACCGATAGTCCACAAAAATGCTGGGCAAGTCAAACAGAATTCGTTCTCAAAAAAAGGGCATAAGGGGAAAGCAAAGATGGAGAATCAGTGAGGGCGAAGTAACGATCTCTCGTCATCCTTCGCTGTGCATGAGTCCTTGACATGCGTTCAGCCATTTGGAACAATGAATGCGCTTTCAACCTTCATCGGGGGTCGTTTCCATACACCCTTTCATGCGCACAGTAAGACCCATTATCGCGCGCTTCCGCGACACGGATGCGTTCAAGCCTGTTATACCGCTGATTCCAGTCCCGGTGAAGGCTACCTACGGCCACACCCGCAACATGGGACTGGCTGACGGGCGGTCTTTCTGAGAAGTGACGGTTGTGTGGTAAAACCCCGAACAGCGCAAGGCGGCAAGACGTAAGGGAATGAATCCTGTTCCCTCTCGCCCCCCCCGCGCTTTTGCGCCTTCACGGATCTAGACACCACGCTAGGAGGAGACAGACTATGAGCACCGTATTCCAGGCAGGGATGAGCCACGAGTTGAGAATCAAGACCCAACCAGAGCATTCTGCACGACGGTTTTATGCGAATCTCCCCGATGTCTATGCCACTCCATTTCTGGGCGGACTGATGGAGCAGGTTTCCGCTGAACTTCTGGATAAGCATCTCAGCCCCGGAGAACAATCCGTGGGCATTTCCATGAACCTGAAACATCTGGCGGCAACTCCTCTGGGTATGGAAGTACGTGTGCGGACTGAGATTGTGGCCGTTGAGGGTAGAAAGCTCACCCTGCAACTGGAAGCTTTTGACGAAGTGGAGAAGATTGGTGAGGCCACTCATGAACGGTTCATCATTGTAGCTGACAAGTTCAATGCGCGCGTTGCTGAAAAGGCCAGCAAGGCGGCGGGAGCATGAGTGACAGGATCGGTTAGCCCTTGCGCCCCGATCATCCAGAGTCGGTTCAACGAGGAGAGAGCCATGGGTTCAGACGACTTGCGGGCTTTTTTTCATCCGGCCAGTGTGGCTGTGATAGGTGCATCGGAAAGTCCCGGCAAACTGGGGCATGAGATTCTGAAGAACCTTTCCGAGGGTGGCTTTCCCGGGTCGCTCTACCCAATAAACCCTAAGAGCGAACGGATACTGGGCCTGACTTGTTTCACCAATGTCAAACAGATTCCCGACAGAGTGGATCTGGCCGTGGTGATCATCCCGGCTCGGCTGGTGCCGCAGGCCATTCAGGATTGTGGCGAAAAGGGGGTCGGTGCCGCTGTTATCATCTCCGGCGGGTTCAGCGAAGCCGGCGCCGATGGCGAACAGCTCCAGGAGGAGTTGCAGAAAACCGCTCGCGAGCACGGAGTGCGTCTGATCGGTCCCAATTGCCAGGGAGTGAACAATCCTTACCACCCCTTGTGTGCATCCTGGCCGCTGCTGACAAGGCAGGGTCGTGTGGCTGTGATCAGCCAGAGCGGTACGGTCGGGGCGGCCATGATGGATTGGTTCTCTGCGGAGGAACTCGGGGTGTCCACTTTCGTTAGCCTGGGGAACCGCGCCGACGTGGATGAAAACGATCTGATCGAATACTTCGATAGGGAACCCAATACCCATGTGATCGCGGTTTATCTGGAGGGGCTTAAGGACCCGGTGCGCTTCGAGAAGACCATCCAGAAGCTGACCAAACCTCTGGTGGTTCTGAAGTCGGGCCGCACCCCCAAGGGCAAGATCGCTGCCGAATCCCATACCAAATCACTGGCTGGCGCCGATGCCATCTATACATCGCTGTTTAAGCACTACGGGGTGTGCCGGGCGGAGACCATCGAGGAGTTCTATGACTTTGCCAAAGCCTATGCCTACCTTGCCCCCCCCAAAGGTAATTCGATTCTTTTTATCACTACCTCCGGAGGAGCTGCCATTCTGGGTACCGACGCCGCAGAACGTGAAGGGGTAACGGTGGCCCCACTTCCTGCGGAATTATTCGCCAAGCTTGAAGGAGTCATTCCCGCCCATGCCAGCCGCTCCAATCCATTGGATTTGACCGGTGATGCCAATGCCGCCATGTTTCAGAAAGTCATCGAGCTGGCTAGACCTTACTATGACACGTTGGGAATCATCTTTGGGGATCCCATCGTGGATGCATCCAAGGTGGTCACTCCGGGGGCCAATGAATTGGTGATTTTTTTGGGTGGGGCCGATGTGGAAAGGGTCGAACGGCTGAAAATGCATCAAAACGGAGTGCCGGTGTATCCCTCACCGGAGCGCGGGATCAGGGCCCTGTCGCAAGTGATTCCTGGGGGTTACAAGGTCAAGCCGGCTCCCACAACCTATCCCATGGCATCTGGACGCGAACAGCTGAGCGTTTATGCCTCTTTTGGATTCCTGGAAAATCAAGGATTTGCCTGCATCTGCAGTCGATTCGCGGAGAGTCCCGGTAAGGCGGTTCACGCAGCCTATCAACTAGGTTTTCCCGTGGCCCTTAAGATCGATTCTCCGGACATCCTGCACAAATCCGACGTTGGGGGGGTGAGGCTCAGTTTGCTCTCCGGCAACGACGTGCGGCAGGCCTACCTTGATATGATGGAGATGGCGAAAAACCGCTTCCCGGAAGCGCGGGTGAGTGGCGGTGTGGTCAGCTCCATGGCTCCTTCAGGTCTGGAACTCATCATGGGGATGTCGCGTGATCCTCAGTTTGGCCCGGTTATTATTTTTGGGCTGGGAGGAATCAATGTCGAGTTGTTTCGGGACGTGACCATGCGTCTGCTGCCGCTGACGGAGGAGGAAGCCTTCAAAATGCTTCACGAGATCCGAAGTGCTCCGCTGCTTAAGGGCTTCCGCGGGCAGCCGGCGGTGAACGAAAAAGCGGTAGTGAACGGCTTGCTCAAGCTTGCGCAGATTGCTGAGCAATTTCCAGATATTATGGAAATTGATCTGAATCCGGTGCTGGCCCACGCGGACGGGATCGTGGTGGTGGATGCGCGGATTCTTAAGAATTGAAAGCTTTGATTGAAGATCTTATGCGAACCCGTTTTGAGTTCCGCAACGGGCGGGGCATTCCCTTGAGCTACGGAGAATCTTGAGTGAAAACGATCAAAGGTTTTTTCTCGGCGCTCAGAGTTACTGACGATGATTCGGCGTTGCAGAGCATCGTTGCGCAAACCGGTATACCCGTTGAGCGCCTGAGATACTACAACAGCACCAACACTGCGCCGTCCGGACACGATCTGGATCGGATCTGCATTGTCGCCAATTTGTCTCCTGTCGAACTATTTCTCCACATGGGTATTCTGGATGAACGGGTTTTACACGCTCTCCAACAGCATGCCGAGCATGTTTTCCGCATGATCCGCGACAACCTGGCTGATCCGTGGCCGGTCGAGGGGCTTCCCAAGCTGGTCTTTAGCACCGATCTGGGACGACTATACCAGGGAGATTGCCTCCAGTTGATGCCCCACATGGAAAGCGACAGCATTGACCTAATCTTTGCCCAGCCCCCATCGGATTTGGAAAAGCTGTTTCCCGACTTGGCCGATACCGAGCGTCAAACAAGCTATGTCATGTGGTGCGAAACCTGGTTGCAGGAATGCATCCGGCTCTTGAAACCAGGTGGCAGCCTCTTCTTGGCAAACGAACCGGGCCTGAATGTTTTGGTCGCGCGGTACTTGAATCATCGATTGTCCCTGCGCCATTGGATAGCCATTGAAACTGAGCGGGGGACCGCCCAGGCCGGCTTTTTGCAGTCCAGCCACCATGCAGTTCTGTACTACTGCAAGGGGGAACGGCCCCGTACCTTTCATCCTGAGCGTTTGCCCCGGGAGATGTGCCCCATGTGCAAGAAGGAGCGCTATGGGGTGAGCAGCCGCAGAAGGAAGGGAGATATTCCGGTGCTCCGCCTGAGTGATCTGTGGATCGATATCGCACCGGCAGCTGATGCCAGACAGAGAAAAGCGATGCTTGGCAAGGCACCATCCCTCAAAGTGTTGGATCGAATCCTGGAACTCGCCACTCAAGAAGGTGACACGGTATTCGACCCTTTTAGCAATAGTGGGACAACCTTGATTGTGGCGGAAGCCAAGAAGAGACGTTGGGTGGGCATTGTTTTGGAGGCGGTCAGCGAGGTCAAGGAGAGGTTCGCCAACATGACTATGGAAGCGACATTGATCGAGAGCTTTCGCACCGAACGTCAGCTTTTGCTGAATTGGTTTACGCTTGCGTCACCTGCGGACCGTCGCCGATGATCTTCCGCGGCGCTCGTTTGCAGAAGTCTTGAAGCTGCCGGTGTTATGAGCCTTCCCCAACGCAGGTGCCTGCCAACCCATCCCCCCAAGTTCCAACCCAACCACCACTTGTGTACTCGATGAAGGATGCCAATATGAATCTCCTGCGAGATCGTCGGTTTTCGCCGTTCTTTTGGACGCAGTTCTTTGGTGCCTTCAATGACAACATCTTCAAGAATGCCCTGGTGATTTTAATTACCATGAAGGCCTTTTCCTTTGGCAGCATTTCCAGCGAACAGATGGTGGCCCTGTGCGGTGGGATCTTCATTTTGCCGTTCTTTGTCTTCTCAGCTACCGCCGGTCAGTTGGCCGACAAGTTATCCAAGTCAAGGATAGTGATCTGGGTGAAGATCTGGGAAATCGCGGTAATGTTGGTTGGGGCTTATGGCTTTATCACTGACAGCGTGGTGCTATTGCTGGTCACACTTTTCTTCATGGGCTTGCACTCTGCTTTCTTCGGTCCGGTGAAGTACAGCATCCTGCCGCAGTTGCTCACTCGGGAGGAGCTGGTTGCCGGCAATGCGTATGTGGAAATGGGTACATTCCTTGCCATTCTCCTGGGCACGATCCTGGGCGGTTTGCTGATTGCTCACGCTGCTCTGGGGTGCTGGCTGGTGAGCGCGGTGGTGCTCACCGTAGCCATTGTGGGTTTCTACTCGAGTCTGAAAATCGAACCTCTGACCGCGGCGGCACCTTCTCTGCCAATACCGATCAATCCAATCCCGCTGACCTGGGATATGATCCGACGGATCCATGCCAATCGCAGCGTCTTTCTGTCCATTCTAGGTATTTCTTGGTTCTGGTTTTTTGGTGCCGGGATGCTCTCAGTCTTGCCCACCTACTGCAAGCAGTTCTTGCATGGTGACGAAGCTCTCATAACGCTGTTTCTTGCTCTGTTCTCGGTGGGTATTGGCATTGGGTCGGTCCTGTGCGGGCGACTGAGTGCCCGCAAGTTGGAATTGGGGCTAGTGCCGTTTGGATCCATCGGCATCTCATGGTTTTGCCTTGATCTTTTCCTTGTTGGGCGTCCTGGCAATTTGGCCTCAGGGGATGGGACCATCGCCATAACGATTCTGAGGTTCCTCACAACGGCGGGTGGTCTACGGATTGCCGTGGACCTTCTGTTTCTGGCGATTTGCGGTGGCTTCTTTATCGTACCCCTCTATACCCTTATTCAGCAACGCTCTGAAGAGAGCGAACGATCTAGGGTGATCGCGGGGAACAACATTCTCAACGCCCTCTTCATGGTCGGCGCCGCGTTGATGCTGGTGGTATTGTTCCGCCTGGAGTTCAGTATCCCTCAGATTTTCTTGCTGCTCGGAATACTTAACCTCGTTGTCGCCGCTTACATCTATACTCTGGTTCCGGAATTCCTATTTCGGTTCCTTTGCTGGGTGATTGCTAACCTGATGTACCGCCTGCGAGTCATCGGCCGTGACAACTTGCCCATGGATGGGGCGGCCGTGCTGGTTTGCAACCATGTGAGCTACGTTGACTGGTTGATCGTCGCCAGCGCTTGTCCGCGGCCGATACGTTTTATAATGCATTACAGTTTCTTGCAGATTCCAGTGACGAAGAGGATCTTCAGGGATGCCAAGGTCATCCCCATCGCGGGCTCAAAGGAAAATCCTGAGATCTTGGAATCGGCATTTGAGCGGATTGCCTGCGAACTGCGAGACGGCGAGATTGTCTGTATCTTTCCCGAAGGGCGAATTACTTCGAATGGGGAGGTGGGTACATTTCGCCCAGGCATTGATAGGATCTTGCGTCAAACGCCGGTGCCGGTAATTCCCATGGCACTCAATGGACTTTGGGGAAGTTACTTCAGCAAGAAGGACGGTAAGGCCTTCAGAAAGCCATTCCGCAGGATATGGTCGCGGGTTTCCCTGGTAATTGGCCAGGCCATCTCGCCCAATGAGGCTACTCCGGAAAAGCTTCACAAATCGGTCAGTGAACTGTTTGAGGGTGCGCAGAGATGACGCTTGAGATTCAAGTGGTGCATGCCAGGAGATGAATATCTCGATGAATACCAAAGCACGGGATTCTTCCGGGCCGCCAACGGTGATACCAATTGTCGGAGTTGGGCTCTAGAGCGAAGAAGGGTAGGGGATTGGCACTCCTCAGCGCACAGCGATGCACCCCTACACCTTACGCTTGTGTCTGAGCCCCCGTGCATCACGCTTCCAATCCCCCGATTTGGCGAGTTTGCTGGTACCTTTGCCGGTGGTCAATTGATCCCCGGGACGATCTCCCCGCAAATGCTCAACACTAAGCTGAAAGGACCCACTCGCGGCCAACGAGGCTGCAGCTTGATGACCGCGGTCCTTTTGCTCAACCTTGCCGGTTTGCCCACGGGCTTTTGTCGATAACGGGGGGAAGATCAGGTACTCTTGGGGCAGTGCCTCCACCAGGTAGAGGTATTCCCCGGCCTGTCGGAACCTTATCCTGTCCTCATGGGCCTTGACAGCTTGAATCTCGATGGGAATCGGTTGCGGATCCCGCCGTCTGGCGATGGACGCGGCCAACTCTCGCTGCGATGCTAGTGGCAGATACCTGCGCTGAGTTGAAACCAAACCGAATTGTCGGACATGCTGGTAACTCCTGCGGAGACAGGCGTAGTATAGTCTCGATGGCGGCATCACCAACGGATAAGGGGCATTTGTGAAGCCTTCGTTCAGCCTCAGCACTTGGCCATCCAGGATGAATGGTAGAGTGTACCCCAGGTGCTGAAGTTCGCGCAGAGTCGAAGCTCGCACAAACCCTAGGCCGGGTTCCTGCTGCAGCGCCCAATAGAATTCCTTCCATGGCATGGTGCCATTGTCATCCCAGAAAAGGCCGTGGTCACCAGGAGCGTGATATCCAATGTAATTAATGGTTTTTGCTAGCGTATTTGGATGATACTTCATAAGGTTTCTGCACTAAATAATCAAGATAAATGCTAGAACTCGCCGGGAGTGAAACCATCATAGTAAACATTAGATCGTACTATTGTTCTCCCTTAATATCGATATGATAGGTGGAATTAAAGATCGCGCCAAGTCACTTCGCGATCCTCCACCAAGTATGACCGCCAATCTGCCGCCACAACTTTCCACCGAGGCTCTGCGAAGGGCGCGGGCGATCTGCTGGTACGCCTTGGCAGTCAGCCCGAGACTGCCGTAGTCTCCACGGTGGGTGTCAAATCCGAAGTACCAAAAAATCAAATCGGGCTGGAAGTTTCCAACACGCGGGACAAAAGCCTCGATGGCGGCATTGGCGTACTCTATATCGACATCCGGAGGACTGTATGAACCCGGCACATGCCAACGTGCATGGGGGGAAGGGATATCGACTTTGGTACCGTCGGGAGAGCAGAAATTGGTTCCACACATGCAAACATGAAGGACATCCGGGTCATTCTTGATCAAATCGCGCGTTCCATCACCGTGGTGTGCGTCAGTATCAAGTATGGCAAAGCGACGCATGGGATACTTGGAACGCAAGACCGTTATGGCGATGACCACATCATTGAAGCAGCAGTAACCCCCAAAGAAATCGCGTCCAGAATGGTGGCCACCGGCACCGATGAAGGCGAAGGCATTTTCAATCTCCCCTTGAGCAATGGTTTCCGCCGCCAAGACCACACCACCCACAGAATGCCACGCCGTTGAGCAAAGCCGGTCCTGTTTGACTTCCTCGATCAGTTCCGGAGTGTGAACCTTAAGGATCCATTCATCCGCAATCGGGGGGGATTCATATAAGCGAAACCCGGGATTGGCCAGGAGTGGATTGAGAGCCTCAGGGAAGTCCTGCAAGCGACTGCCTTGAGTCAAATAACTGCGACGGCTAAAACTGGGGTGATAAAAGATGCCGGTAACGCCCATGAATCCCTCCACGCCAAGAGGTTCTAACCCAGGCGATTCGTTCAAGAACAGTCATAATGCTAGCAGATCTTCATGGAGAATGACAGAAAGAGCCTACTTCACATATTAGTTTACATAACATATCTTATCGGTCATTCATGAGATTTTTTCTTGACACCATAGCCAATCCGGTCTATTGGGATCGAGTCCTGAGCGGGAATAACTCAGTGGTAGAGTGCAACCTTGCCAAGGTTGAAGTCGCGGGTTCAAATCCCGTTTCCCGCTCCATATCGGAACCAAACAGGGTGGTCCAACCACCCTTTTTTTGTGGCCGATATTACGTCGAACATCCGCCGCCTTGCTATGAGGTTCCCACGTTTTATCTTTGGATATAGACACAGCCATCGTAGAATGAAAACCCTGATATCTGCGACCGCGCTCGACAGTCGCGGCCCGCCAAGGATGTCAGTCCGGGTGAATTCAACGACACAAAGTCGTGCAAGGAAATGATGACGAACACATCGCAATCCTTCAATAAGGGATCATCCCGGTGGCGCTCACGCACCGAGGCCCTGGAATGCCTCTATGATCAATTTGGTCATAAGGACCGTGTGCTCATTACCATTGATCCTGATCCTGATGCCATTGCCTCGGCACTTGCCCTCAAGCGGCTACTTTGGCGAAAGGTACAACATACCGTCATTGGCTGCATTCGGCCAATACGCCGCCTGAATAATCAGACTCTGGTGAGACTCTTGAAACTGCCAATGACCCTCATTGAAGCCGGAAATCTGACGGATTACAGCAAGTTTCTCTTGGTTGACGGGCAGCCTCACCACAATGTTTTTTTCGGAGGAATCGCCTACACGGCGGTCTTCGACCATCATCCTCTGCTAGCTCCGATAGACGCGCCCTTTGTGGATGTTCGACCGCACTACGGCGCTACCGCCACCATTTTCACGGAGTACTTACGCGCGGCAAAGATCAAGCCGTCTCAGTCCTTGGCTACCGCATTGATCTACGGCATCAAGACCGATACTCGGAGCATGGAACGCCATACCCTGCTTGAAGATGTCAAAGCCTTCCATTTCCTTTTCTCATTGACCAACCACAGTGTTTTGCGAAAAATCGAAATTTCGGATCTTGCTCTCAAGGATCTACAGTATTTTACAAAGGCCATTGCCGCCAAACATGTCGTTCGGGATCGCATCTTCACTTTCATGGATAGGGTTCCCAGTGCGGACATTCTTGTGATTCTGGCTGAATTCTTCCTCAAAGTGCATGATATCTCTTGGAGTATCGTGTCCGGTTTGGTGGGAGACGTTCTCATCGTGGTTGTCCGTAATGACGGATATCGCAAAGACGCCGGCAAAATGGTGGCGCGAGCCTTCGGGCAAGTGGGCAGCGCTGGTGGGCACCGGGCCATGGCCCGTGCAGAAATCCCACTAAAAGACCTTAGACCCATTCTTGGCAAGATCAACGCTCGGGCACTCGAAACCTTCGTGCGGCGGCGACTTTCCGGGTTTCCTGAGCTGAGATTCAGCGTTTGGCAACCATGAGTCCTCTGGTAAAAAAAAACGTGGAGATCTTTACTGATGGAGCCTGCTCCGGGAATCCAGGCCCTGGAGGCTGGGGCGCAATTTTACGCTATCGCGGCGTGGAAAAGGAATTGGCGGGCTATACACCAGAAACCACCAACAATCGGATGGAAATGACGGCGGTGCTTGAAGCTCTCAAGGCTCTCAAGGAGCCGTGTCATGTCACCATCTATACTGACTCCCAGTATCTGCGTGATGGAATTACAAAGTGGATACTCAAGTGGAAACAGAATGGCTGGAAGACCACCACCAAATTGCCGGTCAGAAATCGCGATCTATGGGAGGCTCTCGATGCAGCCGCTCAGCGGCACATGGTGGACTGGGTGTGGGTCAAGGGCCATAATGCTCACCCTGAAAACGAACGCTGTGATGAGCTCGCTCGAACAGCTATCCAAAATAATCGGGGTTGCCCACCAACGAAAGACCCCTAAGAACAATGTAGGGGGATTGCAGCTGCAACCCCCCTACCCTTCTAGTACTCACTCACCAGTCAGTTCGATGTGCAACCCCCGGACTCCATAAATCACGCGGCCTTTTCCAACTTCACCGCGCAAACCTTATACTCGGGAATCTTCGCGATTGGATCCAGAGCAGGGTTGGTGAGGACATTGGCGGCATTTTCGGCAAAGTGAAATGGCAGAAACACCACGCCTTTGCCGATACGATCGGTGAGCCGCACCTTCGACACAATAGTGCCGCGACGGCTCGATATGCGGGCCAAAACACCATCTTGAAGATCCAAATCGCGAGCGTCGTCGGGGTGGATTTCCATTATCAATTCAGGCATCTCCCGATCCAGATGTGGTGAAACCCGGGTCATCGTCCCAGTATGGTAGTGGACGTAGGAACGCCCAGTGGTCAACCAGAAGGGATATTCATCATCGGGCTCCTCGGCTGGAGGACGATAATCGATGGCATGGAACAATCCTCGCCCTCGAGTGAAACGATCTTTGTGAAGATACTGCGTACCGGGATGTTCCTCGGTTGGGCATGGCCAGCAGAGCCCGTCACCTTCCAGCCTTGGGTAGCTCATGCCCGCGTACGACGGGGTCGTCTTTCTGATTTCGGTAAAGATTTCTTCCGCCGTTTGGTAGCTCATGGGGTAGCCCATCCGATTGGCAAGTTCCTGAAAGATTGCCCAATCAGCGCGTGCTTCTCCAGGGGGCTCAACTGCTTTACGTACCAGTTGAACGCGGCGCTCCGAGTTGCTGAAAGTGCCGTCTTTTTCGGCAAAACAGGCTCCGGGAAACACCACGTGGGCCAATTCCGTTGTGGGTGTAGGAAAGATGTCTATCGTTACCAGCAGTTCAGCCGCTTTCAGAGCGTGCTTGACGTGCTTGGAATCCGGGTCGCTAATCGCTGGGTTTTCGCCCATGATTACAAGTGCTTTGATCTTACCGTTCTCTAAGCCATCCACCATTTCCATGATGGTCAGACCTACCGCTGGCGACATGGGGGCGTTCCACAGGGCTTCGAACTTCTGTTGATTATCGGGCACTGTCACTGCCTGGTAGGCCGGATAGACATTGGGCAAACCGCCCATGTCACAGGCTCCCTGGACGTTGTTCTGGCCGCGCAGCGGGTTGACCCCCGTTGATGGTCGACCGATGTGCCCGCACAGCATCGCCAGGTTGGCAAGAGTCTTGACGTTGTCCACTCCGGTGGTGTGCTGCGTAATACCCATGCAGTAAACAATGGAGCTTGCCGGGGCCTTGGCGTAATACTCAGCCATTTTCACGATCTTGTCCGCAGGGATGCCAGTGATTTCCGCGGCACGTTCCGGCGGGAACTTCTCAATCATCTCCACGAAAGCTTCGAAGTTCTCCGTTCGTTCGTCCACAAAGGCCTGATTGTGCCAACCATTCTTGTAGATCGCGTTCATCATGCCATTGAGCAAGGCAACATCACTGCCAAGGCGCTGCCGCACGTAGATATCGGCAAAACGGGCCATTTGGATTTCACGTGGATCGGCGACAATGATCTTAGCGCCTTTGGCACGAGCTCGATAGATGCGCGTCGCCACCAGCGGATGACCGACACTGGTATTGGAACCAATGATGAAAATGCAGTTGGCGTCCTCCAGTTCCACGAAGGAGTTGGTCATGGCGCCACTACCGTATGCCGCGGCAAGACCTGCCACGGTGGATGAGTGTCAGAGTCGGGCACAATGGTCGACGTTGTTGGTGCCTATGACGGCACGCGCGAACTTCTGCATCAGGTAATTGTCTTCATTGGTGCACTTGGCGGAACATAGAAAGCCGATGCTATCCGGCCCATGTGCGTCCTTGATCCTCTTGAGTTCTGAGGCCGTATAATCCAAAGCTGCATCCCAATTGCTTGGCTGCAAGCTGCCGTCCTTGCGCATCAATGGCGTAGACAGGCGGTTGGGGTGCTGGATGAATTCATGGATGTTCCAACCCTTGATGCAGAGCTTTCCTTCGTTGACTGCGGCGCTCTTGGAAGGAAGGGTGCTGACGATCCGATTGCCGATGACCTCGAGGTACAGGTTGCAGCCGCAGCCGCAATAGGTACAGGTTGTCAAGACAGATTTATAGTCCATGGATGCTTCCTCCTTCGATCCCTACCGCAGGTTCAGCGCAGCCCTAAGAACATCACCTGATAAGACTATGACTATTGCCCAACGGGCGCCAAACCGAGTGGGCCAATTCCCCCTTGGGCACCGCGATCGCGAGGCAACGAGCAAGCAACTATCTCAAAACCTACTTGACCATGGACTCATCCGTTCGTGCCGAGGTATCGAAGCACGAAAGAACACACCAGGGCTGTTCACCCTTCGACACCTCAGAGCGAACGAATAGGTGGTTCTTAGATAGTCTCTAAGGCATTCCTCGCTTGGTTGACTAGCACAAATGTAGTGGCAAATCAAGTTTGATGGTTTCGTAAGAAGTGAAACGTTCGGTCATGGATCAAAACTGAAAACCAAGGCCAATTCTGAAAATCTTTCGGACATTGAACGCCGACTTCGATGTGAATTGCTCTTTGACAAACTAAAACAGGGTGTGGAGAATGGAAAAGCGTTCCTGTGCTAGGCTATTCGCCACCACATTTTCCCGGCGTTTGAACGCAGCTGCCCTGAAGATGTTGATGCCGGTTGCCTTGAGAAAGGCGCAGAAGCGAACAGCTTTCATCCCTCTGACGCGCAAGTGTTTCACCCCGGTTCGCCTGTCAAACTGGAACATCGTTGCCTCAACACCGGCTCGAAAGCCGGTATTTTTCAATGAACTCCGGGGTCTTCTCGATGGCTCTACGACGCGCCAGGCGCAACGTCTTTTCGTCATAACGCAGGTAGTGCCCCCGACTGCCGGCCCTCACCGGACACTCGTCGCTGAAAGGGCAAGCGGCACAGGTCTCGGAGGTAAATACGGCGCTGAATCTGTTCTTCTTCTTTTTGGTCTTTAATGGCGCATGCCCCTGTGGGCAGGCAACAGCCTTTCCGTCATTGGGAAAGGTGAAATCACCAAGACTACACTGACCATTCGGGGATGAACCCATGCACTGGGACACCACTGCGACTCCCAGTTCATTGGCCTTTTCACAATTGTGGTCACTGCCGTACAGAGAGTCGGCAAGAAGCTGCTCTGGAGCCAGGTTTCGCTCCTTAGTAACCTCAAGGCAAGGGATCAGAGCGTTGGCATCGCTTTCATGGGCAGGCTCTACTTCTACTTCGTCACATTTCGGCCGCTGCCGCGTATGGGAGAAGCAGGCATAGGTAAGTGAAGTTGAGTGGCATTTTTTGCGGGACAAGAGGTTACGCTTTGTGTATTGTACGAAGGGATGGAATACCTTATCCCTGTCGAACGAACTCAATGCGTTGCTGTGTGTGGCAGTCGCCTGGAGACTGTGGCCTCGCAGGACTGTCCTGGGCCCACTGGAGGCCTCAATGCTGCTGAATTACGGTCCCCTCTCCCTCAGGGAGAGGGTTAGGGTGAGGGAAGATCCGCTCTGAAAGCCCCCTCACCCCGGCCCTCTCCCCCGAAACGGGGGCGAGGGGGATGATGCTCTCCTTAATTCAGCAGCATTGACTGGAGGCCTGGAGGGGCTTGCCCAGCGGTTGGCTCTTTTTGATGCAAGATTTTGTATTTTTTCGTGACATGAACCAAGAATATTATTGAGCAGTCGAAGAAGTACCTGCTTGGTTTGATTCAGTCTGAAAAGAGGAACATGGAGCGCATGGCTGAAGTTGTGCCTGCTTCTGATGATCAAGTCTATCAACATTTCATGTCGGAATCTCCTTGGAGTCACCGAGCTGTTTTGGATCAGGTCGCCCACGATGTCGATGCAGCGTTTGGTGATTCTGAAGACTGTTTCATGGTGATCGACGAAAGTGCCATTGCCAAGAAAGGCAAGAAATCTGTCGGCGTTGCGATGAATCCATGGGCCATTGCTGGCACCTGATCGTGCGCCGCGAAATTGGAGCGCCACACGAGATCAAATACAGCCTCGGCAATGCTGCCGAAACTACGACGACCGAGCGTCTCGCGTTCCAACAAAGCCAGCGCTACTGGGTCGAGCAGGCTTTGCGCAATGCCAAGAGCGAGGTTGGGATGGCGGACTACCAACTTCGTCTGTGGCAGGGCTGGCACCACCATATGGCGATGGTGATGTTGGCGATGCTTTTTATGTTCGAGGTGCGCCGGGAACATAAGGAGGACCTGTCGTTGCTTTCCTGTCACGATGTGGTTGAAGTGCCGCGGGTCCTTCTGCCGCGAGCGAATGTGACCTACGAGGACATCTATCGGCAGCTACAAGAGAGACACCGCCGGCGTCAGGCCTCAATAGATTCCGCATATGAGAAACAGCGACGAGCACAACAGTACAGTGGCCCTTGAGGCCTTGGTGAGAAAATCATCAGACCACTCTCTCATCCTTGGAGATGCTGCTGCCGCTGGTGGTGGCACATGGCATGCCCAATGTTGACAAAACGATTCTGGGCCGAAACCGTCGAGCGACCTACATTGGCCTTGGCCAATTTCGGGGCAGAACCATCGAGCACTAGTGGTCGCAGGACACCTTCTTGACGACCAGCTGCCTCCTTTTCCACACTTGGTGCCTGGGCAGGGGATAAAACACTCCTGCGCCCTGAAGGAACCTGACAAAGTAGAACTAAGATTGCCCATTACGGGCATTGTGCAATATGCTGAGACGATCTCCCCCTCGATCGATATTGATGGGCTTGGGTCCAACCGGCAACAGAACGAAAGGCGGCAACTATGAACATCCAATATGTAACGGACGATCAGGGAAACCGAGTAGCCGTTCAGATCCCGCTGGATCAGTGGGAGATCATCAAGACGGAACTTGAGCTCTACGATGGCGACACCGAGACGGCCGAGATCATGGCAGATGCGGATCTAGTGGAATCGATCGACAGGGGTCGGAGCCAGGCCAGGCAAAGGATTGGCCGACGCGTTGAGGAGATTCAGAGCTGATGTCTTGGGCGGTCTTTTTCACAGCTCAGGCAGAAGACATGCTTCTCAGGATCGAGGATCGGCGCATTCGAAAGCTCATCATGATGAGATCCATGCAGTTGCACACAAGTCCTGAATTGCAGGGCAAGCCGCTCAGCGGCGATTTAGCCGGACTAAGGAGCGTTCGGGCTGTAGGGCAGCGCTATCGTATTGTCTACGAGTTGTTCCCCGAAGAGCAGGAGGTCTGGATTGTCGCGGTAGGCATTCGTAAGGCTGGAAACCGGGACGATGTATACACTCTGGCCAAGCGCTGAATTGGGCATGCAACAGCTCTTCCAGAGATGTGCTCCGATTCTCTTTACAAGGTTGGAAATAGGGTTGGAAAAATGACCTGCAAACAAAAAAGGAGTCAACCGAATCCGGCTAACTCCTTGATTTTCCTGGGGTGAGTGACCGGACTTGAACCGGCAGCCTCTGGGGCCACAACCCAGTGCTCTAACCTATTGAGCTACACCCACCATCGCTAGTTTTGCAAGCTTCCCCTCGCCTAGCCATTCAACGCTGACAATCGGCAAGCGGCATTTTAAGCCCATGAACTTCCGTACTGGTCGGGGCGAGAGGATTTGAACCTCCGACCCCCTGCTCCCAAGGCAGGTGCGCTAACCAGTCTGCGCTACGCCCCGAAGTACAGGGTGGTTGACTAACACAAAACCCATGGAAAAGCAAGCCGTAAGTACCGTAGATGCTCTCTCATTAGCCCGACAAAACTGCTGCTTCTGACTCGAGTCGTTGGTAATTGAATTCGAAATTGATTCGTAGGCTCAGTGCCACTGGGAAAGCATCGACATCCAGAGGAACGGATAGCGGCTGTGACGGCGTGTGGTGATGTGAAGTGGTAGACAGTCTGTAGTTCTACAGGCGCAAGACGTTCAATTGCTTCGATATCGTTTCCACTTTGATTGTACAGGTCTACGATGTGCATCTCAAGAGGAGTGGAGGTGGCCGTAGTGAGGTGACGAATGAATCATAATCACAACAACCCTGTGACCCTCGGGGACCGGAGTCTCAGGGAATTCAACCCTTGACTTTTAAAGAGCTTGTAGCATACTTGTCGCGACTGTACCCGCCCATGCGGCGGGGGAATTATTAAGAAGACCAGGGGGTTGGACATCCACCAACCCTTTTTGTTTGCCGGGTACTTCGTTCCTTCACCGTGAAAGTCATGTGCCCATGAAAGTCAGCAAAGCTGTTCTGTTGTTTGTGGGAATACTGGTTTCGCTCTTGCTTCTTTCGCCGCCCTCAGGACACGCCAAGCAAAAGAAACCTCAAGCAGAGCCCAAGACTGCCAAGGCACCCGCCGATCCCAATGTGCTCACAGTTGAAGCGAAAGCTGCGGTCCTCGCTGAGGTGTCAACAGCTTCACGTCTTTTCGAGCACAATCCGAATCTTCGTATAGAACCCGCCTCCTTTACCAAGGTACTTACCCTTTTCCTTGTCTTTGACGCCCTGCAAAAAGGCCAGATTCAGCTCCAGGATGAGGTCTTCGTCGGCGAAACCGCCTGGCGCACCGGAGGGTCGAAAATGTTCGTGGGAATTGGCAGCAAGGTGCCTTTGGAGGAACTTATCAAAGGGATAGCCGTGGTTTCCGGAAACGACGCCTGTACTGCAGTGGCCGAGCACATATCGGGCAGCGTTGGCGCCTTCGTGGCGGATATGAACCGCAAGGCTCAAGAACTGGGTATGAACCATAGCGCGTTTTTGAACCCTCATGGGCTGCCTGCCGAAGGTCAAATCACTACCGCCGGCGATATGGCAACCCTTGCCATTGCTTACCTAAAGCGGTTTCCCCAAGCCTTGCAGTATCATTCCATGCAGGAGTACACCTACAACGATATCACCCAGTACAATCGAAACCATCTGCTGCGCAAAGATTCCACCATTGACGGACTGAAAACCGGCTTTGTCGACGCCGCCGGCTACCATCTCACGGCAACGGCCAACCGCGACGGGATGCGCCTGGTGGCTGTGGTCATGGGCACGCCACGCCCCACCGTTCGCGAGCGCGAAGCCGCTAAAATGCTTGCCTTTGGCTACCGGCGCTATACTTTGTTCAGTCCGTTCAAGGCGGACGAACCGGTGGCTAGAACCAAGGTGAGATATGGGGTTGTGGACCAGTTGCCGGTCCATGCTGCTGAACCAGCCCGGGTTCTAGTCCTACAGTCAGCCAAGAACACGGTCAAGTGGAGCGTGGAGATTCCCCCGGAGATTGTTGCTCCGATCACGGTCAATCAGACCGTTGGCAAGATCACATTTTCCATTGGTGATACCCCATCCAGGTCCATTGCCTTGGTCAGCCATGAACAGGTGGCCGAAGCCGGGTGGTTCAAGAAGGTCTGGCAGGGGACTTTGCGGATACACACATGGAACTGGAAATACATCGGAATCGGGGCCGCCGCGGTTGTCTTGATTCTCCTTGCATTCCTGATGGTCCTCAAGCTGCAGGGTCGCACTAGAAGGCTTAAGAGACCGCGTGTGAGACGTTTCTGAAATACCTTTCGAAGGGGTCCCCTGTTGCCTGTTCCCCTGACCGGCTATTGCTCAATGTTGGATTCATTCTGGCCGGGTTTCTTCTTTGAGGCATCACCGATGCCGCAACTTGCCGACATTCATGTAGATATCCCCAGCTTGGGAAGAATCCAGCGATTCAGCACAATCCAAACAACCACAATACCAACCAACACCAGCACGTTCGTTTCCATCTTCTCTTGATCCCTCCGTACCCAATATTTGAGGCTGCTCATGGCGTGACTACAGTCATGAACCTGCCCTTATGGTTCCGGCCAACTGCCGGAGAACTGGTCAAGCTCAACTGAACCCCGACGATTTTGGAGCGCAGGAACTCCCGCCACGGCTACCACCAGCCAAAGAAAAGCACGACATCAACCGTTCAACTTCGGTCGTTTCACATCTGGGGCAACGCACCGAGTCAACCTCGTCGGGTGACCAGATGAATGTCTCGAAATGGCAGTCACAGCGTTGACAGCGATAATCAAAAATGGGCATGCTCGCATCCTCCATACATCTTGTTGAGCAACTCCAACCATTCACGGAAAGCTATGCTTTCAATGTTTCCTTCGTCTCCTTCCGGTCTTGTAGCTATTGTCGGCTGACTTGGGTCATCTGATAATCATCGTCTTGGGGGTGCGCAAGTTGCGTGGCGTTCGGACCTCGCATTTCGGCTTTCGACTCACAAGGCTCGCTTAATCAGTTCTGGCCGCCAATGCTGCCGTGGTTATCGCCTGAGCGATTGTCTCCATAGCACCGCCAGGAGACCAAGTCAAATAAGCTCCGAAAATCTTCCTATAAGTTGACAAAATAACCTATACTCTTTAAGTTTACTCCGGTTTTAGCGGAGTTTCGACCTGCACAAACATCAAAATTGGATGGGAGTTTTCCGATGAGCACCTGTGATCCCAAATCATGTTCGACTTGCCCCAGCAAGGACAGTGAATCCAAGGAACTGCAGCTTCAGTGTAAACTGGCCAGGATAAAACATAAACTCATTGTGATGAGCGGCAAAGGCGGTGTCGGCAAGAGTAGCGTGGCTGTATACCTGGCATTAGGTTTGGCTCAACACGGATATCGCGTGGGGCTTATGGATGTCGACCTCCACGGACCAAGCGTTCCTAGGATGCTGGGACTCACCGGCATGCTGGGAATCACCAAGGAGGAAGAAATCTTGCCCCATAGCTATGGCCCCAATCTCAAGGTAGTATCCATCGACTCTCTCCTGGAGGACACGGACTCCGCCGTGATCTGGCGCGGGCCGTTGAAGCATAGTGTAATCCAACAGTTCATCTCGCAATGTAAGTGGGATGACTTGGATTTTCTGGTGGTGGACTGCCCACCTGGGACCGGTGATGAGCCTTTGAGTGTTGCTAAACTGATTCCCGATGCCCGGGCGCTCATTGTCACCACACCGCAGGAAGTGGCGCTGGCCGATGTGCGCAAATCCATCAACTTCTGTAGGAAGGTGAAGCTGGACATTGCCGGTTTGGTGGAGAATATGTCTGGGCTTTACTGCCCGCACTGTCAAGGTTTTATCCCCATTTTCCGAGAGGGCGGAGGCCGGAAGACCGCAGACCGCATGAAAGTCAAGCTGCTTGGCTCCCTTCCCTTCGATCCGGCAGTGGTAGAAGGTGGTGATCGCGGCCATCCGGTCCTCGATGATACCCAAAACACACCATTTCAGATGGCTCTGCGCGCCTTGATTGATGCCACCCTGCAACGACTCCAAGAAATGGCGTCAGAAGCAAACCCCGACGAACGGGTGGTCCACTGAGCATTGGCACCGCGCCCGCCGCCCCAGCTCTGCCTGAGAACGCGGGAACCCGTTATGAACCCCTGTGCGAGGAAAGGTCCCTCATGTTTTCCATTTCCCTTGAACAGACGTCCCTGACCGAGAACCAGTTGCAGACCCTCAAGAGCATGTGGTCTCGCTGCATGCGGCGCATCATTGTCAGCACCACATTGGCGGGCAGCGGTCATCCTGGGGGATCCATGTCCTCTTTGCACCTGCTTCTGGTTTTGTACAGCACTTTGCGGCACCGTCCCCAGGAACCGTCCTGGGATGAGCGTGACCGCCTGCTGGTGAGCATGGGACACATCAGTCCTGGAGTTTACGGCGTGCTGGCTGAGTTCGGCTACATCAATGAAGAGGACGTATTCATGGAATTTCGCCAGATGGGTTCCTGCTTCGCCGGTCATGTGGAGCATTGTGTCCCTGGGGTGGAATGGAACACCGGGAACCTCGGTCAGGGATTGTCCACGGCGGTCGGCATGGCGTTGACTCTCAAGCTTAAACAGCACCCGGCGCGGGTGGCGGTACTGATGGGCGACGGAGAACAACAGAAGGGACAAATCGCGGAAGCCCGAAGGTTTGCTGTCAAGTACGAGCTGAACAACCTGTTCGGTATCATTGATCGAAATCATCTGCAGATTGGCGGCGATACCGACCTGGTGATGCCGCAAAAAATCAGTGCCGACTACTTTGCTGCGCAGTGGAACGTCTTGCCCTTGACGGACGGCCACGATTTTGAAGAAATATTTCAAGCGCTGCGGCGGATCCATCGGCAGGATGTGGGGGACCCACAGCGGCCAACCGCAATCGTGGCCAGCACTGTTATGGGCAAGGGAGTCTCCTTCATGGAGAATCAGGCCAAGTACCATGGTTCCACCTTGAAGGATGCAGAAGCAGCCAAGGCGTTGGAAGAACTCGGCCTAGACAATCCCATCCCGGTGTTGCGAGAGCGACGCGACGGGAGAACGATCTTTGCCAACGGGTTCTGCCCCCCCGTGACCTACCCTCAGATCAATTCCGGAGAACCACGTGTCTATCCCGTTGATGCCTCGCTGGACAACCGTACCGCCTACGGCAATGCCCTGCAGGACCTGGCGTTAGCGAACAACCTGCCAGGGCATCCACCGAAGATCCTCGGCTTCAGCTGTGATTTGGAGGGTTCGGTCAAGATGAATGGTTTCCACCGCGTGTCTCCCCAGGCCTTTTTTGAAGCAGGCATCCAAGAGCATCACACCGCAACTTGCTCCGGTGCCGCCAGCAAGGAAGGCATGGTCGCTTTTTTCAGCACCTTCGGGGTGTTTGGTGTAAGCGAGACATACAACCAGCATCGTTTGAACGATATTAATCGAACCCAACTCAAGGTGGTGTGCACCCATTTAGGACTGGACGTGGGCGAAGATGGTCAAACGCATCAATGTATAGACTACATCGGAGTTTTGCAGAATCTCTTCCATTTTTCCGTTTTCATGCCGGCCGACCCTAACCAGACCGATCACATCATTCGCTATGTCGCCACTACGTCCGGGCAATCACTTTGTAGGGATGGGGCGATCCACCGCCGAGGTCATCACCAACGCAATGGGTGAAGCCTGTTTCGGTTCCGGGTACCAGTTCCAGCCGGGAAAGGCGGAGTGGATTCGGCAAGGGCAAGATGCGGCCATTTTATCTTATGGGTCGATCCTCACCCAGGCGCTCAAAGCTCAAAGCAGCCTGCTCGAACGGCATGGACTAAAGGTCGCGGTGATCAATTTTGCTTCCATCAAGCCTTTGGACGAAGCGGCCATCCTGACCGCCGCCCAGACCGGCCTTATCATTACGGCCGAAGACCACCATGTGGATACCGGTTTGGGGGCACGCGTTGCCACGGTACTGGCAGATAATGCGGTGCCTTGTCGTCTGGTTCGCCTTGGGGTCAAAGAATACGGCGGGTCCGGCAAATCCGAGGACCTCTACGCCGCGGCGGGCATGGATGCAGCGGGTATCATGCAGGCGGTACTGGCGGCAAGGCAGTAATCGCCATCATGGTGTCTGCACACACGGTTACGAGGACCGTAACCGTTGTTTGAAGGTTTCGATAGCTTCGGGGATCAAACGCCTCAGAAAGGCCGCCCGGTCCATTTCATACTCACGCAGATAATCCTGATACCGTGGATGGGAAGGTGATAGGGGTGGAGTCTGATCCTTTACCGTGGAATGGCCATATGGGTAATTGGTGATGAGATCCACCAAGGGGATATTCACGGTGCTATAGCTTTCGACCCATCCCAGGCGGCGCATACATTCGAACCGTAGCTGATCCAGCAAAAAAATGGCAACATCCATTACCGCCATCTTTTGAGGATTTTCCAAATTCTGAAACTGGCTGCCCCTGCCCAGGTTCTTGACCCCCATGATGAGATCGTGGATGGCCAAGGAAGTCTGCTCCCCCGCTTCGATCAGAGATCCCAGTGTTGGCTCGCTCAGATCAGGCAAGCAGGTGGAATCATTAAAAGATTCCCCATAGCGCTGGGTCCAGCCCTGAAATCCTCGCCGCGCGCTCAGTTGCCGCCGAGCCTCATCGAGGTGAATGACTTCTGCCAATCGATCCTCCTAAAAAACGTCTGCAGAGAAGACCTGAATCGAGGTTTCGGGTTCTTTCCACGCATCTTTCGGCAAACCAGCCTTCTGACAGGTCCACTCCAGGAATTCGATGCGATTCCAGCCGTGTTCGGTGGCCACCTGAGGCAACAGCAAACCGCTCTGGGAGCCTCTGCAGACAAAAAGGCCGTGCTTGCCCACCTCGATCTCCTCGGGACCTTGGATGTCTTGAAATGGTGTAAGAACGGAAATCTCTATGTCAGTCTTACCCAGTTCAGCTATGGTCAATGGTTGGAAGCGCGGATCACAAAAGGCCGCCTGAACAGCCATGTCACTAACAATGCGATACAATGGGGCACGGGCTGTAATACAACCAATACAACCGCGCAGCGCCCCCCTGATCTTCAAACTCACGAAGGCTCCCCGACACTCTTCAATTCGGACCGAACGCGCCGGTGGATCCTCTTGGGGCTGAGCCAGCAATCGTTTGCGGATCGCATTCTCGGCAATGCTGCGCAAGCAAACCTTGTCATCATCAGTAAGACCCAGATCCACTCCAACTCTGCGGGGCTTGGATTTGGGAGTCCGGATTCCTCTGCCGGGATTGTCGACCACGGCGGCGCTGAGATATCCCACGACGCCCCGCTTGTCACCGGTGACGTCGCCAGAATTGGCATAGTGAAGGATTTTGACCTTGTTGGCGCCTAGCTCCTGGGCGGCCATAAGGACGGCCATAACCGGGCCACCCCCGCAAGCTTCACATTCTCCTTTTCGAAGAGCGGCATCCAAACCGAGTGGGTCAAAATCCTTGACCCGATCCACGACAACTTGATCCAACCGCTTGGCCTCTTCGTAGGGATGAAAATGGGAGAGATCCGTGCTGGCCACCAAGAGTACATCCTTTCCCTGACAGACGTTGCTGACTGCGGCAGCCAGATTTTTGCAGTTCTCCAGCGATTGCTCACCCATGATCACAGGAGTGAGGCGAAAATCGCCGAGTGTTACCTGCAAAAATGGCAATTGGATCTCCAGGGAATGCTCTTGTGCATCGGCTTGAGGGACGTAATGGATACTCCCCGATTGTTGCATGAGCTGGTCCACTATTTCACGGTCCAGCGGGACCACGCCAAGGGGCGTGCGGTAACCGCCCAGATTATAAATGCTGGCGCCTTGAAAGAATGCGCGGTGGCTGGGTGCCACGACAATCACACGATTAAAGGACTGCTGCTGCAAAAGCTTGTAGGCATGAGCTGCCACACCGCCCGAGTACATGTATCCCGCATGGGGCACAATGAGAGCCTTGAGGCTCCCCCCCACTTCGATATCCTCAACCTGGCTCAAATACCGCCGGATCTCCTGAGTAAGCTGCTGCGGGTTTCCCGGATACCAGCTTCCCGCGATGACCGATTCCCGGATTCTTTCCTGCATCATACCCATCCTCTCTGGGTGGCTAAAATACTTCTGCGCCTACGTCTGTTATGGCCACTCTCTTTTTGGATGTGGCGCGTCTAACGCCAACTCCTTGAACTATCCACAGAAATGGCTATAATGCATTCGCTCTGGCTGGTCGCCCCAGTGTCTTCGCTCAACTGCACATCTAAACTGCACATCTTATCAGAGGTAGTTGATTGTTCCCAGCAATGCAAACAAATCTGGACAACATCGCGATCGTTCTTCATCGGCCCCACTATCCGGAAAACATCGGCGCTGCCGCTCGAGTGGCAAAGAACATGGGAATTGGGCGGCTAGTGGTAGTAGATCCCCCTGACTGTGACCTGACACGGATTCTCAAGATGGCCACCCACGTCGCTGAAGATGTCGTCGCAGAGATGGAAATCGTTGATAGCCTAGGCGATGCCTTGGCGCCATTCCAGTACATTGTGGGTACTACCGGACGGGTTGGGTCACAACGTCAGACAGTAAGAAGCCCCAGGAAGGTCGCCCAAGAACTAGCTGCAATCAGCCAAAACAATCATGTGGCCCTGCTTTTCGGACCAGAAGACCGCGGACTGGCCAACCGAGATCTCAAATACTGCCACAGCTTGGTCACCATCCCCACGGCAAACTTCGCATCACTCAACCTGGCACAGGCTGTCATGGTTATCGTTTACGAGGTCTTTCTGGCCGGCATTCCGGAACCGGCGCCTCATGTTCCACGGCTGGCTAGCAGCCACGAACTCGAAGGGATGTATGATCACTTGAAAGGTGTCCTGGCAAAAATCCATTTTCTCAATCCGGAGAACCCGGATTACTGGCTGAACAGCATTCGTCGTTTTTCCAACCGACTGGGTTTACAGGCACGCGAAGTCAAAACCATCCGCGGAATCTGTCGCCAAATCGACTGGGTTTGCAGCACACGTGGACCATTGCCCGATGGCCGTTCGAACCGAAAGCCAGTCACTGCCGATAGGAGTGAGGACGGTGGGTGAGTTGACTCGTTGGGTGTAGCCGTCAATCAATGGCCTGCGGTTGATAGGGTCGGTCAATTACGCCATCACTCTTGAAGTATGATCTTGTGATCTACTAATGACATCTTCCAGATCCGGCCCTTCACCACTCGTTGTTCCCCAAAAATGTTGGCTATCTTAATATGGTCACCCTCATTCTCCAAGATATCAACCGCCTCCAAAAGCAGTTCTTCCTTCCCATCCTTGAGGAAATAAGCATTCGCTTCGCACATGATCATCACTCCTACAAAATTTCAGGCATGAACCATCAGCATCCAGTACCGGATTGACAGCCAACATTGCCATGTGTTTCTTCCCCTAACCCCGAGCACGTCGCGAGCCGGGATCAGTTGCTGCTTTTCACGGGCCAGCATCTGGCCATCTCCATCGGGTCCATCATCAACCCTGCGGGAGTAGTCCTCAGAAATAGCCAGGATCGCCGCTCAAGCACGGTTGGCGTAGAGCGAGAACCAGCCAAAACTGCTAGTTTGCTAGCTTAGTATAAAGGGGGCCGTACATCAACTCACAAAACGAATGCGGCTGCACACAGTGGATTTGTTGCTCCAGTTGCGTGGCGCCTATACGAGGATGAAGACCTAGTAATCGTCATTCTTGAGGCAGTTCAAGTAGGTTCCTCGCTTCGTTCGGAATGACATTGTGGACCTGACCAGCATTTTCCACGGAAATCCGCGATGAGCCAGCAAAATTTTCTCTTGATCCACCATAGGATACTCATTATTGTTCGCCGCACAGAAAAGCGACAGTGAGTGTTTAGGCAAACCACGATAAGGTTGGATTGGGACTAGATAACGATGCGAGTGCCGGTCATGCCTGAAGCGGGTCGACCTTGGCGAACCAATAGATTCCCCCTGTGACAGAACGGATGAACGATGAAATCAACGATCACATGCCACTTTAAGCCCATAACGGCACCAGTATTGTATGGATTGTGTGTGCTTCTCCTGGCCCTGGCGAATACCATCGCCTTTGCTGAGGAGGAGTACACAGCACAGGTTCAGCGCTACCCCTACAGCTTTCAAGAGCCGATTGCCACAGTGGTTGGTTCCCCTGTATTGCACACCTTGCGAGCCCAGGAAACCTTGCTCGATATCGCCAGAATCCATGGCTTAGGCTTCAATGAGGTGTCTCTGTTCTATCCCAAACTGGACCCATGGCTACCCCCCATTAGTAAAACTATTCTGATGCCGTCTCAATGGATATTGCCCCCGACTCGTCATGAAGAGCTGGTGATCAATGTGCCCGAACTCCGACTCTACTACTTCGAGAAAAACCGCGGCACCGTCCAGACTTATCCGATCGGAATCGGCGATGAAGGCTGGGAATCGCCCCTTGGGACGTTTCATATTACCGAGAAGCGACCGAGCCCTTCCTGGTATATACCTGCCTCGCTTCAGGAGAAATACGGAATGGCTGTTATGCCACCGGGTCCCGAAAACCCATTAGGGGAGTTTGTCATGAAGTTCTCAGCGGGGCCGTACGGTATTCACGGCACCCACATGCCTTGGGGCGTGGGGCACTTGGTTAGCCACGGTTGCATTCGCTGTTATCCGGAACACATCCGCCTGCTTTACCCCCAGGTGAAGACTGGGACCCGGCTGGAGATCATCTATGAACCCATCAAAGTGGGGATACGTAATGGCCAGGTATTCGTTGAAGTGCATCCAGACGTTTACCAGAAGATCCCGGACTTTCAACAGTACGCTGAACAGAAACTGCAGGCGTCCGGGTGGGCCAACTATGTGGACCGAACGCGCTATGGCATGGCCGTAAGCCTGCAGAATGGAGCTCCCATCAATGTCACCAGGACTGCGCCATTGACCAAGGTTTCCGCATCCGATCACCAATAGATCTAGCCCCCTGGTCTCGCATTGACACCGAATAGTCTCGCGTCCGGGTAAGTTCGGAATTGGCGTAAAATCTCCTTGACTTTGCTTGGTGGCGGATATAGCCTAGCGGCACTTTTGGCGTTTCAAAGTTTGCCTGGTTAGATGTGGGGCGCGTTTGGGAGAGACCAAACGTGGATGTTATCATCCTTAGCCAATCCGTATTAGCTTCATTTCAAACACAACAACAACTTTCGAGAAAGACATCATAAGGGGGTGAAAGGACAAGCATTCCGGCACTACTGATGGATTGATCTAGGTGGAGAATGGAACTTCGGAATTGTTATTGGTCATTGGTAAGCAAAAGGAGGAATAAGATGAAGAGAGTTATGGCAGTACTGTTTGTGATCGCACTGGCTTTCACCATGATTTCTGGCTGCGCCAGCATCCAGGATGTGAAGAAACTGCAAGCCGACACCCAGGCAGCGCTGGATCGTGCTCAGTCCATTGAACAGAAGTGTGCTGCTGATGCCCAGTCTGCCGCTGCCAGTGCCCGCCGCGCTGAGGATGCCGCAAACAAGGCTGAAGCTATGGCCCAGAAGTGCCAATCGATTTTCATGAAACACATGAAGAAATAGATCGGTTCTTCGCTAAAGAAATTAAAAGGCCGGCCACCTCTGGGTGCCCGGCCTTTTTCTTGCCTTACATGTGGTCAGGCGTTGCGGCTTTCCGAATACCAGGCCATTGCTTCTGCTTGATACGCTCTTGTCAAACCAATTTGATCCGTATGACAAAAGCTCCGGTGGACCGTCTTCAACCCCACAACTCACCCCTGCTCTGGTCCACCCTTACGACGTATTCACGAGAGTCATCGAAGGGGTGCGATGAGGTCAGGAAAGTTGGAAGGACAGGTCTGCGATCGGCTAAACTTTGCCGAACACGTATTTGCCGATCAGTTCCTCAAGATCAACTGGAGGCTGGGTATCGATGATCTTGCCTCCCTTCGGGATGCAGGTATCAGAAGCCCCCGGGGTGATGGCAATGTATTTATCCCCGATGATACCATTGCTCTTGACGCTGGCAATCGCATCTTCCTCCAGTTTGACGTCTTTGTTGATTCGCATGGAGACAAGTGCCGACCCGTCTTTGAGCTGAATCCTTTCAATGCGACCAATATGCACCCCTGCCATGGTCACAGAGGCCTTCGTTTTGAGACCATTGACAGTGGAAAAAGTAGCTTGAACCAAGTAGTCGGAATTCCCCCAAATCCTCACCTGCCCAAGCTTCAGGGAAAGATATGCCAGGCATGCCAGCCCTACCAGCAGAAAAAAACCTACACTGAGTTCCGTTTTCCTGTTACCTATCATAGCCTAACCTCAATTGGGATACCTGCAACTCTTCACCAGGAAGATTGCTTTGGCATCAAATGAGAAGCGACGTGGCCACGTAATCGCTAACCAAAACGGCCACGGATGACAGCACCACCGCATCGGTGGTAGCCGTACTCACCTCCTCAGGTCCAAAGCTACCCTCGTCCACGCCGGCGTAATACCCTTTGTAGGTGCTGATCCAGATGATCAAGACAGCGAAACACAAAGACTTGACAATCCCCATGTAGACATCTTGCCACTCAACGCTGTTTTCGATCCCTTGCCAGTAAGCTCCTGGGTTGACCCCGAGCAACTCAACTCCGGTGAGATAGCCACCCACAATCCCGACCACGTCAAATAGTGCTGTCAACAATGGCAGCGCAACTAGTGCCCCCAGTAGCTTCGGCACGATCAAGTAGGCATAGGGGTTGATGGCCATGCATTCCAAGGCGTCGATTTGCTCGTCAATGCGCATGATACCGATTTCGGCACACATAGCGGAACCGGCCCGACCGGTAACCATAAGTGCCGCCAACACGGGCCCAAGTTCGCGAATGAGACTCAAAGCCACGGCAGAACCTAACAGTCCTTCCGAACCAAATTTGGACAGTGTATAGTAGCCTTGAAGTCCCAGTACCATCCCCGAAAAGGCGGCGACAAAGGAAATGACAAAGAGCGACTTACTTCCGATGAATTGAATCTGCTTCAGCAGCGGCCGAAATTTCCCGGGGGGAGAGGCAATGCCCCCCAACATCCGCACAAAAAACATGCCCATTCGGCCGAGACTGGCTAAGTGACGCAGACCCATGCGGCCAAGCGCCTCGATCCAATCCACCATCAATTTCTCTCCTTAAGACGAAGTCGCTAATGGAATGCCACCCGAACGGCTTCAGGCGGGAATGGTCAAAATTGGATATTCACGGTCCATGGGAGCGCCCACAATTCCCGTCCGGTGTTCCTCCAAAAGCCTTAAATCGCCCTAGTTTCTGCCAACTCAAGCGATCACTAGCTGCCACATTTCAACCGATGAGTTTCGCTAGATACTCTCCAGCATCGCTCTGCTGCTGATCAGCGGTTCTCCCCAAGAACTGCAGCACACGTTGGTCGCGGCTCTGCTGCACTTCCTCAGGTGTCCCAGCGACTAACAACCTGCCCTTGTCCAGTACCAACATCTGATTGGCAATGCGAAAGGCGCTCTCCAGTTCGTGCGTCACGACTATGATGGTCACACCCAGGGTATCACGGAGCGCCACCAACAATTCATCCAGACCTGCTGCCGTAATGGGGTCCAAGCCTGATGAGGGTTCATCCACGAAGAGGATTTCGGGGTCCATCGCCAGGGCTCTGGCCAATCCGGCCCGCTTTCGCATACCACCACTGAGTTGCGACGGCATATAGTCACCATAGACGGCCAGGCCCACTAAATGCAATTTGATTTGGCAGATAATTTGAATGGTTTCCTGCGGTAACTTGGAGTGGACACGTAGGGGGACGGCGACATTTTCCGCCACGGTGAGCGAGTTAAAAAGAGCGCTGCTCTGGAACAGAACCCCTATCCGGCGTCGATAGGTGCTCCAACTCCCAGCATCAAAGGCGGCGACATCGCGCCCATCGAGTAGGAGCTGTCCAGACTGTGACGGTTTGAGTCCGATCAAATGCCGTAGGAGCGTACTCTTTCCGCAACCGCTCACGCCCATGATCACTGTCACCTGACCACGCACTATGGTGAACTGGATCTGGTGCAATACCTGATTGTCCCCGTAGTAACTGTTCAGCCCACGGACATCGATGAGGCCTGGATTGTTCATGATGAACTCGCAGTATCCACTCAGTCCCAGTCAGTTCTCCGAAGTGCTCAGACCATCCCGTACCGATGAGTGCTCAGTTTGCCTCAAATCATACACCTCCAGAACCTGATCCAGAGAAGTCAACTCCACCATCCTTCTTACTTGGTCAAGCAGACCGATGAGTCTCAACTTGCCACCACGAACATGCATTGCCCGCAGTACCTCCACCAGTACGGCGATGCCGGCGGTGTCTATGGTTGGCACCTCGACCAGATCAATGACCAGGATTCTGGGACCCTTCCTGGCCAGCTGGAGCAGTCTCCGGCGAGGGGTGGAGACGGAAGCCATGCGCAGTTCCCCCTGCAAGGTTACCACGACTTCCTGCTTGTTGCGCCACTGCACATGCATGGCGATCGTCGCTCCGCTTTCCATATTTGTATCCACCAACTGCTGCCAGGATGTTTCATCGAGTTTGCAAGAGGCTCCTCAGCCTGTGATTTCAAAAATAGCAAGCAGCCCTCTGTGCTACTGGACCTCCAGTTTCAGGTTCAACATCGCGGACAAGTCCCTCATCGGCAACGATTGTATGCTGGCCAAGGCAAAAGGTTGGGCTGGTGAGACCGAGAGGATCAGCTTCCCTGGTTTGCTAAGAAACTTTGACACTTCTTTAGGGATATCGGAAATGGACGCTACTTGTTGTTTGCTGACAGCGGCCGCGAGTTGTCGGATCAGCGTATTGATGACCTCCTGCCGGCTCTGGCGGGCAGAAGCCGCCATGTACTCCAGTGCCCGATCACACAGGCCATAGTCGATATATTGAACTCTAGCCTTGAGCAACTTAGTCTGGGAAAGGGCCATAATTGCCGCCAGGAAGTTGTCCATCATCGGCCATTCAATGTTGCTGAGCCCCATGGATGCACTTATCATAGCCAAACCAACGCCCTCAATGGCAATCTCATTGATGGTCAAGGTCTTGTCTGGAACGGTGTAGCGGTAATCCAGTGAAACATTCAGCTCCAACGATTGAAACCCATACTGGTGAAGAAAGTCCTCAAGAAACTTCAGCCTTCCTTGAGCAATGTCCACCTTCATGCCGCCAATCATCACCGAGGCAAAATTGGGCACCTTGTTTTGATAGTCGAAGTCCTTAATAACAACTTCACGGATAGTCCAAACGCTTTTTTCACTGATTCCCGTTAAGCTGATATTCTTGATCCGCAGAGTGCCAGTAACTAAGTCGTAGGTCGCAGGGCCATGCTGGAGAATGAGATACGGGGTGATCCGTGCTTCAAGAGCAGCTATCTTTTTGTCAGCCAACTGCCCCGCATACCATTTTGAGCCAAGGATTCCAAGTACCACCAGCGGGATCAAGAGGCCAAGAACGACCAGCCATCGTTTTTTCATGATGATTCTCTGTGTCTCCTCAAACGTGCATGATCAAACGCGAGTCAGCAGACAGTATCAGACTCTCACAAATTGACTGACAACAAGGAGTATACAGCTTCATGAACCGCACAGGCCTCTTGCAGACAGCCGCTTTTTGCAACAACCGACTTCAAGATAACCCAGGGTAGAGGATCCATCACCTTGGAAATTTGGTTCGCATCTGGCCTATACGAATTCAGGTCGAGTGTCAATTATGAAACGAGAGAATAGAACGAGAGAATTGCAGGCTCATGCCCTTCTGAAAGCGCGATCTTTGCCGCTTCGGTCACTCTTGATGACCCTGCTTGACCGGATGCAAGTTTAGTTACTATACTGCCTTCGTTTCCCCATGATAGTATCCACCGAATCCGATGCTCAGCATCCTCACTGGTCCACATTCCAGCACCAGGTGCAAAACGTTAGACGGCAGCCATCAAGGAGACACCCCATGCCAACCTGCTCCTGTACTTTAGAAATATGCAAGGCCATTTTCGAACGTCGAAGCGTTCGCCATTTCCTTGACACCCCCATTCAGCGTGAGCTTCTATTGGAAATCTTGCATGCGGCCACGTGGGCCCCTTCGGGCTTGAACAACCAACCCTGGAGGTTTGCTATTGTCTGGGACGCAGATCTCAAAGAGAAACTGGCTGGACTGACTCGCTACGCCAACACTCTAAAGGCGGCGGCGGTATTGCTACCGGTGTTTATGGACCTGGATAGCGGCTATGATCGTCTCAAGGATAGCCAGGCCATCGGAGCCTCCATCCAGAATCTGCTGCTGGCTGCTCACGCCCATGGACTCGGAGCGGTGTGGATCGGAGAGATTCTCAAGAATGCCGATCAAGTGCGAACCCTGTTGAGATTGCCTGAACGATTGGAGCTGATGGCTGTGATTGCGGTGGGCCACCCAGCTCATGGCCAACAGTCTTCTCATCGTCGTCCCCTGGAAGAACTGATCGTCTTTGAACAATAACTCCTAAGGAGGTTCTCCTGACACCAATTGCTGGTGATGGCCTACAGCCGGATGCATCATGCACGCACTTGTGGGTTGCGGTCCCACACGCGTTTCCCGCGCCCCGTGCCGGCCAGTTTCGCGCCTTTGCCATCAAACCGGCACTGCGGCAATATTGCGGTATTATTATAGATCCTGAATGGAAGGGATACTGTTTGATGATCTTGGAACGTTTGATTGTGGGTATGTTACAGACAAACTGCTACCTCCTGGCCGATCCTCAAACGCGTCACGCAGCGGTGATTGATCCCGGTGGCGACGCTGATCGCATCCTGGCCCGTATTCGGCACCATCAATTGGAAGTGGTGAGCATTCTTAATACCCATGGGCATTTCGACCATGTGCTGGATGCCTGGTCTCTGCAGGGGAAGGTCGGCGGGCAAATCGCCCTTCACCGAGACGATCAGGCTATTCTCAAGGACCGTTCGGTAGGCCTAATGGCGGTGCTTACCTCTCTCAAACGATCGCCGAAGGGGCCCATCGACCGCTGGCTTCGAGACGGCGACCAGGTCCAAGTGGGGCGGTTGTGCCTGGAAGTTCTTGAAACCCCTGGACACACGCCAGGTCACGTATCCTACTATTTACCCGAAGCGGATTTGATCTTCGTAGGTGATACTCTCTTTGCCGGTTCCATAGGTCGGACAGACTTTCCTGGAGGTTCCCACGACCAACTGATCAGCTCGGTGCGCAGCAAAATCTTCCCTTTGACAGATAGCACCAGGGTGTGTCCAGGCCACGGACCAGAAACCACCGTTGGTCGGGAGAAACGTACCAATCCCTTCTTCCAATGAGCTCTTTGTTCAGCTTTGTGGGTGTAGATACGGAAACAGCGGCCACAACCTTCTCAGAGGAGCAAACGATGCAAAGTAGCGCCGGAAAGCTTAAGTTGTTGGGGTGGGTCCTGCTGATGTTAGTGATCCTAGTCACTGGGGGGATTTGGGGGTGCTCATCGACACATTGGAGTTCCGACAATGATGCTGGTGCCCCTGACGGTAGCCAGAAACGACGCACGGCCTCCGAGTTTCCCGATGTCATGGTTCCTCAGGAACTGGAGACTGGTCCCCAAGGCCACCTATGTTTTTCAAGGTCCGAAGACCAAGGCCGGCGTGTTGGTGTACAGGGGCAGGGTTGACGGCAAATCGGTTGTCGATTTTTTCCAGACCGCCATGCCCCGGGAAAACTGGCAGTTCAAAGGGGGATTTCGTACCAAGCGTTCCGTGCTGGTCTTCGAGAAACCCGATAAGATCTGCCTGATCGCCATTTATGAAGACCTTTACTATACCTACGTTGAGGTCTATCTAACTCCGGTCGGCGGACCGGTGTGAGCCCATTCAAGGACTATTGCCATGCTTCGAGGCAAGACCATCGTATTGGGGGTTACCGGCGGCATTGCCGCGTACAAAGCTGCCGAACTGACCAGGCTCTTCGTCAAGGAGCAGGCAACGGTCCAAGCGGTCATGACCGCCAACGCGCAGCGTTTTCTCACGCCACTCACGCTGCAGGTACTTAGCGGACAACCGGTTTGCACAGATCTTTTTGACCTGCAGTTTGAATCCCAAATCGGACACATTCAGGTAGCCCGCGCCGCTCATCTGGTAGTGGTGGCGCCGACAACCGCTAATGTCTTGGCCAAGCTGGCTGCTGGGATCGCCGACGACTACCTCACAACCGTGTTGCTGGCGACAACAGCCCCGGTCTTGCTCTGCCCGGCAATGAATGTGCACATGCTGCAACATCCGGCTACTCGCCGCAACCTGAACACGCTCAGGGATCTGGGATACCATCTTGCTGAGCCGGCTTCCGGAATACTGGCATGCGGAGACGAAGGTGAAGGACGTCTGGCGGATTTGCCGGATATTGTGGAGACGGCTCGTCGCCTGTTGACCCCCCCTACCCTGTTGGGAAAACGCATTCTCATCTCTGCCGGCCCCACATGGGAGGCTTTTGATCCGGTGCGCTTCGTGACCAACCCATCCACCGGCAAGATGGGGTTTGCGATCGCCGTGGTGGCGGCGCGACGCGGGGCTCAAGTCCATCTGGTCACGGGCCCGTCGGTTCTGTGCGCACCTCGTGATGTAGGGGTTTCGCGAGTGGTGACTGCCCAAGAAATGCAAACCGCCATGGAGACACTCGCCCCCAACGTCGACGCCATCATCATGGCAGCGGCGGTTGGCGACTATCGTCCGCAGATGGCCGCGGTGCAAAAGATCAAGAAGGACGAGGAGCGGCTTAAGGTCACTTTGGTCAAGAACCCGGACATCCTGGCCCATTTGGGTGAAACCAAAGCAGCTCACCAAGTCTTGGTTGGATTTGCCGCCGAGACCGACAACCTTATCGCCAACGCCACTGACAAGCTGCGCAAGAAGAACCTCGATTTCATCGTCGCCAATGATCTGCTTCAACAGGGCGCCGGGTTTGCCTGTGACACTAACCAGGTGAAGATTCTCTATCGAGATGGACGGGCGGAGGACTTACCCTGCCTGCCCAAAGATGAGGTGGCCGCATTGATTCTTGATCGGGTGGAATCGCTCCTTTGGAGTAAAAACCTGTCCCTAGAGGTAGGGATTGATTGATGCTACCGGAAGAGACAAGCGATTTGGAGCTGCACCACTTCCATTTGCAGCAACTTCGTTGGCTCCTGGTCAGCTACTCGATGGCAGGCTTGCTGCACTGGCCTCGAGCCGCGGAAACCAGTGCGACGACTTCCGCACCCTCGGCCCAGGATGTGGACACTCCGGACCCGGCTGGGTTGCTCCAGGTTCTCCGCCAGGAGATTGGCGATTGTCGGCGTTGTAGGCTGCATCAATCGCGTACGACAGTGGTTTTCGGAGATGGCTCACCTACCGCGCGGCTGGTTTTTGTAGGAGAGGCACCCGGCTATGAAGAAGATCAACAGGGACTACCCTTCGTGGGGCGAGCCGGGCGGCTCCTGGACCGGATGATCATGGCCATGGGCATGCGACGCTCCGAAGTGTACATCTGCAACGTGGTGAAATGTCGCCCTCCCCAGAATCGAAACCCCGGCGCGGATGAAGTGGCGGCTTGCTCACCGTTTCTGTTCCATCAAATTGAGGCAATTCAACCCAGGGTGATTTGCCTCTTGGGAAACTACGCTACCCAAACCCTCTTACAGACCACCTTGAACATCTCTCAATTGCGGGGCAAAGATCGTTACTGGCGAGGCATCCCTGTGGTTGCCACCTTTCACCCGGCCTACCTGTTGCGCAATCCGGCGCAAAAGGCTTCTACCTGGTCAGACCTGAGGCGGGTGATTGAACTTCTCAACAAGGGAAATGGCGGCATTCGGTCATGAGCCCCGTGGAGGTAGAGTGTCCATGCAGACAACCCACCGTCTCCAGTTGATTGGCCTCATCCTCATAGGGCTGGTGGCAATCGGCAGCAGCTCAGGGATTGCAGCCGACCACCTAAATCTGGTAACCCTTCAGGATAGCATCAACCCAGGCACCAAAGATTTCCTGGAGCGAGCCATCACACTCTCCGCCGAAGATCAAGCTGAATGCTTGGTGATACTTCTGGATACTCCCGGCGGTCTGATGACCACCATGCGCAGCATGGTGCAAGCCATTATGAACGCTCCTTTGCCGATAGTGGTTTACGTTTATCCGAGCGGCGCCCAGGCGGCATCTGCTGGGGTCCTGATCACGATTGCCGCGGATTACGCGGCGATGGCCCCTGGAACCAACATCGGGGCCGCTCACCCGGTGTCCGGCACGGGCGGGGATATTCCCAAGACTATGAACGAGAAAGTTCTCAATGATTTCCTCGCCTTCAGCCGCAGCGTCGCCACCGAACGCGGCCGTAATGTTGAATGGGTAGCCAAGGCCATTCGCGAGAGCGCTTCGATCACCGCAGACGAAGCTTTCTCTGCCAATGTCATCGATTCCGTTGCTGCCGATCTCGACGATCTTATGGCTCGAATCGATGGCTATCATGTACAGCGCAAGGGTTTCAGCAAGATCCTCCAGGTCAAAGGACTGGAAAGACGCACGGTATCACCTGAATGGCGTGACCAATTGCTTCGCATCATTGGCGATCCCGGCATTGCCTACCTATTGTTGATGGTCGGTCTCGCCGGGCTCTATTTTGAACTGTCGCACCCCGGCACTATCTTCCCCGGTGTGATTGGTGGGATCTCGCTGGTAGCCGCCGCCTATGCGTTGCAGAAACTTCCCGTGAACTACGCGGGTTTTCTTTTTATACTGCTGGCCGTGGTCTTCTTCATTCTGGAGATCAAGGTGACATCATATGGTTTGTTGAGCTTTGCCGGTGTGCTCAGCCTGGTGATTGGCTCTGTCATGCTATTCCGGGTTCCTGGGGAGGTCGGACGTTTGAGCTTGTCCATACTGGTGCCTACCATTATGGTGGTTTCGGCTTTCTTCGTGACGGTTGCCACTCTGGCCTTCCGGGCTCAAATCCGCAAGCCCACCACCGGAAAGGAGGGACTTGTGGGAACAGTGGGTGAAACGCGAACGGAACTCAATCCCGAGGGCAAGGTTTTTGTCGAGGGTGAGCTTTGGAATGCTTTTGCCGATGAGCCTATTGCGCGAGGAACAAAAGTTCGGGTCATGGAGATCGAGGATTTGAAGTTGAAAGTCCAGAGGATCGATGCTAGATAATCCGGTCACCGGCCGGGCACGGCTGTGATCAAGCCGTCCCGCTTGAGAAAGGAGTCAATCCCATGCCATACGGAATGATAGCCATCGTCGTCCTGGTGGTGCTCTTTCTGGTCAACGCTATCCGTATTTTGAACGAATATGAGAGGGGCGTGATTTTCCGGCTGGGCCGAATCATCGCCGCCAAAGGTCCTGGTGTCATCATCTTGATACCCCTTATCGATCGAATGCAGAAGGTGAGTTTGCGACTGGTCACCATGGATGTCCCCCCACAGGATGTGATCACCCGGGACAACGTCTCCATCAAGGTTAGCGCTGTGATTTACTTTCGGGTGATAGATCCGGTCAAGGCTATCGTGATAGTCGAGAATTACCTCTATGCCACGACTCAGTTGGCGCAAACCACTTTGCGCAGCGTCTGCGGCCAGGCGGAACTCGATGAACTCTCTGGCCGCCCGGGACAAAATCAACTCCGAACTGCAGGACATTCTAGACAAACACACTGAACCCTGGGGTATCAAGGTGACGGTGGTGGAACTCAAGAACATTGATCTGCCTCAGGAGATGCAGCGAGCCATGGCGCGTCAGGCAGAAGCTGAGCGCGATCGACGCGCCAAAGTGATCAATGCGGATGCCGAATTCCAAGCATCCGCCCAGTTGGCTGAGGCCGCCAAGGTCATTGAGAACCATCCCGTGGCCGTTCAGCTGCGGTTTCTGCAAACATTGAACGAGGTGGCTTCGGAGAATAACTCGACTACCATTTTCCCGATCCCCATTGACCTCTTTAGGCCGTTCATCCAACTTGCTGAACAAGCAATCAGGAAACCTGAAAAAAAGGAGTGATGAGATGGGCAAGAAAAAGGAAAAGGCCGTAAAGGAAAAACCTCTGGACAAGATGACCGCTAAAGAACTCCGCGAATTGGCTTTGACCTTACAAGGGATTTTTGGTGTTCATGCCATGAACAAAGATGAGCTCATTGCCGCCATCAAAGAAGCCAAAGGCATCGTGGATGAGAAGACCAAGAAGGCAACCGTTGATATTCGAGGTCTGAAAGCCAAAATGAAGGATTTGCTGGTCAGGAAGGAACAAGCCAAGGTGGATGGCAATGCGAAGCTGGCGGACACATTGCGCCGAAGAATCAGCAACCTCAAGAAAAAAACACGCCGAGCGGCCTAAGTCAGGAACCACAAGGCCGAGAACTCAAGACCGCTGCCTGAGAAGCGGGGGTTTCCCAGGCAGCGGTTTGTTATTGGCTCTGAAAAGCCTCATTGCGGACGGCTCATGCAGACCACCCCATAGCGCCACCCCACCTGAAGCTTTCTCCATCCACCAATATTGCCCCAATGCCGACCCCGGCTCTATTCCCCATGCCAACCCACGACCCGGCGTCTGGCCTGGGAATGTTATTGACACTTGATAAGCCATTTCGCATAATTTCTTGTTGATTCTGGTTCAGTTGCCAGCATCCACTGGCTAAGTGCGAGTTTGTGGGCGAAGGCCCCGACTGTTGGACCCAATCGTGGACTGCTCAAATGGATTGTCACCGCATGTGAACTGTTGCTTCTCGTCGATTGATTGGCATCGATGAAAAGAGGGGTACGCTATGCAAATGAAAAATAGTGTCGTTTCCGCCATTGCTGCCGCGGTACAGATGTATATCGAGGCTCAGCAGCAAGACACCGCTCCCGCGGCAGAGACCAGGACCTACCAACCTCCGGGACCGTCCTTCAGCCCATGGCTGATTGGTGGCCGCCAGGCGGCTATGGAATTGCGCCGCATGTGGCAGATGCGTTTGGCTCGCTAATGAAATGATGCCGACTGAGACGCTATACCGGAATTCCGGACTCGACCTGACTGTTGGAGCCCCAGTTCGTGAAGGTGAAAGTCATCCCCATTGAACACCCTAAGTCATCATCTGAGCGCAACGATAGACATCGGGAACAAGGAGAATCAGGATGGTAAAAGAGCAGCATGGTGCAATGACAGCTGGACTTTTTGACGAGCCCGTGACCGTGACAAATCCTGTTAAGGTACAAGATTTGACGTTTCGTGATGGCCACCAGTCCCTTTTTGCCACCCGTGGGAGAACTGAAGATTTCCTTCCGATTGCCGAAGATATTGACAAGGTGGGCTTTTATTCGATGGAAGTGTGGGGAGGTGCCACCTTCGATACCATGCATCGGTTTCTGGGGGAAGATCCCTGGGAGCGTATCCGCACCCTTAAAAAGTATATCAAGACTACCCCCTTTTCCATGTTGCTACGTGGCCAAAACCTGGTGGGGTATCGCAATTACCCCGACGATGTCGCGGAGGCGTTTGTCGAGCGCGCTTGTAGCAACGGTATGGATATCTTCCGGGTATTCGATGCCCTCAATGATTTCCGCAATTTTGAAACAGCGGTCAAGATCGTCAAGAAGTTCAATAAGCACTTCCAGGGGGCCATTTGCTATTCCCTGACCCAGCGCCGCATGGGCGGAGCAGTCTACAACCTGGACTACTACCTCAAGAAGGCCAAGGAACTTGAGGAGATGGGAGCAGACACCATCTGCATCAAGGATATGGCCGGACTGATTGCTCCCTACGATGCCTATGTGCTGATAAAGGCCCTCAAGGCCCAAACTGAGGTCCCCATCCACCTGCACAGCCATTTCACCTCCGGCATGGCCGATATGTCGCTCCTCAAAGCCATCGAAGCCGGTGTGGACATTGTCGACACCTGTCTGTCGCCTTGGGCTTACCGGACCTCCCATCCCGCCATTGAACCGCTGGTGGTGACCCTGCAGGGGACCGACCGCGACACCGGTTTCGACATCAAGCTGTTGGCCAAGTGCAGCGACCACATGGAGAAGGTGTCCCCCAAGTATCGGCATCTCCTGGATGACCGTTTGTCCATCATTGACATCAACGTGCTCCTGCACCAGACCCCGGGTGGCATGCTTTCCAACCTGGTCAACCAACTGCGGGAAATGGATGCACTGGACAAGATCGATGAAGTGTTCCGCCAGCTCCCGATCGTCCGCAGAGAACTCGGCCAGGTGCCCCTGGTTACGCCCACCAGCCAAATAGTTGGGATTCAGACGGTCAACAACGTCTTGTTCGATACCCCCGACGAACGCTACAAAATGATCACCGCGCAGGTGAAGGACCTGTGTTACGGGCTCTATGGCAAAACCGCCGTGCCCATTGATCCCGAAGTGCAAAAGAAGGCTCTCAAAGGTTATGCCCGCGGCGAAACCCCGATCACTACCCGTCCGGCGGACGTCCTTGAACCCGAGCTGGAAAAGGCCAAGAAAGACGTAGAGGGACTTGGAAAAGATCTTGATGACACCCTGGTGTATGCGCTGTATCCCACCACCGGCAAACGTTTCCTGAAGTGGAAGTATGGCCTTGAAGAGGTTCCCAAGGATGTTCAGCCCAAGACCATGGAAGAGGTGAAGGCAGAAGAGGAACGCGTCAAGAAGGCCAAGGCCGGCCTACTGGTGGAGAAGCCCAGTAAGGAAGCTCCCGAAAAAGGCGCCGCAATTCGAACCTTCAATGTTTTTGTTGATGACGAATACTATGCCGTGGAGGTTGAAGAGGTGGGCGGGGCTCCGGTGATTACCAGCATTGCCCCAGCGGCACCGCTGTCCGCGCCAGTCACCCCAAGGACGGCCGTGGTACCGCCACCGCCGCCCAAGCCGGCTGCGGCACCAGCCGCGCACCCAGAGCCGCTGCGGCCCCAGCCGGCGGAACAGTCATTGAAGCCCCCATGCCCGGCATGATCATTCGCTACGAGGCGAAAGAAGGTGATTCAGTCAAGGAAGGCGATGTGGTGTTGGTGCTCGAAGCGATGAAGATGGAGAATTCCATCACCACACCAGCGAGTGGAACGGTACAGAAGATCAACTTCAAGGACGGCGAAAGCGTCCAGAAAGGCGACGTGCTCCTAGTAATCGGCTAGCTGCGGATAAGACCTCCACCCACCCTCTCCCACCCGAGCCGGGAGAGGGTGGGTATGCCCCCAACTGTTCTCCTAACCCCGCTTGTTTGGTACTCACTACAGCGCCACAACATTAAGATATCCCCAAAGGGTGATGAGCCTCGTAACCTTGTAGCCTGATAGCCTTGTAGGGCGGACACGCTACGCTTTGTCCGCCCTGCGTCTGCCACGTCTATGTCTCTTCGCAATGACGCGGCGGGATAAGAGACCCCCATTCGGGTGGTATCAAACTCCAAACAGAACCATTCAACCGGACGAATTGACTAAGCGCTGCGAAATAGAAGATACTAGTGCCCGCTTTAGGAGGGCGGAAAACCGCAGCGCGGGTTCTCTCCCGATCGAAAGTGCACACCAGGATCCTTACCGTGAAGGGCGTGGTCTCATGACCGTTAGTGCTACTGCCGATCTTCGGGGTTGCCAGTTGATGAAAACCGAATCCCATGGACTATTGATTGTTGCCCACGAATTGACTCGTATCTACCGGATGGGAGCCAACGAGGTTGTCGGCATCAATGCGGTAGACCTCAATATCGGATCGGGTGAACTGGTAGTGCTCAAAGGCGAAAGCGGATCGGGCAAGAGCACCCTGTTGGCTCTCCTGGCTGGACTGGACCAGCCCACGGGTGGGCAGCTGCACATCGGCGGCTATGAACTTCATCGAACCTCTCCCGCTGCACTTACGCATTATCGCCGACAAATGGTCGGGATGGTCTTTCAATCCTTCAACCTGCTGCCCACCCTTACTGTCCTGGAAAACGTAGCACTGCCGGCGCTGCTGGCGGGTCGCGTTTACTCGGAAGTGCATCCTCATGCCGAACAAGTGCTGACGTGGCTTCGAATGGAGACGCGACTGCAACATCTCCCGTCGCAACTGTCCGGCGGTGAAATGCAGCGAGTCGCCATAGCTCGAGCCTTGATCAACGATCCAGCCATCATCTTGGCGGATGAACCCACGGGAAATCTGGACAGCCACAACCGTTCCATTGTGTTGGACTTGCTGGTGGGTCTCAATCGAGAACAGGGTCGTACCGTGATTATTGCCACTCACAGTGGCTTGGCTGATGACCTGGCCACCATCCGGATTCATTTGAAGGACGGTGCCATTGTCCCATATCCCGGATGAGCTTTTCTAGCCAAGACGAGAGGCCGGTTGACACGATGGGACAGGTGCCCTTACCACTTCGCTTGTTCACCTGGTTTAGCATACGCCACCTGCGGCACCATCCCTGGCAAGCGGCTACCGTTGTCCTCGGGATCGTCCTGGGGGCAGCCGTATTCACCAGTGTTCGCTTCGCGGTGCATGCCGCCGTTGATTCCTTTGGTCGCAGCATGGATCTCATTACGGGCACCAGTGATTGTGTGGTGCTTCGTCCCGGGGGACGCATCCCCGATGGTATCGTTGCCACCCTCTTGAACCATCCCTCCGTACTGAACGCCTCACCGTTGCTCAGCAGCTATGTTCAACCGGCTTCGCCGGGGGAGGAAAGTCCTTTTCTGTTGCTCGGTCTGGATCCTATTTCCGACCGTCCGTTTCGCACTTGGAAACCACAGCCCAACGAAGATTCAGGGCCGAAGTCATGGTTGGATCTGATGGCCATACCTGACAGCCTACTCATCGGTGAAGGGTTGGCTAAGACCTTCCGAGTCCAACCGGGCGATCTGTGGCGGCTTACTCACTCGAACCAAACTTCGTCATTTCAAGTATTGGGGATGCTACGCAGTCAGGGGCTTGGATTGGTGGAAGGAGGCCGAGTCGCGCTGACGGATCTCGCGACCATGCAGGAATTCACCGGTTTGCAGGGATGGGTAGACCGCATTGAGTTGCAGCTGAAGCCAACTGCCACCAGGCAGGACTTGGACAACATCGAGTCTTTGTTGCCCCCGGGAGTCATTCTTCAGAATCCGGATGAGACTCGACGTAGCGGCAAGGAAATGATCGACGCTTACCAACAGAACTTATCAGTGCTCAGCTTTGTCTCACTATTTGTGGGGATGTACCTCGTCTACAGCCTGGTGGCTCTCAATGCCGCGGCGCGGCGAAAGGAGTTGGCTACCTTGCGGGCCCTGGGCGCTTCCCCCCGCCTTTTGTTTGGGCTCTTTCTCTGCGAGGGCGCCTGGTTTGGACTGGTCGGCTGGGTGTTGGCCATTCCCGTCAGCGCCTTTCTGACGGGGAAAGTCCTGACCAAGGTCACCGGTACCATCAATACCTTGTTTGTTCATCTGCCGGAAAGTTCGTTACGGTTTGCGCCCTCAGAACTCTTGATATCATTTGGCGCCACCATGCTGGTTGCGCTCCTTGCGGCCCTGCAGCCTGCGCGAGAGGCCATGAAGGTGCCTCCTCAAGAAGTATTTCAGACCCTTTCGATAGCGCCAAATCGAGCTGGAACGGTGAGGATCCTGGCTTTGTTGGGGTTGCTGTTGGTAGCTCTGGTATGGCCGCTGGCGTCTCTGTCCGGGGCAGCGGGGACGCCATTGGGAGGGTATGCGGCCACGTTTATGCTTTTCGCCGGATTCTCCCTGATGTCGCCCTGGGTCTCTGCATTTCCTGGGATCGGTCTTGCCCCCGCTGATGAGGCGTGTTGCCGGACCCACCACGGTGTTAGCCGCCCGGTATCTAAAAGACGCTGGGGCGCGCACAGCCATCTCGGTGGGGGCACTCATCACCGCCATGGCCCTGTTTGTTGCCCTGGCAATCATGGTCCACAGTTTTCGAAAAACCGTGGAAACCTGGGTTGCGCAGGCGGTGAGCGGTGATGTCTTTGTCCGGCCTGCCATGGCAGGTGTCTAACGACTATCGGGACCCCCTCCCCGAAGATGTGGTGGCCGACCTAGAAACCTTATGCCAGCAAATGAACCTCGATATTGTCCCATACCGAAGGATCTACCTGCACTATGGAACCGTTGCCTATCAGTTTGAAGCGTTGGATGTTCAGGCACACATGCGCCACGGCGGATTTCTGTTTATGATCGGCAAAGAGGATCAGACAATTGCTGAGGTTCAGGCTGGGCGGGCGGTGTTGGTGTCCGAGGTGTTTGCCAACCGCACTGGATTGAAGATCGGCGATCACTATCGGGCCAGCGTAAGCGGCATCATGCTGGATCTGCCCATCGCCGGCATCATCCGGGATTACCGAACTCACGGCGGGGTTGTTTACGCTTCACTTCGTCATTATCAGGAACACAGCGGCGATCTTGCCTGGAACGGGGCCCGGTTGTTCCTGCCCAAAAACGCGGGGGATCAGACCATGGCTGGCGAATCGGTGCGGCGCGAGATCCTTGCAGGCGCCGTTGGCCGCCACAATATCGAAGCGACCTTGGGGCCGGAACTGCATGGCGAGATCCTGCGGATCTTCGATGAGACCTTCGCGATCACCACCGTGATGCTTCTAATCGCCCTACTGGTGGCGGCCCTGGGAATCACCACCACCCTTACCGTTCTGGTTTTGGAGCGCACCCAACAATTGCAGACCCTGGTCGCTATCGGTGGCAGCTTTGCTCAGATCCGTTCCATGATCTTCTGGGAGGCTGTCTTCATGGTGGCTGTCGGTGAAACCGCAGGGCTGATCTGTGGTTTTGCCCTCGCGGAACTGCTCAATTCAGTGATCAATCGTCAGTCTTTCGGATGGACCTTCGTTCCACACCTGGATTGGTCAGCCCTTTTGATGTCGGTCCCATGTGTTCTTATCACAGCACTGCTGGCTGCACTGCCCGCCATCCGTCTGGCGCTTCGTGGTTCACCGGCGCTGGTATTGCGGGAGCGATGACATGAACCGGAAGCATTGGATTGGCCTGGTTGCTTTCACCTGGTTTTGCTGGTTGTGGATCGGTTCCGGCATAGTCGTGGACCATTTCGCCGATGCCGACTCGCAGCAGCCGCAACGAAAGCACGCGTCCAGCCTTTATCTGCCGGTGACCGGACCCTGCAACCTGGTGTTCCCGCGTGACCACGGGCCGCACTCGGGCTATCGCAATGAATGGTGGTATTATACGGGTAATCTCCAAGCCGCCACGGGAGAACGATTTGGCTTCCAACTCACGTTCTTTCGCAGACAGATCAGCCCGCCAGGTTCCACCGACACCTGGCCCCACCCACCATCCCCATGGCGAACCGATCAGATCTATTTTGCCCATGCCGCGCTGGCGGACCTGGGTTCCTCACGATTCTATCAGAGTGAAGCGGTGGCGCGAGGCGTAATGGGCTTCGCGGGGAGCCTTCAGCACGGAGATACAACCGCCGTATTCGTCAGAAATTGGCGATTGCAGTGCCAAGCCAACGAGCATCATCTCCAGGCAGAAAATGAAACATTTCGGATTGATCTCCTGTTGCATGCGGCCAAAGACCCGGTGGCTCACGGCCTTGCCGGCTACAGTCGCAAAGGGTCCACGTCTGAACGAGCCAGCTGTTATTATTCGATAACCCGAATGGCGGTTTCGGGGACCGTACTGGTGGGAGACAGGGAATTTCCGGTTCAAGGAATTGCCTGGATGGACCACGAATACGGCTCAGCATCCTTGGAGCAGGCATTGGTGGGCTGGGACTGGTTCAGCGTACAACTCGAGGACAACACGGAACTGATGATCTACCTGCTCCGCCAGCAGGATGGCAACAACCATCCGGCCTCCAGCGCAACTTTCGTTGATCAAGACGGGCAGGCCTACCACCTCCCGGCGGATGCATTCACGGTGGAGGTCCTCGATCACTGGGTCAGTCCCAAATCCGGGGCTCGCTACCCACACCGATGGCGCCTCAAAGTCCCCCAATACCACCTTGACCTTTCGGTCACACCGGCATTGGACAATCAGGAGATGCTCACCACCAGGAGCGCCGGCACCACCTACTGGGAGGGGAGCGTAACCGTGAAAGATGCAACCGGTTCTGGTGGCATCTCCGGGGTTGGCTACGTGGAACTTACGGGTTACGCGGGGCCGATGCGGATGGACTGAGTAAGAAATTGACAAAACTGGACCACGGTCATGGTGCGCTTCCCTTTGTGGATGGCTTCCGCAGCATGACCAAGTCGTCGTCTAACCCGTGGCGAAGGATGTCGAGTCTGGATGACGCCGCCAGCAGGCTTTCCGCGTGGATGGGTTTGAGACGGAATGGGAAAAGGCCGGGGCTGTCGAGCAGGTCTTTCAACGGGGCTGACCCGTTGGATCGCGAGTGCAGGGACGCTTCGACCAGCCAAGCGATCAGACGGGAATCTTCAACGGCCAAGGATAGGCCGGAACTGTAAACTCCCTTTACGCCGGTCTCCTTGAGCACATCCCAGTCCAGAAATGAACGCAGCACGCGACGGGCTCCCCACTTCGGTTTGTCGAGCCCCTGTTTGCCCCACTCCGTCTCCAGCCGATACCGGTATTCGCGTGGTGCCGCTCCGCACCACTGGGCGGCAACGCCGGTCATTCCCGAGCCGCAGAAACCGTCCAGGACCACGTCGCCAGGGTCCGTGTAGTGGAGGATGGATGGTACGATGGCCAGATGCGGCACCTTGGTGTGGTAGGAGTGGGCCTTGTAGATCGGGTCGGTCTTCCCCTCGCTCACGTCGACCGCAAAAGGTTCGCGGCTTTAAGGCACGATCGGGTCGAAAGGTTTCCCATAACAACGGATGAAGTCATCCAGGAAGGGATTGGGGCAGGCGGTGTAATACGGCGGGTCAGACATGGCCAGGATGTCCTCGTCCGAACCAATAGGGAACCCCTCGATCTTTCGGAACTCGGGGTCGAGAAGCTTCTTGCGCAGCTCTCCAGGAAGTGCTTCCGGCGTTCCTCGTCGTTCGGGAACGTCATGCCGAGACATTCGACCGGCCCCTGCGGCTTGACAGCAGGGTGCTCTGATAAAAGGGAGCTTTGGCTGTCGTTCTGCTTTGCCATGTGCGTCCTCATTTTTTCGAACTTGCTCAGTGGCCAAGTTGATCCCGGAGTATCATCCTCTTGTGCACCAACTTGGCCACTGGCTGTTCTCCACAGCCGTGTCTCTGTGCACGCCTATACACATGTGCTTGGAATCCAGGCGCGGCGTGTGTAGATGATTTGCGTGCATTGAGCGAATGGTGCGTCTGCGTCTATGGTGCGTGTGGGCTGGGCTCATTACCCGGCACATATTTTTGCGCTTGGCGCTCATATCTCCGCTCGTAAAATACGAGCGGCGCGTGTAGTTGTTCATGGAACTACCCACGGACTCGACACCCATGTGCGTAGATCGCATCACACATGTGTGTGGGGTCAGCCATTGCGTGTGTAAGCAGCATGACGCATTTTTCGGTCCGTCGCCTCACCCGAAAGGTGATCATGATGACCAGTTTGATCATGTTAAAGCATTCACGATTTGTTTTTTTAACATAATCAAATCGTCAGCAGTGATCATGTTAATGCGATCATGGTCACGTTTTATGCCAAATGGCATCGCGTCCCCCCTTCATGCAGGCGATTTTCCCGGCCTCGCGGAGGTCTCGAAGCGCGCGATTAATCGTGGGGCGGCTGACTCCAGGACAGGCGCGCTCGATATCCGCCACCCGAAACTCCTCCGGTAGGCGTCCAATGGTATCGATGACCATTTCCTTTTTAGCTCCATGGGCGGTGGCCACTTCGCCAGTCCGGCGTTCGAATTCATGGTAGGCGCCAAGGAGCATCACACCCAAAAAATACTCCCACCAAGGCAGCAACGTGTGTGCGCGCTCGTGCCAGCCGTGAGAGGACTTGTGGAGTGCGTCGTAGTATCCTTCCCGCTGGTTTTCGATCAGATGTTCCAGGCTGATGTACCGACCGACTTCGAAACCGGCCTGATAAAGAAGAAGCAGTGTCAGTAGCCTCGCCATCCTACCATTGCCGTCGGTAAAAGGATGGATGCAGAGGAAATCGAAAACGTAGGCCGGGATGAGCAGGAGTGGATCGATTTCTCCCTGATCCCATTTTTCCCTGAAGTGGGTATGGAGCCGTTCCATGGCGTCGGGCGTTTGATGCGCGGGAACCGGCCTGAAACGGATAACCTTGGTTCCATTGGCCCGGGTCTCGGCAATCTCGTTGTCCGTCATCTTCCATCGTCCCCCCTGCTGGGCTACGAACTGATAGAGATCACGATGGAGTTGAAGGACAATACCGGCTGTGAACGGCATGTTGGCATGGTTGGCGTGAATCGTCGCGAGGGCATCACGGTATCCGGCGATCTCCTGTTCGGAACGATTCCTCGGCGTGGTCTTATGTTCCACGAGTTTCCTGATCCGTTCGGCCGGCGCTTCAATGCCCTCAATACGGTTGGAAGATTCCGTGCTTTGAATAATGGCTACCTGGCGCAATGATTCGAGTATCTGGGGCGTTTGCTGCTTGAAAAGCGCTTCCTTTCCTCGGTATTCGCCCAACAAACGGATGGTCCGCAGAAATGAATGCGATATCGGTTGCTTTTCCAGAAACTCGGATTCGAATGAATTCATGGACTATTCCATTTTAGATTTTTGATTGGAGATTGCAGATTTGGTAGTTCGAATGGATGCCACGAATATGGCGGTCAACTCATTCGCTTCCTGACGCAGTGATTCAACTTTAGCTTGAGGGAGAAGCTCTCCGTCCATGATCAATTCCAACCAGAAACAACACTCATCAGCTTCCTCCACCACTGTTCCGAGTTTGGAAGCGAATTCAGCCTTGGAGCGTCCACGGCATGCAGCGCGGTAGTTCGCACCAACCGAAGTTCCGGCCATGACGAGCTGATTGGCAATCGCCCGCCCAGAAATCGAATTGGGCAAAGCATCCACGAGCTTTATCACGCGCAAAGCAAAATACTTCGTCCGCTCCTTCAATTCCTTTTCATTGTGATATCGCTCGCAGAGTTCAGCAACGGTGATGCCGTCCGCGATGACCGCCCTGCCCTTCTCGCGCTTCTTATCATGGTCGAATTTCCGGGCCTGATGTTCGGCGATGTCACCGCGCCCGAAGTATTTCTTTTGCTGCTTGCCATGCTCGCGCCAGTGGACACACCAGCGGCCATCTGGATATTTGTGGACGCTCACGGCCCTACACACTCCTTAATTTCCATCAGCCGGCGGCAATGAAGTGTAGCAGAATTGCCGTCAGTTGCAGCGCCTTAGCTAGGTGTTTCGATTCACAAGACTCGCGGGTGGCTTCCTGGACGAAAGGTAGCTTGCTGCAAAAAGTAATACCAGTAACGTTTGGAAAAGGAGGATGGGAGCCTGCCTACTGAGTGCTATAAAATCAAAAGTTATGGCGAAAACACCGCTTCCGGCGAGACCAAGGATTACCATGATGGTGATCAGAAGAACACCTCGGCGCTCATATGGCCGACGGTCAGCCCAGATTAACAAAACAGTCCAACCCAGCATGAGCGATCCAGCGAGTGCAATTGCGTAGCGATATGGAATTTCGGGAACATAGTCGCTGAGAGGACTGGGACGAGCAAATACGGCCTGCGCAAACATGGCCATTGCTGCTACGGCGTCAGCTATTGCGCCAACCCAGTAGCTGATTCGTAACCAGTTAGTATTCCCCTCCATAATACCCCCAAAAATAGAGGTTGTTCGGCGATCAGCCCTAACGCGATTGTTGATGCAAAAGTCCTATTTAACTTGCTTAATGCCGTAGTTCCCTCCGACCACTTGCACTATTTGAATTTCAATCCCATTGTTACTCAAAGAAAAGTCATCACCTTGAAATAGAGCTTCCGGTTTGCTTGAATACACAAAATATATTTTATAATGTCCATTTGGTATTAGGACAGAAGAGCTACCATTTGAAGCTACCTCAAAATTCTTACCACCTTTTTCAGATCTTATGCCAACCATAACATTGAAGGCATTTGGATTCTTTATTCGAACTTCATTGTTCCCAGATAACTCTTTAGTGAACGGCGGTAACACGCTACCGGATTCTACGCTAACTGGTGCATGATATTCATGCTTTCCACTAAGACTTGAAATATCAATTAATTTCAAGTTCTTCAATACATTGATTGGACCTTCTTTGTCCTTTGAGTTTAAAACAACCGACGTTATGAGAAAATCTGTATCCATCTTCACAGAAGCAGCTACCTGGTTGTTTTGAGGAGGAATCTGGACAGCATCAAAATTCGCTATCTTTGTTTTACTCCCCTTAGCAAACGTTTCCTCGATTATCTGTGGCACGGTTGCCCCCTTGACAAACGCCAAAATACACATGGTCCCATTCGGGGCACCATAAAACCGTTGAGCGCGGTGAAACATGCCATTATTCTTGTTCAAATCCTCAGTCTGAACCTCCCCCGTTGCGCTAAAGCCACTTATTTGATCAGGTAAGTATTTCTTGAAATCAAGTGCCTTGAAAGCGTGGCTATTGTTCGGAACCGCACATGCCAGAACCGCAACAGAAATGAGAAGTCTTCCCAAATTGTGCATTTCATCCTCCTTCATTCGGGGCATTATAACGCTTGAGGCGCCCAGGAAAGCGGCACCTTACAAGGTTGTTCTCGATACGGTTGTGCACGCCCGGCCCAGGCGTGACCTTATGGGCTGCAAGTCCCTCGTGCGTGAATCCTGCCGGCGGCCATTCCCTCCCAAACAAGCACCGGCCGAGGATTTGAGGCAATATCTCACGCGTGGTCCGGCGTCTGCTCGAATGATTGGTTCGGCCACATCGGCTGGCTCATGCATACATGAGACGACGGCCTTTAGGCTCAGGCACTGGGTCGCCAAACTCCCGAGCTGTATCGATCCATAGCTGGATGGCGTCTTTGATGTTTTTGAGCGCCACTTCCTCGGTGTCTCCGTGAGCCATGCATCCTGGCAATTCCGGCACTTCCGCCACGAATACCCGATCCTCATTACTCCAATGGATGATGATTTCATACTTTTGCATCTACAGATCACCTCCGAGCTTATACTTTAATATCACTACCCGCACTTGGCGTACCTGGTAGGCTTTGGCTTTGCCATCATCTCGTTGCAGGTTGATCTTTTCCTCGATCCCTGCTTTTCGGAAGGTGTGATGGCTCCCCCGCTTGCGTTCCTCAAAACCCAACCGCAATAGCAGTTGACACAGATCGTCAAAGGCAATATTCGCGTCTGATGTACCCCTCAAGATTTGGAACAACAGCTTCTCGTATTTTCCCATACCATTCTCTTAATGATGTCTACGATGAGGGCGGACCTCTTCCTCGATACCACTGATAGCCTTTGTAATCTATTGAGAGAGTTCGTTCTTCTGATCATCGCCCGCCGTTGCTACGACGGCGCGCATGCTCTTTCCGAACTCCCGGTACGCCTTGAAGTTCTCGCCTCCGACAGCCTTGTCCGAGATTACCGTGTCGATAGCAACATTCAACTCGTGCACACATTTTCGAAGAGCATCGGTCTTAGAGCGGATACTTGTGCCCCAAAGGGCTTCCGCTTCTAACGTCTGCGAATCAAATTCCTGGATTGCGTTCCAGACTGGCGCAGGAACGCACGCTTGTGGACGGCTAAACGCTCGCCACAACCGGCACCGAGAAGTGGCGCGACGAACTGATCGTCTTGTTTCTCTGGCAGCGTCAAATTTCACGCTTCACGCAGCGGGGTGCACGGTGAAGTACATCGCTGGGTGAGTAAGCTCGGGACACAGGTGCTCCAGTCCCGGGGGTGCATAGCAGCCAAACGGATCTGCAAACCTAAACATCCCATCAAGATTCGGATTGTTGGTACCGTCACCAATGCACGCGCACCCATCCTCCGCCCAGGCAAACACTTCAACCCCAACCAGAACACTGCTTGCAACACCCGCCTTCGCTATGTAAGAACCGCTAATGACCGCCTTGCGTGTGACACGGTTCCAGAGCCACCCGGTCTCTTCGTTATAGTCGAGTTCCGGATAAAGCGTGACGAATGTCATTCCTGCATCGAGCTGTGATTCCGTAGGAAACTCGGCTGACTCAGGCTGCTGCAAGAAAAACATATTGATCTGAAGTCGAGCCGAATCGGCATCAACCGTGACGCCCATCATGAGATCGATGATGGGAGCAGCACACCATTCCACGATCGCATCGCACGGCTGGGCGGGTAAGACAAACTTTAGCGTGCCATCAGTGATGATCACGTTGGGGAGAGGCAAAACACTACTATTGTTGGAAAAAGCATAGCCATCGAATTTTAGGTACTGACAGGACTGCAACGCTGCTGCTGTTGGCAGCACTCCATATTCTCCAGGAAACGCATACCAGTGAGAACCTACGTAATTCCTACTGAGGTCGCCGTCGTCGACCTCCACGAGCGGTCGATATTCCTTGAATTCAACCGGACGTACCTGCAATAGCTGTACACCCATTTCTCGACATTTTTTGTCTTTAAGAGCCTGCATAAGGCTTGAAAGCTCAAAATGGGCCGTGTCGCGGCTCAACAACTTCAGTATTGATGTGCTCGTGGGCAAATATTGATTTCGAAACACCGAGCCGCTCTTAGCATCCGCTTCCGCAAAGTGCTTCGCCGCCGATTCTAGTTGGCCCAATCGAGCATAAAGGGCCTGGCCAAGCGCAGGCTCTCTTGCAGCGCGCAGGCGGTTATGTACCGCCCTGATCTCCGACTGAAGCTGAAAACGACTCCAATTGCTGTCGCGTTTTCGAATTCGCTCTGCGAGTTTCCTTTCTGCCTCAACCATAAGTCGGTCTTGTTCCTCGCGTGAAAGCCGTTGCCAGCGCTCCAGAGCTTGTTTACGTTTCGTGTTCATATTCGTCTCCTTCTCTTCTATGGATGGCTAACGGGGCGCGAGATAAGCCGCCCGCCCGCAGGGCATGGTTCGCCACCCCGCTGAAGCGTTCAGGGATCTTCACGAACGGCGCTCTCTTGCTCGACAATCGGCAGAATTGTATCCAGCAACTCGTCCGACTTGGAGAGAGCAAAAGCAAACGTATCCTCCAGCAACGAAACTGTTCTGGCGAATTGGGCAACCATGCGCTTTTCAAGGAGCGGGTTGATTGTATCAGCAGCCGAGATACTTGCGATGTTCCAGTAGGTCAATTGGAGAAAGGACGGGTGACATGATTCGCAAAGGAATTCATAGTCGACTCTCGCGCCGAGTCTGCCGCTCTCACCCATCTTATCTATAAAGTCCATTACGTTGATCGAGCGCAGGGTGGCCGTGGCGCCCCAGGGAAGTTCAATGGGCGAACGACTGCCCATAGTAAGCCTGCCGACTTGCTCGTGCGCCTTTGTGGTGTCGCCAGTCGCCTCCATCTGCCGCCACACCCAAGCGGCATAAGCAACGCCGCCCGATGCTTCCATGGCGAAGCGTACGGGAAGAGTGATCATCGACAAGTAGCCTGCCTGCCAAAGAGCCGAGAAAGCTAATGAGGCCTGTCCGAGCGGCGCCAAGCATCCGTTCAGAACGAATAGAGCAAGATTGAGGGCCACCAGACCGCGCTCGGAAGGCGTGTAATCAAGTGGAATGCCCGGCAGGCGCCTCCAGTGCCGTTCCTGAGTAACCGACTGTGTGGACAGCGCAGTTACTCGAGGCTCATACTCGATCCACATCCTAGCCCAAAACTCTCGATTGCCTTCGATGGGTCCCATGCTCTTCCTGAATTTGTGCTGGCGAACACCGGGCATAACCGGCGGCGCGAAACCGGCACGGAGATTCAATTTGCAGGGCCAATCCGCGTAAGAACACGTGGCCGCGCCGTCCAGTTCATGCCTTCGTTCGGCCTATTCTCTTTCAAACCAATCTTGATACTGTCTCCAGTCGTCTTCAACTATGTTCCGGATAAGTTCTTCGGAAACATTAGTGAATCCCACCTCTCTCGAATATCTGGGATACTCAGCTTCAGAAAGCACGTCTCTGTAATCATGAATGGCAACTTCAGTCACCACCAGCAGTCGGTCAAGGTCGCCATAAGCCAGCTTCAGGATAGCGAGCCGAACGCGAGCACTGGGCTCATTCCAGTCCTGCTTGCCGAACTCTTCAAGGATCGACATCACCAGAGGAAGCTCCGCCGCTCCGAAATCGCGAAGGGCGATCCTGGTGACGTCTTCGTCTGTGACGGTTGGAACTGGTTGATTAGCCATATGTGTGTCGTTGCCGTACGGCCAGCATAACCGGCGGCGCAGTGATAGCATGAACTCGACATTTGCACGATAGACTTTGAGAAAACACGTGGTCGCGCCGTCCGGTTGATGCTTTGGTTGGGCACCTGTTCAGGGCTTACGCGGTGCTGTTGAGGTGGCAGTAGATGCCCATCCGGTATCAAATGTCACGACAGATCCTGGTTTTCGTGCTCAACTACTTGCCGCCAGAAATCTCCAAGAAACGGGCAAAACCTTTTAGATTGAGCTCATACCTGGCGATGGCATTACGTGAATCGGAGAACTTCCTCTTGAACTCTATTGGCCAGGGTGGATCAGAAAAAAGACCGAGTATTTCAGCTTTGTCCTTCCTTTTCGGAGAATCGTACATGCTAACCAGAATACCGGCGGCTTGCAGGTCACTGTAAACCCCCGAGAGGGTTCGCTGTGACTTTCCCTCGGAGCGGAGATGCAGAATATAGCGAGCCATAGCATCTACGATGATATGGGCAATGTCCTTGTCTATCCCATAACTCCGCGACCAGTCATCCACCAAATCACTCAACCCGGTCCGAACTATAGGAGATTCACTACTTTCCTGTCGGATACTGACTATACGATCTTGCAGATCGCGAACGGCTTCATCAAAGGGAGTTCCCACCAATAGCAGAACCTCGTCGGCAGTGCGGTCCAGGCTTCTAAATTCGAGGCACCCCGTTCCATTACGTCCGAATCCTCCTCTGGTTCTAATCTTCCGATTCACTACCGGACACATTTTCCCAGCGGTTCCACGTGAACGGCACCCGGACATTTTTCGCTGGACAAGTGCCTGATTCCATAGCACATTAGACTAAAACTCCAACGATAAGGAGCTTGACATGGGTGACAACAAAAAGATTCCAGGCTGTCCGTAATTCACTGAAGACGCTTTTCCCCGGGGAACCGCTGGGCCATCTGGCCAGTCGATTGAACACTCTGGCTGCTATGATTAGCGGAATTGTGGGCAGCAAGAGCACCAACCTTCCTTCGATTGCCGGCAAGGTTCCCGGAGGGTCGAGGAATCAAGGAGCCAAACCCGAGAGTCGTGTCAAACGATTCGAGCGATGGCTCCGCAACAAGGCGGTCGACCGCGAGACCTTCTTTCTTCCCTTTGCCGAGGCGCTGCTGCTGAGCCTGTGCCATGTTCCTTTGGTGCTCGTAATCGATGGAAGCATTGTCGGACGCGGCTGCATGACGCTCATGATCAGCGTGGTCTACAAACAACGGGCACTGCCCATCGTGTGGACTGTGGCCAAGAGAAGAAAGGGCCACTTCCCGGAGAAGATTCACATCGAACTGATGAGCAAAGTACAGCAACTGGTTCCTCCGGGGGCTCGGATCGTGGTGCTCGGCGACGGTGAATTCGATGGGGTTGATCTTCAGGCCTTGGTGAACCAGTGCAAGTGGGAGTATGTTCTGCGTACGAGCAAGACCACAACCTTGAACTGGGAGGATGAGGAATTCCGCTTTGATGATGTGGTCGATCATGTGAAGCCCGGTGATCTCTTCGATGTTCCCAACGTATTGTTTACTCAGCGCAAGTACGGGCCTGTTCTCGCCATTACCTGGTGGAGAATCGACTGCAAGGAGCCCATCCATCTGGTTTCGAACATGACCTCGGCGGAAGATGCCTGCAGCTATTACCGCAGGCGGTTCAAAATAGAAACTCTCTTCTCGGACCAGAAAAGCCGTGGATTTCATCTCAACAAGAGCCACCTTTCAGATCCGAAGCGTCTGTCTCGACTGATGATCGCCACTTGTCTTGCCTACTTCTGGATCATCTATCTCGGGGCCTACGCCATGGACTCGGGGTGGAACAAAATCATCCACCGCACCAATCGGTGCGATCTCAGCCTTTTCCAACTCGGTCTGCGATTGCTCGATCATTTCCTCAATGAAGAGTTGCCTATACCGGTCGCCTTCACGCTAGCGAGCGGAGGCTAAAAAATGTGTCCGGTAGTGAAGGCCGTGTTCCTTCATGAACTTTCGGTTAAAATCTCTAAATTGAGCCTCCGTTTTTATTGCTGCATCGCGATCAATACCTTTTTCTCTTTCTTCAGGAGACAGCTTTGATAACTTTTGATAATACTCCAATTCTTTTTTCCATTTTGGTTTTGCTAGGCTTTTGAAAATATAGAATCCCACAATCCCAATGATTAAGAGGAAAAATATGAGTTTCATGTTGATTCCCCCTCCATGAAGATGTCCTCTTAATACTGAAATGCCCCTAACGACGAACTAAGCCGCGCCGCTACGGGCGTCGGATTGTACGCCGTGCGTTCCCGGCGTCGGCTTGAGTGATTGGTTGGGTGTGATCTTTACAGATAGGGCACTCCGATTGGCTGAGTAACCAGACAAGCCAATGATTTACACTCTGACCCTTAACACCGAGCCATACCCATCTAGCGCCACAAGCAGAACAACGGATTGCGGTGCAGGCGAACGCAAAACCAAATGCACCCAGAAGCATTCCAGCAAGAACCGGGAAAAGTAACGAACCGTGAGAAAGGCCATAGAACATTGAGAGCCCCCGCCGGTTAAGGCCACAATAGATAGCACGGCCTTCCACCACTGGCCGCTCTTCTTGATTACGGACTGCTCAAACATGTCATGACACCCAACGCTCGAACTCAGCGGCGGCCGCAGGCCGACGGCTGAAGTGATTTGTTAGGCATGGTTCACTTCCCAATATTGTGGTCATAGCCAAGATATCTCAGTGACAAATTGGGAAATTCAAAGACTTCATCTCCCGTCAGTCTCTTTGTCGAAATCTGCTTGAGGACTTGCACACTGATCTTGAGTGGATGAGGAGCATAAACTGGGCAGCCGTCCATATTCGTCAGCGCCATCGGAATCTCCTTTAGATGTTGCATAAGAACTAGTGTTCGGTGCCGCCCATTAATAAATCTCGCAATACCTTCCCTTAAACAGAACCTTGGCGCATGAAATAAGTAGGTGCCGTCAGCACACTTTGATAGCCAGTGCTCATGATAGGCGTTCTCGATTTGTTTAGATTCCCTTTGTTCTAAATCCCACCTGTCGACAACGCGCATGAATTGCTCCACCTTTATCAAATAGAACACATCTTGGGCATTTGGTGGTTGGAGCCTTACTTTCATTGTGATGCCTAACGTTTGGACTAACCGCAGGCTATAGGCTGTCGGCTGTATCCGGTAGTTATGCAATCTTCTTATTCAGTACTCCCATCGCTGTCATCTAAGATGTGCAGCCAGCTACTTTGCCAGTACTCGCTGCGTCTAAGAATCCTTTTTCAAATTCTTCTTGTATCTTCGGTTCAAGGCTCCATGCATCGGCATCAAGATCAAGGTTTTCCCATGGTATTCTGTCGCGATCACTGTAGAATTTCTCGGAAGCCTCGCTGATGGATTTCCCGTTCAGAATGGATATATTCGCTTCAATCATTTGTTCTGCTCTCGCTTCCGTGGTATTCCTGCCCGTAATAGCGACAGAAAATTCCAGTATCAGTCTCTTGAGTTTCGGACTGGCCGTAAACTCGGACTTACCCATTCTCGAATCGTGGTGGTTCTGGATCTCTTCCTTTTCAGTCTTTTCTAGAAGTTTAAAATACAAATCCACCTTCTTCTGCCACTGTTGAGAAGCGGTCCTTTGTAAGGCAATTTCTTGTTCGGAGAAGAGAGGGTTGAGTGTTGTGTACAAAGCCTCCGCTTTCGCCGTGGCCAAGGCATCGAACGCTTTTTCGAGCGCAATGAGCTTATACGCGATGAATACCAAAACAACGATTATAAGAAGGAGAAGTCCTTCCAAGTACACACTCCCCTCCTCTCTTTCATGCATAACAAAGAGCTAACCGGCGGCGCGAGAGCCCAATGAACTATGTAAGGTGGGCGACTCCGTTGAAGTTCCCACGGGTTGCGCCGTCTGGTTGAGCGCCGGGTTAGCTCTCACCACCCTCTCGCATATCATCCTTCCCACATCAAGGATGGAAAGAAAACCCTCTACCCTCATTCCGAATTCCCCTCTTACCTCCACGCCGTATTTTTGAACTCGGAGAGCATTGAGAGGACTCTCCTGCCCGATACGTCGTAGGGCTTCCTTGGTCGTTTCGAAATCTTTTGCATCTCAGCAGACGCGTCTTTTATTCTGTCAAATTGGAGACAGAATGCAAGTATTGACTTCAATTCCTCACCAGTCTTAGATTTAAAAACCTTATAGTAGTCTTCCACGGGCATGAACAGTTGTAAGCTCATCAGGATTCAAACTATTACGGTTTGCTATCTTGAATCAGGATTCAGCAGGGATCGGAGTATCCTCAAAAGAAGCAATCTTTTCATTGAAAGCGCTCTTGACCTCTGGCTGATCTATATTGAGGAACGTATGATGACTCAGGTCAAAAAGCTTTCGGTCTGAACCACGTTTTTCTAAGTAATAATCAATAATCTCCTTTGCCAAGTCTGATCTGCCAAAA
>CAWDJT010000003.1:0-75941 GCA_963802715.1 uncultured delta proteobacterium
TAACCTGCTCGAGCTTTCCAGGTTGGAAGCGGGGCAGGTTGAAATTGCAAGAAAGAGCCGGTCGATTTGAAAGAAGTGATTGAACAATCCCGCGAGATTTCGGTATGAGGGCGGATGAGAAGGGACTTTTCCTGATAACCGACCTCGAACCGCTGCCTCCCGTACTCGGCGATATCGACCGGCTGGAGCAGGTCTTCGCCAACCTGCTGGATAATGCTATAAAACATACCCCACAGGGCGGCACTGTAACAATTCGCGGCCGCCACGCAACTGTAGAGACGGTTGAGATATCCATAATGGATACAGGCCCGGGCATGACGCAGGAACAATTACCCGCATGTTTTTGAGAGGTTCTATCATGGTGACGGGAAGGGTGAACGTTCCGGAACAGGATTGGGACTGGCGATTGCACGTCAAATAGCGCTGTCACACGGGGGCGATATCCGGGTCAGCAGCCAGGTGGGAAAGGGGGCGGAGTTGTCACCGTGAGGCTGCCTGCGATGGATAAGCTCAAATATGGGAAGACCGAGATTACTTAGTGAATATTTTATAGCTGGGGCAGCTATTTGCCAGTACGCATGAAGGGCAGAGGGGCCGCTGGGCTTTACAGGTCTTTCTGCCGTGCTCGATAAGCAGGACATGGCAGCGGTAAGTGTCTTCAGGGGCAGTCATCCGTTCCATCTCCAGGTGTGCAGCATCCACGGATATCTTTTTCCCAATTAATCCCAGCCTCCCGGCCACGCGGTAAACATGCGTATCTACGGGAATGCCGGCATTCCCAGCGAGAACAGCAGTACGCAGCTGGCTGTTTTCATGCCGACGCCCGGCAATTTGATCAGCCACTTGCGGGCATCTTCAACCGTCATGCCCGTGAGGAAAGAGAGGTCGAAATCAGCGGTTTCTTCCTTAAGCGCCTGCAACGCGCTTTTTATATATTTGGCTTTTACGTCTGCCAGCCCGCCGCTGCGTATGGCGGCGGCGATCTCTTCCGTACCGGCCTTTAAAACCCTGTCCCAGTCGCCGAATGTCTCCATGAGTGACGCGTAAGCGCGGCTCGAGTTGGTATCTGAGGTGTTCTGGGAGAGTATTGTCAGCACCATCTCTCCTGCCGGTTCAAGCCGTTTGTGCCATTTCCGGTCACCGTACGTGCGAATCAGGAGGCTAATAATCCGGCTGATTTTTACTTTACTCATCCAACCTTGCACAATCTCCCAATAATATCCGCATATACCTGTGTTCCTTTGACCATGCTCTCTACTGCCATTTTCTCATCGATTCCATGTACTGATCTCATATGTTCCATCGGCACTACTGCCGGGCAGAAACCATAGGCTGGTATGCCCTTTTCCCTGAAAAAGCGGGAGTCGGTCGCACCAAGCATGAGGAATGGCGCTGTTATTGCGCCCGGATAATGATCTTCCAATACCTTTTCGATCATTCTATAGTCGTCTGTATTGTTGTCCGAAGAGTTGCCTTTCCCTTTACTTATGAACTCCATCTCGATTTCATTGTCCGCAAGCTGGTCTTTGACGAAGTTTACCCATTCAGTGATACTCTGGCCGGGCAGAGCGGCCTGGTGTCCACCTCGGCCTCGGCATAGGATGGAATTACGTTTACCCTGTGGCCGGAGTGCAGCGAATTAAGGCTGATAGTATTCTGCAGCATTGCCCTGATGCGGGGAGTATTCGTCGAACCCATTCTCGACCGCCTTGAGCAGGGTGCTCTCTTTGCTGTCTGCAGCATATGGCTGAAGATAATCCAACCCCTCCGCCATCTTCTTAAATATTCCGCTACGATAGGTGTTAATCTTGGTGCATTTTTATAGGCCAGCAGCCTGCTTGACCGCGGCTGTCATTCTCTCCAGCGACGTTCTGAATCTGCTGGTGGGATCACAGGTGCCGGCGGAACTGCTACCCGAGGCCTTGAGCGTCGTCGCGCCGCTGCCGGACGTTTCGCCCGGGTTGTCCTCCGAGGTGCTCTTGCGGCGCCCCGACGTTCTTCAGGCGGAAAATTTGCTCAAGGCCGCCAACGCTAATATTGGCGCCGCCCGGGCGGCTTTCTTCCCCCGCATTTCGCTCACGACTGCGATAGGAAGCGCGAGCGGCGACCTGCTGGGTCTCTTCAAATCCGGCTCGCTCGTCTGGAATTACGCACCCCAGATCGTTCTGCCGATTTTTGATGCCCGCACATGGTCGGCGCTGACCGCGAGCAAGGTGGACCAGAAGATCGTCGTGGCTCAATACGAAAGGGCGATCCAGGTGGCATTCCGAGAGGCTGCCGATGCGCTTGCCAAAAGGGGCACCCTGGGGGATCAAATGGAGGCGCAGCAATCTCTGGTGGATGCCACCGCAACAACGCCCCGGCTCCTCCAGTGCCCGCTACGAAAAGGGAACCGACATCTATCTGAACGTCCTGGATGCGCAACGCTCGCTCTACGCCGCCCAACAGGGGCTCATCACCATCCGCCTGGCGCAGCTCGCCAACCAGGTGCAGCTTTATGCGGTACTGGGCGGGGGCGGCGATTCGGTCACACCGGATGAAGGTGCATAAGGGGATCCGCGGGCCGAATCAGGGTGTCGAACGGTCCACCCCCCGGTGTGCCTTCTGAGAAGTCGGGAAACACTAGGCTGCACGGGTTTTTTTCGGACTCGACGCGAAGCCGCTAGGACCGCAAAGAGACAATTCTTTTTCATCCTTTGCGTCTTGGCGCCTTCGCGTGAGAATAGGCGAGGTTTTGTCGTATCACGGGTAGCTTTGACCCGTGGGGCGAATCATGATGTCACTCACGTTGACATGGGGCGGCAGCGTGAGCAGCCAGAGGATACCGTCCGCGATCGCCTGAGGTTCGAGCAGTTTGCCGAACTGGGCAATCCCTTGAAAAAAGTTTTCCTTCGTCATAACCGGCGACGTGCTGGAATTCGCTGAGCACGACGCCGGGCATGACCAAGGACACGCGCACGCCGTGTGGGCAGACCTCGCGGCGCAGCCCTTCCGCGATCGCGCCGATGGCGAATTTGCTCGAGCCGTAGAACCCGCTGAAGGGCGAAACGTTTCGTCCCACCACCGAACCGACGACCACGATGTCGCCGCTTTTTCGTCCTACCAGGTACTGCCCGGCACGACGCATCAGATGGGCAGCGCCCATCACGTTGACTTGGTACAGCTCCTGCCATTGCGATTCATCGCTGTCGAGGATGCCGCCCGCCAGTCCGCGGCCTGCGTTGACGACGACCATGTCGTACCGGCGACCGCCTCCGTCCCACGCAAAGCGCCCGATCGAGTAGGAGGTCGATGTCCTCCTGAATGCCTGCGTCTCCGGCCACGGCAAGGGCTCTCCCCCCCTCGGATGCAATGTCGGCAGCCAGATCGTCCAGCCGGTCCTTCCGTCGGGCGTTGATTACCACTGTCGCTCCTGCCTGCGCGAGGGTCGAGCGGTGGCGTGCCCCATGCCGGAGCTGGCACCGGTAATGACGGCCGTTTTTCCTGAAAGGAGTCTGTTCATCGATGGTTCTCCTCAATCTATGGGGTATCTTCAATCTTCATCGCGATGTCCGTGAGATCCACGGGGTTCTGGATCTCGACGGGCGTCTTCTCCCCGATGATGGCCGTGATTCTCGACTTGGCTTCCGGCCGGAGATCCGGCAGCTCCCAGCCGTTTCCCACCAATTTGTCCATGGCCACGATACAGGGACCGGCCGTGAAGGTGAGGGTGCACAGACGAGGCCCCCGGGGTGGCCGGACCATGCTCAGGGCCTTGGCCGCCACGGCCGCGTCCCAGGAGGAGTCAGCTTCGAAGGCGCCAGCCTGTTTGAACATGGCCTTGTAGAGGCCGTATTCCCCGGCGAGACTTCCCGTGTGGGTGGCGGTGGCTTTCGATACGGCCTCGTTCTTTCCAGCCTTGTAGACCACCACCGGCTTATGCGGTGTGGTCTCCTTGATGGCCTCGTAGAGAGATCGGGGGTCTTCGACGCCTTCAATAAAGAGCAGGAATGTGCCGGCATTGGGTTCATCCCTGAGGACACCCAGGTAGTCGGGGAAATCCACCACGGTGCGATTGCCGACCCCGATGAAATGGCTGACCCGCATTGGAGTCCGCGGAGGGAGTAGCCCATGGTGAGCCCCACACCGCCGCTCTGGGAAATGATGGCCACGGGCCCGGGTATTGCGTCCATGTGCCAGAAAATGCCGTGGAGCCCGTGATGGAAGGTGGAAAAGCCCAGTGTGTTGGGTCCGATCACTACCATGTCATACTGGGAGGCGGTCCTCTGAAGGCGTTCGTTGAGAGCTTCGCCCCCGGCAAGCACTTGCCGGAAGCCCCCCGCTACGATGGTTACGCCGGGGATGCCAAGTCGGCCAGTTTTCTCGGCCTGATCTTTACCCAAAAAAGCAGACACGCGGTTAAGCAGCCTATGCACGAGATTCGAACTGCTCGGGAGAGAGCCCTCCTAGAGCTGGATGAATCCGTACCCGGCTGTAGAACATCTCGATATAGCTGAAGATGCTTCGTCTGGCCTCGGACCGGTCAGAATAGGTTTCATGATAGACCCATTCTGTTTTCAGTGAATGGAAGAAACTCTCCGTAATGGCATTATCAAAGCAATTGCCGGTGGCGCACATGCTTTGGTGGCAACCATGCTGGAGTAGTCGTTGGCGGAACGCCTTGCTACAATACTGGCTGCCCCTGTCAGAATGCACGACCAGCCCTGCAGAGGGTCTATACCTCTGCCAGGCGCCCTGAAATGCATGGGCAACAAGGTCATCGGTCATTCGATGACTCATGGACCAACCCACAATGCAGCGAGTGAAAATATCGAGAAAGACCGCAAGATAGAGCCAACCCTCTCTCGTCCATATGTAAGTGATGTCGGAGCTCCATTTGGTATTGGGTGCCAATGCCGTGAAATCCCGTTTGAGCAGATTCTCAGCCACCGGTCTTTTGTGGCGAGAATGGGTTGTGATCTTGAATTTCCTCTTTGTCCTGGAAACCATTCCATGAGAGCGCATCAGCCTTGCCACGCGGTTTTTGCCACAGCTTATTCCGAGTGCTTTCAAAGAATCGGTGACGCGAGGACTGCCGTAAATTGCCCGGCTGGCTGTGGGATTTTGCGGATCTGCCTCACCAGTTGTTCCCTTTCCCCAGCCCGTTTGCTCTTTCCTCGCCTCAGCCAGCGATAATAGCCACTGCGAGACACCGAAAACACCCGGCACATCTCCTCGGCTCCAAAGATGGAGTGGTGCTTGGCTATGAACGGGAATATCGACCCGGTTCCGTTGAGAAGATGGCCAGTGCTTTTTCTAAGATGTCACGCTCCCTGCTGACACGCTCCAACTCCTTCTTGAGATGGCGCAGTTCCTCCTCGGGCAACTTCACGCGACCCTTTCCAGGGAATGCGTATTCGGGATCTTCTTTCACCTCCCGGACCCAACGTCGAAGGATCCCATTGCCCAGACAGAGGTTTCTCTCCACCTCGGCAGCTGGCCGTCCCTATTCCACAACAAGCCGGACAGCCTCACGCTTGAACTCTTGGTCATACGATCGCCGTTGCTTCTTTGTGGTCATGAACACACCTCCTCATCAACATACTGTACCCGAGCTTTTCGGTGTGTCCACTAAATTGGGGGAAGTTCAGAGTTTCTCGATCTGGGACGTGCCTGGCAGGTCCTCCTTGCCATGGGATTGGTCTTTTGGCTTTCTCTCCTTTATCGGGCTGTGGCTCCGGCAAGAAGGGACCCGGAACGCAGAGAGATCGCTATGCTCTTCCTCTTGGCCGCCGTTGCCATTCCGCTCTTTTACATTCCCGCCTTCTTTTTTGGGAGCACCTCAAACTACACAGTTGTTGATATGTGGCGGTTCTGGATAATCCACCTATGGGTTGAAGGCTTCTTCGAGTTGTTCGTGACGGTCCTCGTTGCAGTAATTTTCCTTCAGTTGAGTATGGTATCTCGAAAAACAGCTACGGGGGTCATCTACCTCGATGCCATTCTATTCCTTGGGGGAGGAATGATCGGAACGGCTCACCATTGGTACTGGACGGGACAATATAACGTGACAATGGCTCTTGCCGCGGTCTTTTCGGCGTTGGAGGTTGTATCCCTTACCTTGCTCAAACTGGACGCCTGGGATTTTATCAAGCTCAGTGGTACGAAGTGTGAAACCTGTGGTAAGGCAGTATTTATCCCCCACAAGTGGGCCTTCTATTTTCTGATGGCAGTAGGGTTCTGGAATTTCGTTGGCGCGGCCGTATTTGGTTTCCTCATCAACCTCCCGGTGGTGAGCTATTTTGAGGTGGGCACCATGCTCACGCCAAACCATGGGCACGCTGCTTTCGTGGGAGCCTTCGGGATGCTTGCCATGGCGCTGATGGTATTGTCATTACATCAGGATTTGAACGATGATCAGTGGATTCGACCAGAGAAACAGCAATTCCCGGAGCATCGTGAAACCGGCCTATTTGAAGGATCTAGGTTTCAGCCTTTCGTAAACGCGAGCAAGAAATGCGGAGCATGAACTTAGCCCGGAGAAAATTTCGTGACGGCGCCACTTCCGCCTGGACAATCCGTTCGGAGCCTTGTATGATAAGGCTCCATGAACCCAAGACAATTCCGCCGACACCAGCAGCATGAGCGTGACAAGGCGCTCAGCATCACGGTGCGCAAGCATCTGAGTGCGGATGCGCTCATCCGCACTGTCCGAAGCTGCTTCGAGCAGGTCGGCGAGACCCGCAAGGGGAAAGCCCAAATCCCCATGGAAGATGTGCTGATGGCCGCCTTCGCCATGTACTCGCTCAAAGACCCTTCCTTGCTGCAATTCGATAAACGCCGGGTGGAACAGCCCACCAACCTCAAGACCGTCTACAAGCTGACCACCATCCCCTGCGACACTCAGATGCGCACGATATTGGATCCGGTGCCCCCCGAGGAGTTGCGCCCCGCTCACAATGCCGTCCTCGGCTCATTGCAGAGAGGCAAGGCTTTTGAGAAGATGCGCTACCTCGAGGAAGGCTATCTCATGCCCATGGACGGCACCGGCTACTTCTCATCGGAGAAGCTGTTCTCGGAGCACTGTCTCCAGAAGAAGTCCTCCGGGGGAAAGACCACCTATTACCTGCAAGCCCTCGGTGCGGCCATCGTTCATCCGGAGCGCAAGGAGGTGATTCCCCTCATTCCGGAGATCATCTCCAAGCAAGACGGCGCGACCAAAAACGACTGTGAGCTCAATGCCGGCAGGCGGTTTCTCACCCAATTTCACGCCGAACATCCCCATCTCGAGATCGTCCTTACCCATGACGCCATCAGCCCCAACGGCCCCTACATCCGCTTCGTTCAGGACCTGGGCTACCATTTCATTTTCGGGGTCAAGGACAGCGACCACGCTCATCTGTTCGCTCAATTCGATCAAGCACGCCTCGGGGGCGATGGGGGGGACCTGATCCTCGAGGACCCCCGGCACCGTGATCGATACCACTACTTTCACTGGGCCAACGGGCTACCCATCAACGCATCCCACCAGGATGTCCGGGTCAATCTCCTCGAATATTGGCAAGTGACCGGCGATGAGACGATCCGATTCTCCTGGGTCACCGACATCCCCATCACCGACGCCAATGTCTACCGGATCATGAGAGCCGGTCGCGCCCGCTGGAAGATCGAAAACGAGACCTTCAACACCCTGAAAAACCAGGGCTACAACTTCGAGCACAACTACGGACTCGGAAAACAATACCTCAGCATGGTCTTCGTTAAGATCATGATGCTCGCCTTCCTGGTCGACCAAGCCCAGCAACTCTGCTGCAGCCTCTTCCAGGCCGTTCTGAAAAAAGCCGGATCCAAGAAAGCCCTCTGGGAGCAAATGCGCTCCCTATTTCGCTGCTTCAAGCTCGAATCCATGGAGATGCTCTATCGCGCCATCCTTCACGGCTTCGAGCTTCGGGAGCCTGTCGTCAAACTGGATTCATCCTGATGGAATACCAGCGTGCGCACCAACATCGCCGATCGGGAACCCCTCGTTCTCACGGCCTCCAACCGAGAGGAAGGGGGATCTCTTGCCATTTTCTGGAATTTGGCAAGGGTTTAGGCCACATCCAGGGCACCGGAGCGTCTTGAGCTGACCATCCAGCCGCTCCTTTGGCAACGAACGTCACGATTTCACCCTCTTGCCACTGGGTGAACTGATTCTCCTCTCAGTAGCGGGAATTGCTGTCATTTCGGTGGGCGGCACGACAGAACCGGTGGTCACGTCAATCCTCACCCATCAACCCGATTTTGTCTGTTTTTTCGCGTCGCAGCAAAGCCTGGACACCATTGGTGAGATCAAGCGCCAGATCAAGGAACAGGGGCTAAGCATCGAGGACTACAAGGTCGTCTGTGATGATGTGAACGATCTGGTTCATTGTTACCAGAAGGCCGTCGAGTGCACCGAACGGTTGTGCGCATCGAGGTGCGATCAGAGCAGCGTCGTCGTGGACTACACCGGCGGCACCAAGACCATGACCGCCGCCCTCACCCTCGCCACGGTGGCCCACGGCTACAGTTTTTCTTACGTCGGTGGCGAGAAGCGCACCAAAAACGGACTCGGCGTAGTCATTTCCGGCCACGAAGTGGTCAGAACCGGGGTGAGTCCCTGGCAGATCTTTGCAGTCGAGGAAAAGAAACGCATTGCCCTGTTCATCGCAACCTTCCAGTACGAGGCCGCCATCGCCACCATGCGCCAAACCCTTGGCAACCTTCAGACCGGCGAAAGCGAGGTCTGGTCCGGGATAGCGGAGACTCTTGAGGGTTTTCTGGCGTGGGACAATTTCGATCATAAAACGGCGGTCAAGCGATTGAGCAGTGGCATCCACAAGCTGGGCCTGTGCGAAAGATTTGGCCTGGAAAAACCGGTAGGAGAATATCTGCAAAAGACGCGGGACAACTTCGCCATCCTCAACAAGATGAATGACGAAACAACCTTCTTCGCCAAAATGCACCCGGTGTTCGTCGGCGACCTGGTCGCCAATGCCGGCAGGCGGGCACAGCAGAGCAAATACGATGACGCCGTGGCTCGACTCTACCGCGCGCTGGAAATGATCGGCCAAATCGCCTTTACCGAACAGACCGGCTGCTACACCAATGATGTCGATCCCCGCAAAGCTGCCGGAGGAGCTAGGAGAGGACTTCGATCGCCAACACCGGTCCGTTCTCGATGGCAAAGTGAAGCTTGGCCTTTTTGCCACCTTTCAAGTGCTCAAGGAAATGGGACACCCGCTGGGTCTAAGGTTTTTCGAACACGAGCAGGCTTTGAGGGAGCTGCTCAATGCGCGCAACAGCTCGATTCTGGCTCATGGCGTGACCCCCATCACTAAAGGGACCTACGAGAAGATGGTCGGCATCGTCCAGAGCCTCTTCCCGGTTGAGCGGACCATTGGTTTCCCAAGGCTGGACTGGTGAGTTTGTTGCCATCGTGGATGGTTGGAAAGGCCATTGTCATGCAGGGTCAGTGCGAAGTGTGGCCATCTAAACTGTCGGCGGTCAGCCACACAATGGGGACAAGATGGGCCACAGATTGGAATTCCGGATCACTGGTGAGGATCTCAGCCTGCTGGCGCAAAGCCGTGGCGATGCAAAAGGCATCGGCATAGGACACCGGATAGTCGGCCTTGATCTCGGCAGCCTCGCGCACCAGCAGGTCGTCAACGGAGACGATGGTTATGGGAAGCTGCTCCACAAGGGCGATAGCCTCTTCAGCCTGGCGCTTCCCAACCCTTTTCCTGACGATGTAGTAGAGTTCTCCCCAGTTGATGATATTCAGAAAGGCCGTGCTGCCGGTGTGGGCGAGATCCTGCAAAGTCTCACGGACTTTTTCCCAGCCCGGTTCTTTGTGAAACAGACTCAGCAAGGCAAAACTGTCAAGGACGATCTTGCGGGGTGCGTTCACGTTCGCGCTCTCTCCGATGTTCGGCCAGCAGATCTTCGGTAAGCGAAAAATCACCTTCCAGGAAACCGCAGGCAGCGGCTATGGGATCTTCAGGAACGGAGCGGATGACGATACCATCTCCTCCCTCAAGAATCTGGACCTTGCACCCTGGTTTCACCCCGTATTTCTCCCGGATCTTTTTGGGAATAAGAACCTGTCCCTTGGGTGACATGACTGCAACCGGCATAATCAGTGCTCCTTTCTTAATGGCAGTTTAACTTTTTTGAATATGTTGTCAAGTTTTATAGGATTCATACGAGTAACCATATGGTAACCATGTCGATTCCACAAAACAGATGCGATGCCGCCCATTGCGGGAGTTATTTGGACCTCGCCCGGGCACATCTGGCGGCCGGTGACGACGACCAGGCCCGGGATGCGGTGGTCAAGGGCCGCAACCTGCCGGGTAACGATGCCGCCGGAACAGGTATGTGCTCAGCGCGCCTGCATCCGCCAGCGGATGAACCTGGTGCGCTACGCGGCCTCCCATATCCAGCACATGCAGAAGGCACTTGCTCAGATGAACCTGTTACTACCCAACGTAGTCAGCGACATCACCGGGGTGACCAATATGCGCATCATCAAGGCAATCCTTGCTGGCGAGCGCAATCCCCGAGTCCTGGCTGGCTACCGGGACCCCCGCTGCAGAAACAGCGAAGAGATCATTGCCCGTTCACTGGCGGGCCATTACCGGCCGGAACACCTCTTCAGCCTGGGGCTGGTGGCCCAGAGACTCGGTACGTGACTCCCGCCGTGAGGTTCTGGCTGGCATGCTTCCCCCGACGCAGGGTGATCCGTACCACCTCCCCTTCCGAGAAATACCGGACCGGGATCCCGGATGTCCCCACGCCTGAACTGGTGTAGCCCTGCATCCCATGGTATTCCCAGATTCCTTGCACGTAGCGTCGTCCGGTGCGGCTGTGGGTAAAAACCGGGCCTATGGGGATGATCTGGATCTGGCCGGCGTGCGTATGGCCGCAGAGGTAAAGCTGCGCGCCGTACTGGCGGGCTTCCCGATAGACTTCGGGGGAATGGGACAGAAAAATGACGAACTCTCCCTGGGGGATGCCCTCAAATGCTTTGCCCAAATCATGGCACTGGAAATGATGTGGGTCGTCAATGCCGACAAGCCACACTCGCTGGCCATGACGCTCGATGGCAACGGCGTCGTTAAGCAGAACTGACACGCCGGCTTCAATGAGGCTTGGGGCCATTTCCAGACAGTCGTGATTCCCCAGGACCGCATACACGCCGTCACGCACTCGCAAGCATGGCAGCAACCGCATGAAGCGGGCCAGAGCTTCGTCATAGGGCCCGTAGGTCTCCATTCGCAAATCCCCGCCGAAAAGGCAAAGGTCGGCAGGAAGATCGGGCAGCATCTCCTGAAGCCTTTCCGTAAGCCCGTCGAGGCCGTCCAGGTGAAGGTCGGACATAAATAGGATGGTGTAACCATCAAAGGTTTCGGGGAGATCGTGGAAGCTCAGACTGATCTCACGCGCGGTGATCTGGAGCGCATTGTGCAAGCCTTTCTCATAGAGCCCCAGGAGGCGAAAAGTGCCCTTCATGATGAGGTTGTAATAGATGACATCCTCGAAGTTGAGCCAGATGTGAAAGGGTAGCAAGGAGGGGGAGCAACGGCGCAGCTCCTTGAGGCGGACCCGAGAACTGACCGGTCTCGGGTAGTCTTCTTGCGGTTTTGCCAAAAGGATTCTCTTCAAGAACCACGACCCCAGGTAAGCGCCGACCACGAAGACCAGGACCAGCATGGCCACGGCAGCAGTGCTCAGCGGCTGATACAAAGCCAGAACCGCAACCGGGAACAATCCTTCAAAAAACTGGTCGAGCCCCGGGGTTACCGTGCCGCTGGGCTGCCCCAAACGCCTTTTGATGAAACTGGACAACAGGTCGCCGGCCATACTCAAAACGGCACATCCCAGACTCACCCACCAGGGAAACCCGAGCAGCACTCCGATGCCGATACCCATGATCAAGGCGCCGACCAGGCCCCGTTCGGTCTTGTGTGGTCCAAACCAGGGGCGTCCGTCGCGAAACAGCTTGTCGCGATCCAGCGCGCGATTCCATTGGTCTTCGAAGAAATGGGCCAACAACGGTGGTGCGAAATTGATGGACCACAGCAAGATGAGTATTTTGAGGCATGGAATGATCATGGTCGCTCCACTCGCGCTACCGCAGTTGCAGGGGGCGTGTTTCGTTCACACGATTAACCACGCGGCCATTATGGTTTTATTAGCCCAATCAAGTAGTCACTGATTACGGTTCGTTTTTCGGTTTTCTTCCTGACAGTGGTGTCGATGATCGGTCGACATTGACAATCCCGACGAAAGCCTCCTTGGGTATTTCATCACAACGCTGTTGAGAACGCAAAAACCTTTTGGACTGCCCATAGCGACTTGCCACCCATCGCGGATGAGGCCGGTCGCCATTGGGATTGCAATTTGTTATTTTTTTCTCGAGTATTTTTGTCTATTCTTATAATCTGTAGTCTGCTCATGCGAACGTGCTCATGCTGATCTCTCTGTGAAAAGCTCCATTTCATCTTGCATGAAGAGTTATGCTGTCGGGTCGCGAGAAATGTGGTGCACTGAGTGGGTTGAAGGCACCAAGAGGAGGGTCCCATGAATGAGCTATTGGCACCAGGTGGTAGTCTAGAGATGGTGGAGCGAGTTTTCGCCCGGGGTGCCGATGCGGTCTATGTAGGTTGCAAGGGGTTTAGTCGCCGGAAGTGCGCCTGGGAAATGGAAGACTCTCAGATCCGTGAAGCTATGGAGCTGGCCAAGCCAGTGGGAGGCAAGGTCCGGATTGCCATCAATGCGGAAGTAGCGGAGGCCAAGTTGATGCTCGTCATGAGCAAGATTGCCAAGTACGCCGCCTGGGGGGCGGAAGGGGTGATCGTCAAGACCCCGGCGGTGATGCAGATGGTGGCGAAGAACTTCCCGGAGTTGGTGGTCCATGCCAGCGTCGGCTGTAATATTCAAACACCCGTTCAGATCGCGGAGTACCAGAGCTATGGGGCCAGCCAAATCGTGGCCAGCACCGAAATCGACACCGTGGACAAGATGCGGACCTTCAAGACGGCAGCGGATGCCGTCGGGGTGGCAACCGAAGTGCTCATCCATGGCAATCGCTGTGTGGGTGGCGTCGGCAATTGCGCCTTCCACGAACTCATTGCCGATTCCTACATCAAACGCATCCATCATGACGAAGACGGCAACGAGATCGTCGAATACGAAGGTTGGCCGGATCGCAGCGGCAGCTGCTTCCGCATTTGCCTGCTGACCGATGCCCAGCGCCAGAAAGTGCTACGCCAACGTGGTCGCAGCACGGAAGAAATCGATGCCCTCAACGATCGCATCCGTCGCCATCCCAATGTGGCCTTTGCCATTAACGGCAAGGAACTTTGGGATTACATGGATCTTGGCCTGCACACCGTCAAGGTGCAGGGCCGCGAATACCCGGTGGAACTCATCGGCCGCATGATCTTTCTGTATCGATCGATGATCGAAGCCCACCGTGCCGGGAGGCCGCACGATGCACCGGACCTCCTCGCTTTGCAGCGGGAACTGGATGCCATTGCGCTGGATCGCGACCGGGTGCGGACGGAAAAAACCCGTGAGTTGCACCAGAATATCAAGGACTTGTATGCGTAACAGGGGCTGGGCTTAGAGCGCCGAATAGCAAGCCCCCCTCTTTTTGGCACCCATTTCAAGACGGATTTGACTATGAAGCACGGCCTGACATCAGGCCGTGCTTTGTTTTTGGCTCCAAACCGCGAGGCTGCAGCAATGCCGTTGTTGCCCCCACTTCCGGGCGGCCCCTAGGATGTCTTGGTTTTGTCCTGTAACAGCCGATGGACGGCTTTGGCCAGATCCTGCAAGACTAAAGGTTTCATGAGGTAGTCACTAATCCCCCACTCTTTGATGTTTTCACTGGTTATGGCTTCGCTGAATCCGGTGCACAAGATGATCGGCAAATCGGCACGCAGTTCCTTGATTCTTTTGACCAACTGGATGCCGGTCAGGTGCGGCATGGTGTAGTCGGTGATGAGCAGATCAAACCGCTCGGGCTGAGCTTGAAAAGCCTCGAGTGCGTCGCGGCTGCTGGTTTGGGGCACCACCTCATAACCCAAGTATTCCAGCATTTTTTTGCCCAGATCGACGAGCGCCGCTTCGTCGTCGACAAAAAGCACGCGGCCTTTCCCCCGGGGAGGCGGGGTGGTGACCGAGATTTCCGCGGGTGCCTGATCCCCAATCAGGGGAAGATAGACACAGAACGAGCTACCCACACCTGGTTCGCTGTATATCGTTATCGCCCCTTTGTGACTTCTGACGATGCCATGAACCACCGAAAGTCCCAGGCCGGTGCCCTCCCCAACTCCTTTGGTGGTGAAGAAGGGTTCGAAGACCCGATCTTTCACTTCCTTGCTCATGCCATGTCCGGTATCGCTGACCGTCAGCCTGACATAGGGACCTTCAGCCAGTTCCGGGTGTGGCAGCGGAGGGTGTAAATCCATAGACATTAGTTCAACTGTCAACCTCCCGCCTTTGGACCGCATGGCATGAGCGGCGTTGCCGCAAAGATTCAGCAAGACCTGCTGGATCTGGGTGGGGTCGGCCAGCACCGGCCCGGCTTTCTGGGTATTGGTGCGGATATCGATGGTGGTGGGGATGGTGGAACGTAGCATCTTCATGGTTTCTCGGACGATTGGTTCAAGCAGTAGCGGGTGCCGCTCCTGAGGAGATTGGCGGCTGAAGGTCAGAATCTGCTTCACCAGGTCTTTAGCCCGTTGAGCTGCTTTCAGGACTTCTCCGATCTCATTCCGATGCGTGCCGGCTCGCTGGAGATACAGCCCCAGCATCTCCGTATAGCCAATGATGATGCCCAAGATGTTGTTGAAGTCATGAGCGATGCCACCGGCCAAGGTGCCGATGGCTTCCATCTTTTGGGCTTGCGAGAGCAGGGACTCCAGTTTGACCTTCTCTGCCTCTACCTGCCGGCGAGCGGTAATGTCCTGATTGACGGCAATGGCGCCGCTGATCTCGAGACTGTCGTTTCGTAGCGGTATGGCGGAATAAAGGATGGTCTTGCGGGTCCCGTCCAGGCATACAATCTCTATGGTTTCCTCGATGGAAGCCTCGCCTTTGTGAAGGGCACGGGCGATAGGCCACTCCTCCGCCATCACGGGTTTTCCCGAGTCGGCCCAGCAACCTTTGCAATCAGCAAATCCGTGCAGGCCTATATCCCTGGTAGTGCCCCAAATCTGCTGGCCGGCAGAATTGCTCATCAGAATCTGCCCTTGACGATCCGTTATCCAAACACCCACCGGCAACGACCCCAGGACCTTGCGCAACAACTCTTCATTTCTTGCAAGAGCTTCCTCCGCCTGCTTGCGGTCGGTGAAATCAACCCCGAATCCGATCAGATAGGTCTCGTTGTCGATGGTTTGGCGGCAGCCTCTCAAGAAGTATGGCGTGCTTAAGCCGTTCTTGTGCAACAGATGAGCTTCGAATTCGGCCTCGCCTTCGGAGAAGACCCTTTCGATAGCACGGGTAACCAGTTCACTATCCTCCACTTGGAAGTAGTCGCGGGTATCCATGCCGGCGATTTCCTCCGCGGAATAACCAGTCGCTTGCTCATGGCGTCGATTCCATCGAATCGCTTTGCCGTGCTCAGTGAGAAGATAAAAATTCCCCGGGAGACTGTCGATGATAGCATCGGAGAAGGCCTTCTCGCGCCGCAGGGCGATTTCGGCTTGATGACGTTTGCTGATGTCTACTCCCATCCCCAGCACGTATCGTTCTTGGTCAAAAGTAAGCAGCTTTCCGGTAAAGAAAAACCTGCGGGCGTCACCGTCCTTGGCAACAAGATCCGCCTCGGCGGCGGCTTCTCCTTCGGTGAAAACATCACGAATTTTTTGTTGGATGATGTCCCGGTCCTGGCCGGCGAAGAAATCCAACGGGCTGATGGAGGCAAACTCCTGAACCGAGTATCCTGACACCTTCTCGAAGTTCTTGTTCCACCGCACGAACTTCAGCTGATCGTTGAATGAATAAAAGATGCCCGGCAGGCTGTCCATGGCCGCTTCAGAGAAACGCTTTTCCCGAATGAGACTCTCCATGAGGGATTGTCGCTCGCTAATGTCCATGAAGTAGCCCAAGGAGGCTTTTCCCCCTTGGTAGTCGATGGAGGCCACCTTCTCCATGATCCATCTGGTCTCACCACTCTTGGTGATGACTTGAAACTCACAGGGCGAGGCACTTTGCCCTTTCAGCATCCGGATGGCGTTTTCTCGCACCCGATCTTTGTCGGCGGATGCCACCGCGAGGAGCGCGTCTTTGCCCACCAATTCGGATTCCTCATACCCGGTGATTTCTTCGAAACGGGGATTGACCATCTGGAATTTGCCCCGTTGTGCTATGAAAATGCCAATGGGAGCGTCGTTTACCATGGTTTGAAAGGTCTTCTCAGCTTTGCGCTGCTCGGCGGCACGATGGAAGGAAGTGTTGAACAGAAAGGCTAGCACCAGGAATAGCACCACGCCGGTGAGAGTTCCCGCCAGCAGCTCGACACTAGCATACCTGATCCCCATGGTGGTCGGCCCGCTTATTTCTCGAGCCGCCTCAGAGTGGCTTGTCACCAATTTGTCAAGGAGTTCCCGACTGCTCTGAAACGTCAATTGCCCCTTGCCATAACTCAGGAAATGAGCGGATTGCCGTGAAGCCTCGTCGCCGTGGCTGACCAACCCCATGATCTGCTGGTGGGTGGCTTTCCACTCGTGCCATCGGGGAATCAAGTCCTGCCAAGTCTGGGATTCAGTCGGGGAATGGGGGAGCGATTCATAGGATTGCCAGGCCTGTTCCGCGTTCACCCAGGATTCTGCCAGCGTTTGGTGCTGTTGCCGGATGATCTCAGGGTCCTTCTCGTAAAGCAGAACGCGCTCGCATCCTTGGATGTTTCTTTGGGTTTTCAGCAGGTTGGTCAATCCCAGGATACTGGGGAACTCCACCGCAACCAATTCCCGGTGAGCCTTCTCGATCTGTTTCAGACCTGCCCAACCGGTCAGCCCCACGATCATGGTCATGAGAGCTAGGACCATAAAGCCGCCCATCAACTTGCGATCTATTTTCATGCTGTCAGCATCCTAGTGTCGTTATGGTGCTGTAAATGTTTGCGGGTTAACGGGTGCGGTGCTCGCTACCATCGATTCTCGGCCTTCGATTCCGGATTGGCGCATTGCTCTGCCATTAGGGTAACAATGCAAATTGATCCACTATCATAGCAGCGGGCTTGGCCCACCGGCAAGGGGATCGTCGTTTTGGCCGAGACTTGGTAACAATCAGGTCCAAACCATTGCGAGAGGATGGCACAATTATTGGCTTCTCCGCGGTATCTGATACAATGCTTGCGTGCTGCCCCTGTGTTTCACGATGGCAATGGCAACGATGATCCGTCTCATCACGTGGGTTTCGAGAGGCAATGGGTGCGAATATGGCATTGGTGATTATTCTGGCTGTTTCTGTAATCCTGCAGTTTGTGGCGGCGGTCCTGGCGTTGCGGCTCATTCGTGTAACCCGAAGGCACCGGGCCTGGCTGCTGATCGCCGCCGCCCTTTCGCTGATGGCTTTGCGTCGCGCCTATATCCTCTGGGAGTTGATATTTGCCCATGGCTCCATTCCGCTCCCGGATTTGACCAGTGAGCTGGTAGCGCTGATAACCTCAGTATTGATGGTGTTTGGGGTTGCTTATATTGCACCGGTTTTCCTGGCCATACAGGAAGCGCAGCGAGCGCTCCAGGAGAATCGAGCCATCCTCCAGGCCATTCTCGATGCTTCCCCCGTCGGCATCGTGCTGGTAAAGGATCGCATCATCCAATGGGCCAATCAGGCCATGGAGCGGATGTTCGGCCACACCAAGGAGAGTTACCAAGGCCAGTCCACCGCCCTGTTCTATCCCGATACCGAGGAGTATGAACGGGTGGGCAAACACATCTATCCGATGGTGGCGCTCCACGAGCAAAGCGGCATGGAAGTGCGGCTGCGCCGCCGGGACGGCAGTGTCTTTGACGGTTCCGTTCTGGTTCGCGCATTGAATCCTGAAGACCTCGGTGAGGGCTACATTGCGGCCTTGACCGACTTGACCGAACACAAAGAACTGGAGCAACAGGTCATTCAAGCGCAAAAGATGGAGGCCATAGGCCGGCTGGCTGGGGGTGTGGCCCACGACTTCAACAACCTCTTGACTTCCATCCTCGGCTATTCGGATCTTTTGGCGGCCAGACTTCCCTCCGACAGCCCTTTGCGCCGCTATGCCGGGGAAGTCCGGAAGGCCTCCGAAGTTGCCGCGGCGTTGACGCGCCAACTCCTGACCTTCAGCAGCAAACACCTGCTACAGCCTTCTGTGCTGCAAGTCAATGCTGTGCTCACCGAGATGCGCCTCATGCTGGGGCGGCTCACCGGCGAGGGCATTTCCCTCGATATGGAGCTCAGCCCGGCCCTTGGGTGCATTCGAGCTGACCAGGGGCAAATCGAGCAGGTGATTCTGAACCTCGTGGTCAATTCCCGCGACGCGATGCCTCGGGGCGGCCGCATCACCATCGCAACCGCCAATGTGGATCTGAATGCCGATTCTGCCGGCGGTCATCTGGCCATCACCGCCGGCCCCCATGTGATGTTGACGATAGCCGATACCGGCGCAGGCATGGATGAAGAGACCCGAAAGCGCATGTTTGAACCGTTCTTCACCACCAAAGCAAAAGGCAAGGGTACCGGTTTGGGGCTCGCCACCACCTACGCCATCGTCAAGCAGTGCGGTGGCACCTTGTCGGTTGAAAGTGAAGTTGGACAGGGAACCACCATCAAGATCTATTTCCCACGGGTGAACGAGGAATGTGCGACAGCAATCGGCCATGATGAGCCTAGCGGGGGGACGGAAGGAACCGAGACCATTTTGCTTGCGGAAGACGAACACGCGGTTCGCGACCTGGCCGGCGAGGTGCTGCGGAAATGCGGTTATACCGTGTTGGAAGCGGTTGACGGCGGGGATGCGCTTCGAATTGCCGGTGACTATGTTGGCGTCATTGATTTACTGCTTACCGATGTGGTCATGCCCGGAATCAACGGGCAGGAGCTTGCAGAGCGGTTGACCGTCCAACGGCCCGCCCTGAAAGTCCTCTATGTTTCCGGATATACCGACAACGTCATTGCCCATAACGGTATTCTCGACCCCGGTACCCGTTTCCTGCAGAAACCCTTTACCCCGCAGGCGTTGGCTGAAAAAGTGCGCGAAGTCTTGACCTCTACCAATTCTGCGGCGGTTTCCAGCAAACGATAAGACTACCCGGGTCCCCTTGGAATGATCCGCCCAAACAAAGAAACAAAGGGGGCCGGCTTCAGAAACGGAGCCTTGTGCTTCAACGTTCCGTTATCGAAGGGCATCAAGCCATCCCGCTGCTATCACCCAAAGGGTATCCCCGATTCCATTCATTGCTTATGATTTCATTCTCGCAAAGGTTGTGGTAGGTTGCCTTGGCTAAGGAGACTTCCGGCCGAGTTCTGAATTCGATCATCCTTGTCTGTACCGTCGCCGGCTTGCTTCAGCCGTGGCCAAACCAGATAGCTGTTGGAACGGGAAAGGATGCGCTCTCTTGTTGCGATCGCGCATTTGTTTCTGGGGCTCATTGCGAGGTCATGTCATCGTTGCCAGTATGCAGGAGAGAACCTGACTCGCGGTGATGAGACTCCAGAGCTGCTTCATGAGGTGTTGATGCAAAGCGCCAGGCATCGCCAGAACATCCTGGAACCCAATTACAGGATGATGGGAGCCGGGTGTTACCAGGATGTCTGCGTGGAGCTATTTGCCGGTTTTTGAGGGTGTCAATCCGCTGGGGCACTGGCAATCATACTATGCGATTGCGAACCAAAGCTTCCTTGCTGCTGGTGACCATCGTGGCAGCGCTCTTGGGCGTGGCGTCGATGGTTTCTCTCAAGGTCCTGCAGGACTCTTTTAAAGGTGCCATCTCGCCTGGGTTGATGAGCCTTGCCCAAAACACCTCACGCTGGCTGGCCGGTTATCGCGAGGGGGGATTGCGGGCGGCTGCGGCCATGGCTTTCGAGCTGCCCCGGGACGCCCTGGCCGGTCGCGATTCGGCGCCGATTGAGCGCTATCTGGAGAAGGTCACCCGGCTTTATCCCAACTTCGACAATGGTGTATTTCTGCTGGATCCCAACGGGAACCTATGGGCTGACCATCCACGCCACCCGGATTTGTACGGGGTGAGTTTCGCGGACCGTGACTACTTCCAGCATACCGTTGTGGGAGGACAGGCCGTGGTGAGCGCCCCTTATGTCTGTGACCGGTCCGCCGAACCGGTGATCACCTTCACCGCTTCGTTACGCGATGAGACCGGGCGCATTCAGGGAGTACTCGGCTGTTCCACCCGACTGCTCAGTGCCAACGCTCTGGGGGGGATCCATCAGCAAACCATCGGTACTTCAGGCTTCGTCTACGTGTTTAACCGATCACGCATGATGGTCTTACACCCTATTCCCGAACGCATCCTGCGGCGCGAAATCCCTGCTGATGCCGAAAAAATGTTGGACAGCGGTATAACCGCCTTCAAAGGGGTGGGTGAAACGATCAGCGACCAGGGTATCATGGTGCTCCTTGCGCTTCAGCAGGTCCCGGGAAGCGACTGGATTGTAGCGGCACAGCAACCTCTCGCCGAAGCTCTTGAGCCTTTGGCGGAGGCCCGCTACCGACTGATTCTCAACGTTGTGGCGGGGGCACTCTCAGCTCTGCTGCTTGGGCTTGTCGTGCTGCGGCATTTGACCGCGCCGCTGCGCAAACTTCAGCAGATGTCTTTGCACCTTGCGGCACGTTTTAGTGGGAAATCTTCGCAACCGCTTTCCGACAACGGCGCCCACCTACGCGAGTGGGAAAGCTTCCGCGGCGACGATGAGGTGATGGACCTGCATCGGGCACTCCGGCAGTTTTCCGACGAACTGGCGCAATCCCTTGAGACCCAGCGGGACGTGATCAAGAGTTGGGAAGATACCTTCGATGCCGTACCCGACATGATTCTTATCCTTGATCGCGATCAACGAATGGTACGCTGTAATCGGGCGGTGTCCCGAATCCTGAATCTGCCATGCCGAGAGATTGTTGGCCGGTTTTGTCACAACGTGGTTCAGGACCACAACTTGCCGGTGGAGTTTTGCCCATCACCTGGGACCTTGATCAGCGGTGTTACCAACCATCGAGAGCTCCACGTTCCCGCGCTGGACCGGGTCCTGCACCTTAGCACCACCCCGTTGACCGATGAAGATGGCAAGCCGGTGGGGTTGCTGCACGTGGCGCGGGATATTACCGAAAGGAAACGCACCGATGAGGCTCTCAGGGAAAGTGAACAGCGTTACCATACCTTGTTTGATTCGGCTTTGGACCCGATTCTACTTGCCGATGAAGACGGGCGGGTGAGGGACTGTAATCCGGCTGCCGAGAGATTCTTGCAGACTTCCGTCGAAGGCTTGATGGACACATCGTTATTGGGCGGACCGAAATCGGACCGCTCGGAATCCCCCTCGCTCACCTCCACCGAGCAGGAACTGCTGCGGCTGGTCCGCAGTGGGGTGCCCCAGCGTTTCGAATGGACCTTCTATCCCCTGCACGGCCCCGGGATCGCCGCCGAGGTGTCCCTAAGCCGCATCGTAATCGGCGGCCGAGGTGGCATGCTGGCATTGCTCCGCGACATCAGCAAACAGAAAGAAGTGCAACGACTCATCCATCAGGAACGGGACCGGTTGAATGCCGTGCTGGATGCCAGTCCCGTCGCCACGTTGATGATCAGCCCTCAGCGTGAGGTGCTGTTATGGAACCGGGCCGCGGAAGCGGTCACCCTCATTCCCAGACAGCAAGTGCTGGGGCGTCCGCTGGATCTGAGTCCGATCATGGAAGACCGTTCCCACCAAGCCCTGGCGGAACTTCTGTTGGATCTGCCGGAAACGGAAATTCTGCTGGAACATGGAAAGCGCGGCATTCGCAAGTTCGATCTCCACCCCGAGGCCATTGAAACCAAGGGTAGTATCGTGGTGGGCGGCCGGGCTAAGCGGGTTCACGTGATCGCCTGCCGGGTGCGTGATCCGCAAGGGCGGCTGCTCGGGATCATTCAGTGCGCTCAGGACATTACTAACGAAGAGCAACTGCAGAAACAATTGCTGCAAGCTCAAAAGATGGAATCGATCGGCACCATGGCGGGAGGTATGGCTCACGAATTCAACAACATCCTTGCCGCTATCCAAGGATATACCCAGTTGGCGATGATGGAATGTCATGGCCAGCAAACGCTGACGAACTATTTGAGGGTTGTGGAAGCCAGTTGCGAGCGGGCTGCCAATCTGGTGCGCAATATGCTGACTTTTGCCCGCGCTGACGAGGGACGCAAGACCCCGGTCAAAGTGAATCGTCTCCTGGCAAGCACGTTTCAATTGCTCAACCAGACGCTGCCGCCTGATGTGACAGTGGAGCTGGATCTCGAGCCGAAATTACCATTTATTCTGGCGGATCCCAATCAGGTGGAACAGGCGGTCATCAATTTGGCGGTGAATGCCAAGGATGCCATGCCCAAAGGCGGAGTGATTTCCATGTGGACCCGCCTGCATGATGCCCCGCCGATGTGCCTGTCCGCTGAGAATCCGGCGCGGCAGGGTCCCTATGTGGAAATCGGTGTAGCCGATGCTGGGGAAGGGATCTCCGAGGAGATTATGGACCGCATTTTTGACCCGTTTTTTACTACCAAACCACCCGGCAAAGGGACCGGCCTGGGTTTGTCCATCGTCTATTCCATCATGGAGAACCATCATGGTTGTGTGCTGGTGGATAGCAATCCAGACCGCGGCACACGCTTTCGACTGTTCTTTCCTACGGTCCAGGATGCGCTCCTCAGCCCTGCGGAATCGTTCCGGCCGGAACGCATGACATTGGGTCGTGGAGAGGCCATTCTGGTGGTGGATGATGAAGAACGTCTGCGGGAGATGTTGGTTGAAGTTCTAGAAAGCCATGGCTATTCGGCAAGCCTGGCAAGTGACGGCCGTGAGGCGCTGAAACGCTATGAACAGGCCTTGGCCGAGGGGCAGCCGTTTGATTTGGTGGTTCTGGACCTGGCTATGCCGGTTATGAGCGGTCAGGAATGCATCAAGGAATTGCTGGCACTCGATCCCGAGGTCAAAATCCTGGTCATGAGCGGCCTCATGGAGGATCATGATAAAGATGAAATCTTGCGGAAGGTTCGAAGGTACCTTCGTAAGCCTTTTTTCTTGCCGGTCCTTTTGGAAGAGATCCGGAAAGCGTTGGGAACGGAAGCATAGCTGTCCGCTTGACTTTTTGTGGTGCATTTCCTAAAAGCCTCGGCTCAGGGGTTTTCTGACCCGGGTGGGTCAAGCATAGCGATGAGTCTTTCTTGCGGGGCAGCAATCCAGCTGAGGGAATCCAACCGGATTCTCTCACCTGGCCGGACTAAACCGCATCAGGGTTAAAGAATGGGAGCGATACAAGCAATCAAGGGCATGAACGATCTCTTGCCCGATCAGATCCACTGGTGGCAGAAGCTGGAGACTACCGCTCGGGAACTGTTGGAAACCTTTGGTTATCGCGAGCTGCGCACGCCGCTCCTGGAAAAAACCGAGCTGTTTGCCCGAAGTATCGGCGAGAGTACCGACATTGTCGAAAAAGAGATGTACACTTTTGCCGACCTTAGCGGTCAAATGCTTACGCTGCGGCCGGAAGCGACCGCCTCCGTGGTTCGGGCTTTCATCCAGCACAATCTGCAGGCCGATCCACTGGCCCGCAAATTCTACACCATGGGGCCCATGTTTCGCCATGAACGTCCCCAGAAGGGCCGCTACCGACAGTTCCATCAGATTGACGCGGAAGTCTTTGGGATCGACGATCCCATGTTGGATGCCGAAATCATGTACATGCTGCGCCTGCTACTGGAACGGATCGGCTTGAGTGGCGTGGTGCTCCATATCAATTCGCTGGGATGCCCACAATGTCGCGCTGAATACCGGGCAGAGCTGAAAGATTTCCTGGCTCAAGACGCACTGGGGTTTTGCCCGGATTGCCAGCGCCGCCGCCACACCAACGCCCTGCGGGTGTTTGACTGCAAAGTGGAACGCTGCCGGGAACTCCTGGTGGAAGCCCCGATGCTGCTGGACCGCGTCTGCCCGGGCTGTGCCCAACATTTTTCCCAGGTGCGCCAGTCTCTGGATGAGCTCCATACCCAATACCTTATCGATGCCCGCATGGTTCGCGGTTTGGACTACTATACCCGCACCACCTTTGAAGTGATCACCGATCAGCTGGGGGCGCAGAACGCAGTGGGTGGTGGCGGCCGCTACGACGGCCTCATGAAGGACCTCGGCGGCCCCGATTTGCCTGGGATTGGATTTGCCATGGGTATGGAACGCCTCATTCTGCTGCTCCAGCAACAGGACAACGGCAGTCGGCGCCAGGCCGAGCTTGTTCGTTGCGGCGCTGGGTGACCGGGCGCGGCGGCGCGCTTTCGTTCTCACCCAGCAACTTCGTGCCGAAGGGCTGGCTACGGCATTGGATTATGGCGGGGCCAGCCTTAAGAGTCAGATGCGCAAAGCCGACAAGCTCCAGGTGCGGTTCGTGGCTATTCTTGGGGATGATGAAGTGGCCCAAGGCGCGCTGCAGTTGCGTGATATGGTGGCCAAAACCCAGGAAGCCGTGCCGTTTGACCAGGCACCGCAAGTGCTGATACGAAGAATTCGGGAAGGTGCCTGAGCGTTCCCCAAGGAGGACAGTCGAGTGAGTCAACTGGAACAGCAACCGGAGGACCGGGTTATCGCGGTAACCTTGGATTCATTGGGCGATTGGCAACGGAGCCACGATTGTCACGCTTTGAATAAGGATCACCTCGGCCGGACGGTGGTCTTGATGGGTTGGGTGCAGCGGCGCCGCGATCACGGCGGCCTGATTTTTGTCGACTTGCGCGATCGCCATGGAATCACGCAAATCGTCTTCGACCCACAGGTCGATGCCATGGTCCATGGCAAAGCCCACGCATTGCGCAGCGAATTCGTGGTGGCGGTGAGCGGCAAGGTCCGTCCGCGTCCTGAAGGCATGGCCAATCCCAAACTCCGGACCGGTGATATCGAGGTGATCGTCACCGAATTGCGGGTCCTCAATAGTTCCAAGACCCCTCCCTTCCCATTGGAAGACGACATCGACACCAGTGAAAACGTGCGGCTGCGCTATCGCTATCTGGATCTTCGGCGCCCGCAGTTGTTTCACAATTTCTATTTGCGCCACCGAGCCGCCCAGCTGACTCGGCGCTATTTCGAAGACCACGGTTTCATCGAAGTGGAAACCCCGGTGCTTACCAAAAGCACCCCCGAAGGTGCGCGCGACTACCTGGTGCCGAGCCGGGTCAATCCGGGCAAGTTCTACGCGCTGCCGCAATCACCGCAGATTTTCAAACAGCTCCTGATGGTGGCCGGGCTGGAGCGCTACATGCAAATCGTCAAGTGCTTCCGTGATGAAGACCTGCGCGCCGACCGCCAGCCGGAATTCACCCAGGTGGACCTGGAAATGTCGTTCATTACCGAACCCATCATCCAGGATCTGATCGAAGGCTGGGTGACGCGGCTTTTTGGTGAATTGCTGGGGAGTGAACCGAGCATACCCTTCCCGCGCCTCACCTACCGGGATGCCATGGACCGCTACGGTTCCGATCGTCCCGACATCCGCTTCGGTCTGGAGCTGATCGACATTACCGACATTGCCGCGGTCTCGGAGGTGCAAGTGTTCCGCCAGGCGGTCGAACGGGGCGGAATGGTCAAGATCTTGCGTCTGCCGGAGGGCGCGCGACTTAGCCGCAAGGACCTGGATGATTTGGTGGAGTTTGCCAAGATCTTCGGGGCCAAAGGCATGGCCTGGGTGAAGATCAACCCCGATGGCTGGCAGTCGCCCATTGCCAAGTTCCTGAGCCAAGGGGTGCGGGAGCAGCTCAGCGCTCGGTTGCAGCTTCAAACCGGCAATATCGTGTTCTTCGTTGCCGATCAGGCCAAGATCGTCCACGATGTGCTGGGGAACCTACGCGTGCGCCTGGCGCAGCAGCTTTCTTTGGTCGACGCCAACGATTTCCGGTTTGTGTGGGTAACCCATTTCCCCTTGCTGGAATGGGACCCCGACGAGAAGCGCTTCGCCGCCGTGCACCATCCGTTTACTGCTCCGGTCGATGAAGATTTGTCGTTGCTCACAACCGCACCGGAAAAGGTGCGCAGCCGCGCCTATGATTTGGTGCTCAACGGCGTTGAGATTGGCGGCGGCAGCATTCGTATCCACCGCCAGGATGTCCAGCAGCAGGTCTTTGCCGCCCTGGGGATTGCGGCCGATGAGGCCCAGCAGAAATTCGGCTTTCTGTTGGAAGCGCTGCAGTATGGTGCCCCGCCCCATGGAGGGATCGCTTTCGGCTTTGACCGACTCATCATGATGCTCTGTGGAGTTAGCTCGATTCGCGATGTCATCGCCTTCCCCAAGACGCAAAAGGCCACCTGCCTGCTGAGCGGTGCCCCGACGGAGCCGGAAATCAACCAGATGCTGGAGCTGTGTCTGAAGGTGGACAAGCCCACCGGGTGATAGGGCGACGCGGAGACGCGGTGAGGAGCAGGGGGGTGGAAAGTGCGGGATAGGGAGATGCGGTGGAGGTGACGAACGATTGGCACGGGATCTGCCTATAAACTGAACGCCAGGGGAGTCTTACTGGCAGCATCCCCGTGTCCCCGCGTCTCTGTGTCTGCGTCACTCCCTCCCCCTCCACCCGGTCCTCTTGCGCCCTTACATCCTACCATACCAAGGAGGTGTCCCATGGCCCGATGGAACATCAAGAAACGGGTGCTGGATCACGAACACTCCAAGTTCTGGAAGTACCGGTTGATGGACATCCAGGAACCCAACCTGATCCGCGAGGTCTTTCCCTACAGCGAAGTACCGCGGATTGACTTCGATCACAAGCTTCTGCCCATCGATCCGGCGGAAGACATGTTCATCACCGACACCACCTTTCGCGACGGCCAGCAGGCCCGGCCACCCTATACCGTCAAGCAGATCTCCACCATCTTTGATTTCCTCCACCGGCTGGCCGGGGATCGTGGCGTCATCCGGCAATCGGAATTCTTCCTGTATAACGACCGCGACCGGCAGGCGGTGGAGGAATGCCGTGCCAAGGGTTACCGCTTTCCGGAGATCACCGGCTGGATTCGCGCCGTGCCGGCCGACCTGCAGCTGGTGGTGGACATGGGGTTTCCGGAAACCGGCATTCTGACCTCGGTTTCGGATTACCATATCTTTCTCAAACTCAATATCACGCGCAAGGAAGCCCTGGAGAAATACCTGGGGATCGTACGCACGGCGCTGGAGAAAGGGATTCGTCCCCGCTGTCATTTCGAAGATGCGACCCGGGCCGACATCTTCGGTTTCTGCATCCCCTTTGCCATGGAATTGATGCGGCTTCGTGAAGAAAGCGGGATCGATATCAAGATCCGGATTTGCGACACCATGGGCTTTGGCGTGGTTTATCCGGGCGCCGCCTTGCCGCGTAGCGTTCCCAAGCTGGTGCGGGCCTTCATTGAGGAAGCCGGGGTCCCGGGGCATTTGTTGGAGTGGCATGGCCACAACGATTTCCACAAGGTGCTGGTGTGCGCCGGCACCGCCTGGCTCTACGGCTGCAGCGGTGCCAACGGGACCCTTCTGGGTTTTGGCGAACGCACCGGCAATGCTCCCATCGAAGGCCTAATCATGGAATACATCGCTCTTACCGGCGAACCGGCCGGCATTGACACCACCGCTATCACCGATGCCGCCGATTACTTCCAAAACGAACTCGGATACCGCATCCCCCCCAATTACCCCTTCGTCGGTGAGGATTTCAATGCCACCAGCGCCGGGATCCATGCCGACGGGCTGATTAAAAACGAAGAGATCTATAACATTTTTGACACGTTGACGCTTCTGAAACGGCCGATCTCGATCATCGTCACCGACAAATCCGGAGTGGCCGGCATTGCCCACTGGGTCAATACCCGGCTGCGGCTCGAGGGGGAACGCCGCCTCGACAAACGTCACCCGGGGGTGGTGAAGATCCACAAACGGGTCATGCGCGAGTACGACCAGGGACGAATCACTTCCATTTCCACTGAGGAATTGGAGCGATGGGCCCGTCAGTATCTGCCGGAATACTTCATCAGTGAATTCGATCTGCTCAAACAGAAAGCCCGCGCATTGGCTGCCCATCTGGTTGGAGAAGTGGTGGAAAACGACGCCATCAGGAGCATGGAACCGGCCCGCCAGGAACCTCTGCTGCAAACCCTTCTGGAACTCAATCCCTTCATCCAGTACCTTTACATCACCGACAGCGAAGGGCGCAAAATCACCCGCAACATCACCCACATCGTCGAGCGGGCCAAGTACGAAACCGCCAAGATCGGCGAAGACCTTTCCGATCGGCCCTGGTTCATCGAGCCGATGAAGGACGGCAAGGTGCATGTCACCGATTTCTACACCTCGCGTTACACCGCAGCGCTCTGTATTACGGTTTCCGCACCGATTCGCAATGAGGTCGAAGAAATCGTGGGGATCCTCGGGATCGACATCCGTTTCGAAGATCTGGCGAAAATGGAGCAAAACGGGGACGTGGTGTGATTGAGAAGGAGACTATCGGGGCGACGTTGTTGAGGCTCAAGCCTCCCGGCCTGGCCGGCCTGCTGCCGGCCATCTTCTTGCTGGCGGGGCTGGCGGCCTGCGCGGGGACGCCCTCGACGCCCCCGAGCACGACCCCGGAAAAAGCGCCGCGGACCAAGATCCGCAGCACCCAACGCCCCTATCAGATCAACGGCGTTTGGTACTATCCTTTGCCCACCGCCGAGGGTTATGCCGAAAAGGGTTACGCCAGCTGGTATGGGCCGGGGTTTCATTCTCGACCCACCGCCAATGGCGAAATCTACGACATGTACGGCGTGTCGGCGGCACACAAGACCCTTCCCCTGGGCACCCACGTCAAGGTGACCAACCTTAAGAACCAGCGATCGCTTATTATTCGCGTCAACGATCGCGGACCGTTTGTTGCCGGGCGGATCATCGACTTGTCCTACGCGGCCGCAGATCAGCTGGGGATGGCACGCACCGGGGTGGTGCCGGTCCATGTGGAAGCAGTCCAGGTGGCCAAACAGGAACAAACGGCTGGCCAGACCTATTGGGTGGCGGAAACCGTACCGTCATTCCGCTACGGCCGGTTCGGCATCCAGATTGGGGCTTTTCAGCAGCAGCAAAATGCCTATCGTCTGGCGGAGAGCATGGGTGGCCGCTTCGCCGATCGCAAAGTGACCAGCGGCAGTGATGGATCGGTTACCTGGTTTCGGGTTCATGTGGGGCTGTATCGTGACATGGTGTTGGCCAAGCAGGAAATGGAAAACCTGCGCCGTAACGGTTTTCCCGATGCCTTTGTGGTAGCCATGGAGGAATGACGTATGTTGGATGTGATGACCTATCCGTCTCCGGAGGCAGACGCCCGATTGGCCCAGATCGCCACTCGCAAGGTGGGATATGCCGGTGAGCTGGAAACCCGAGTGGCCGAGATCCTGGAGGCGGTCCGCGGCGATGGCGATGCCGCCCTCATCCGCTACACCCGCCAATTCGATGCTCCCGACGCGGAGCCGGCGGATCTGAGTGCCGGTGAGGCGGAAGTGGAGGCTGCTTATAGGGCGGTCGCGCCGGATTTCCTCGATATTCTGCGCCGCGCCATCGACAACATCCGCGCTTTTCACGAGCCACAACTGCCACAATCCTGGTTCACCACCCGCCCGGACGGTTCCATCCTCGGGCAGATGGTGCGGCCGGTGGCCGCGGCCGGCCTCTACATTCCCGGCGGCCAAAGCGGCGAAACCCCCCTGATTTCCTCGGTCCTCATGAACGGTATCCCAGCCCGGATTGCCGGAGTCCAAGACATCGCCCTAGTGACGCCACCCCGCCGGGACGGTTCCATCAATCCGCACCTCCTGGTGGCCGCCCGCGAAGTGGGGGTGACCCGCATCCACAAACTCGGTAGCGCCTGGGCCATCGGGGCTCTGGCCTATGGCACGGCCAGTGTCAGGCGGGTAGATGTCATCGTCGGACCGGGCAACATTTATGTGACTCTGGCCAAGAAGATCGTCGCGGGAGAGGTGGGTATCGATATGTTGGCCGGCCCCAGTGAAATTCTGGTGGTCGCCGATGAATTCGCCGATCCCCGTTATATCGCAGCAGACCTGCTCAGTCAGGCGGAGCACGATCCCATGGCCAGCGCCGTCCTCATTACCACGTCCGCCGATCTGGCCGGGGTGGTCAGCCGCTGTCTGGATGAGCAACTGAGGCGGCTGCCGCGCGCCGAAGTTGCCCGGGAAGCCCTACGACAGTATGGCGCGCTGTTTACCGTGGAACACCTCGATGACGCCCTGCGGCTGTCCAATACGCTGGCACCGGAACACCTCGAACTGCAACTGCGTGATCCCTGGCCCTGGCTGGCCAAAGTGCAGCATGCCGGCGCCGTCTTTCTGGGGGCCGACACCCCGGAACCGGTTGGCGATTACTTCGCCGGCCCCAACCACGTGCTGCCCACCGCCGGGACCGCCCGTTTCGCCTCGGCCCTCGGCGTGGAAAACTTCCTCAAGCGCACCAGTGTGGTCTATTACTCGCGCGAAGCCTTCGAACGCGACGCCGCTGCCATCATGCGCCTGGCCGAACTGGAAGGGCTGCATGCCCACGCCGCGTCAGTGCGGGTGCGCCTGCCCTGAGCCGCCGTCCATGAAACCGCAAGCGATTCTCATTACCGGACGACATGGGGGCCGGAACGTTCTCTTCACGCGAAAAACAAAAGGGCTGGGAGTTCCCAGCCCTTGCGAATATCGGTCTCTGATCAAGAATTTGTTTATCGCGCCACATACCAGGCTCAATCGATGGAGCTTGCCGCCAATCGCCCCCACTCGTTTGGCCGGTGGGTTCGCATTACGCCTCTTTGGCTCTTTCTTGAGCCTCCTGCTTACGTTTGCATTCGATGCACAGAGTGGTAACCGGGCGGGCCTTGAGCCGCTCGATATCGATGTCATCGCCACAGGAATCGCAGGTACCGAACGAGCCATCTTCAATGCGTTGCAGAGCTTCGCGGATCTTGCTGATGAGCTTGCGTTCGCGGTCGCGGATGCGAAGCATAAAATTCCGGTCTGACTCCAGGGTGGCACGGTCAGCGGGATCAGGGAAAGATTCCTTGCTATCGGTCATCCCAGTGACGGTTTTTTCCGCTTCTTCGTAGAGTTCTTCCAGGCGCTTGATCAAATCACCCTTGAAATACTCAATCGTGTCTTTCTCCATGGCTCCACTCCCTACGCGAAATATGAAGTGACACCGACTAGCACAATTGGCGCCCGTAGTAAAGTGAAAAAGCTTACTTGGAACGCTGGTAGAGTCCGCTCTTCCCGCCGTTCTTGAAGGTCAACCGCACATCGTGAATGGCCATGCCACGGTCAATGGCTTTGCACATGTCGTAGACGGTCAGAGCCGCATGAGTCACCGCCACCAGCGCTTCCATTTCCACTCCAGTGCGGTCATGAGCTCGTGCCAGTGAGGTGATGCGGACGTGATTGTGAACTTCGTCCGGGAAAAAATCGACTGCAACATGGGTCAGATGGATGGGATGGCACAGCGGGATCAATTCCCAGGTGCGCTTGGCGGCCATGATCCCGGCCAGGCGAGCCGCTTCCAAGACGTTGCCCTTGGGCATTTCCTGGCTGAGGATGCGCTTGAGGGTCTCGGCGGCCATGACGACCGTGGCTTCCGCATGGGCTTCCCGGAGGGTTACGTCTTTCTCACCCACGTTCACCATGCGCAGTCGCCCCTGTTCATCGATATGGGTCAGATCCATCTTGGGTTCCTTTGGTTGTGTGATGGAACGTGTGGGCTCACGTTCCTCGACGCTCCTCGGGGAAAACCCGCAGCCCTCAGTCATTTGCCCTGGTGCAGAAGGATGACAAGATCCCCAGCAGGGACATCGTGTTGGGATTGATCGCCGCCCAACGGGATGCGCAGTCGAGTTCCATGTTGGCTGCCCGGTGGGATCTTCACCTGGATGGAACGCCGTTCCTCCACCTCGCCGAGTCCGTGGCAGGCCGGACAGGTTAGCAATACCGTCGCCTGAACCCTTCCCCACCGCCACATTCCCGACAGAAGACCATCCGTGGGTAGTCAATCCATTCGGTACCGCCATCGGCCAACATTTGGCGGCTCACCTGCAAGTCGAAACGCAAATCGTTTCGGGCAGATCTGAAGTTGTGCCGCTGCTGCCGATCAAAGCCAAAGTAATCCTTGAAGATGTCCTGACGATCCTGGGTGTCGGGTTGGCCAGCGGTCCAACCTTCAGGTGCAGGTCGCTTCCCCTTGCCGGGGCGCCTTTTGCCGTCGTCTTTCCGATGAAAATGGTCCAGCAAGGTCTCGTAGGCTTCCAGGATCTTACGAAAACGCGCCGGAGCAACGGGATCTTGGGGATTATGATCGGGATGCCAACGCAGAGCCAATTCACGAAAGACCTTTTTGACCTCTGCCGGTCTAGCCCTCCTCGACAATCCCAGCGTTTTGTAACAATGAGACAATACAGCCATGGTGCACTATTGCATGAGTAGAGAACAAAAGAATTGCAGGGTGCCTTTCATTTCATCCAAAATGTGCTAGATTACTCTGTCATTTTGAGATTTTGAGGTTTTTTAGTTTAATGAATGGCATGGCGCGAGACAAGGGCCTTCTTGATGACTGACAGCGTCTCATCGAATACCCGCGGGAGTTCTGCCGGCAGCAACCCATGATTGCCAAGACCTACAGTTTCAGTCTGATGGGAATCGACGCCATCCCGGTGGAAGTCGAAGTGGATCTGTCGCCGGGGCTTCCCGCTTTTACCACGGTGGGTTTGCCCGACAACATCGTACGGGAGAGCAAGGAGCGGGTCAAAAGCGCGCTGCAGAACAGCGGGTATCATTTTCCCAGTGACCGGATCACGGTAAATTTGGCGCCGGCAAATCTCAAGAAGGAAGGTTCGGGGTTTGACCTGCCCATCGCCATCGGCATTCTGGCATCCATGGGCATGCTGGACCAGGACCGTGCGGCGGGGATCTTCCTGGCAGGAGAGCTTTCCCTGGATGGCCGCGTCAAACCCATTTCGGGAAGCCTTCCCATGGCCATTTGCGCGCAGCAGTCGGGGCGCAGCAGCCTCATGCTGCCCGCGGAAAACGCTCCGGAAGCGGCGGTGGTACAGGGCCTAACGGTCCTGCCGGTGACCCACTTGAGCCAGGCCGTGGAGTACTTCAATGGCCGCTTGGATCTTCCTGCGTTGGCCAGTGACATGGCTTCAACCCTGGCGGTCAACCTGGATGAGCTGCCGGATTTCAGCGAAGTGAAAGGGCAGGAACACGCCAAACGCGGTTTGGAAGTGGCTGCGGCGGGTGGGCACAATCTCTTGCTGGTGGGTCCGCCTGGAGCCGGGAAAACCATGCTGGCTCAGCGCCTCCCGACGATTCTTCCACCGTTGACCTTTGCAGAAGCGTTGGAAACTTCTAAAATATTAAGTGTGGCCGGGCTCCTCGAGAAACGGCCAATGGTGTCGCAACGTCCCTTCCGGATGCCGCACCATACGGTCTCTGATGCCGGGTTGGTGGGGGGCGGGCAGGTGCCGCGGCCGGGCGAGGTGAGTCTGGCCCACAACGGGGTGTTGTTCCTGGATGAGTTCCCGGAGTTTCGTCGCTCGGTGCTTGATTTGCTGCGTCAACCGCTGGAAAATGGCCAGGTGACCATTGCGCGGGCGGCTATGACCCTGAGTTATCCAGCCCAGTTCATGCTGGTTGCGGCTATGAATCCTTGCCCCTGCGGTTATGCCGGCGATCCGCAGCACACCTGTCGTTGCGCGGCGCGTCAGGTGCAGCGCTACCGTGGGCGGATTTCCGGGCCCATCTTGGATCGCATCGATCTGCACATTGATGTGCCGGCGGTGCGCTACAGTGATTTGCGAGCGCCGCAGCCGAGCGAATCATCGGCTGTCATCCGGGAGCGGGTGGTGCGGGCTCGAGACATCCAGTTGGCGCGCTTCGGACCCGAGGGCATCTACTGTAACGCGCTCATGAAACCGCGCCATATCAAACGGTTTTGCGATGTCGACGGCGCCGGCCACGGGTTGTTGGAAAACGCCGTTCAGCGACTGGGGTTGAGCGCTCGAGCTTATCACCGGATTCTCAAGGTGGCACGCACCATTGCCGATTTGGAGGAGGCCTCCGGCATTGCCCCACACCACTTGCTGGAAGCCATTCAATATCGCAGCCTGGATCGCAGGCTGCCCGGATCTTGATCGGTGTGTTTGAGGAATACCTAAGATGTATCGAAAACCACACAGAGAATACTCGCCTCCCAATAAGCAACGCAAATCCCCCTTCAGTTGGCTGAAAGGTTTGTTTGTCACGGCGTTGGGGATCGGTCTTTGCGCCGTGGTGTTCGGGTTACTGGCGGCATTCGGGTTCTATCTGCAACTGGAGCGCTCCCTTCCCAGTGTCAAGTCGTTGAAGGAATACCGCCCCGCCATCGTCTCTTCAATGTATGCCGCGGATGGCTCGCTCATCGGTGAATTCTATAATGAGCGCCGTTTTCTGGTGCCGCTGGAAGCCATGCCGGCACATCTCATCGAGGCGTTCATCGCCGCCGAGGATACGCGCTTCTTCGAGCATCCCGGGCTTGACGCCATCGGTATCGCCCGTGCCATGCTGAAAAACGTCCGCGCCGGCGAGATCGTTCAGGGCGGCAGCACCATCACCCAACAGGTGGCCAAGGCTTTGCTGCTGACGCCGGAGCGTACCTGGACCCGCAAGTTCAAGGAAGCCATTCTGGCCTACCGGATCGACCACTATCTGACCAAGGATGAAACGCTTCACATCTATCTGAATCAGGTTTATCTGGGAGAAGGCGCCTACGGTGTCGAAGCGGCGGCTCAAACCTATTTCGGCAAGCACGTCCGTGAACTGACTCTGGCGGAAAGCGCTCTGTTGGCGGGGTTACCTCAAGCTCCCAGCCGCTATTCGCCGATCAGGCATTTCAATCAGGCACGCGAGCGCCAGCAGTACGCCCTGCAGCAAATGGTCAACCAGCAGTACATCACCGCTGAGGAGGCGCAACAGGCGCTCAACGAACGGATCTCGTTCAGCAATCCCAAACGTTGGACCCTCAAGCAGTTGAACTATTTCACCGAACAAGCGCGCCGCGAGGTGGAAGCTCGCTATGGCCACGAGGTGCTTTACACCCAGGGGCTGCAGATCCATACCACCATGGATCCAAGGGCGCAGAGCCTGGCTGAAAAGGCCCTGGACCGTGGACTGCGCGAATTGGACAAGCGCCACGGCTACCGCGGTGCTCACCAGAGCGTGGCCCAGAACAAGTGGCGGGATTTTGCCAAAACCCTGGCCCAAAACAACCGGAATCTGACCGAAGATAGGGTGGTGGAGGCTTTGATCACCGGTTTCGACAGCAAAACCAAAACCTACCAGTTGGATCTGGGCAGTGCCAAGGCGCAGATGCCCACGTCCGGGGCAAGTTGGGTGGGGGGGCGTAACACCGCATTCCGTCCGGGTGACGCCATCATGGTGAAGTTGGTCAAGCCGATGGACAAGCCCAACCAGGCTTCCTCTTGGGTGGTATCGCTGGAACAGGAGCCAGATGTCCAGGGGGCACTGCTGTCTGTCAATCATCACACCGGGGCGGTGTTGTGCATGGTAGGCGGCCGGAGTTTCGAGGAAAGCCAGTTCAACCGAGCGGTTCAGGCGATTCGCCAGCCCGGTTCCTCATTCAAACCCTTTGTTTACTCGGCGGCCCTCGATCGCGGTTACACCCCGGCTTCAGTCCTGGACGATTCCCCCATCAGCTTTGGAGACCACAGCCTGCAAGGGCGTTGGACCCCGGCCAATTACGACAACAGGTTCTGGGGACCGATTTTACTGCGAAGTGCCCTGGTGCATTCCCGCAATGTGGCGACGGTGAAGTTGCTCCAGGCCATCGGAGTCAACTATGTGCGCGATTATGCACGACATATGGGGATCAACTCACCCGCTGACACCCACTCTGTCGCTGGCCCTGGGTGCTTCTGGCGTGACCCTGTGGGAGATGGTCACGGCCTATTCGGTTTTTGCTGAGCAAGGGGAGCGCATTGAACCCTATATGATCGAAAAGGTCGTCGATCGTAACGGGCAGGTCTTGGAAGAGCACAGAATGCGGCGGGCTGGCGTTCTATCTCCGGAAACCGCCTATCATGATGACCAACATCATGCAGGCGGTCATCGAGGAGGGTACTGGACGGCGCGCCCGTAAACTAGGGCGGCCGGCCGCGGGCAAGACCGGAACGTCCAATGATATCAAGGATGCCTGGTTCATGGGTTTCACCCCCTCGATCATCACCGGCGTGTGGGTGGGACACGATGATGTGGATGTCCCCCTCGGCAAGGGTGAAACGGGCGGCCATGCTGCGTGCCCGATATGGCTGTATTTTATGGAGGATTACCTGCGAGATACCCCGGTGGAGCAGTTTCCGGTGCCGTCGGGCATCACCTTTGCCAAGCTGAGGACGCAGAGTGCGTCATCGGTGGATGATCCGGAGAACGCCAAAATGGTCACCGCGGCTTTTCGAAAGGATCAGCTCCCCGGCACACCGAATCCCTTGAGCGAACCCAAGGAATCGACAGCAGAGGACGAAGCAGCAGAAAGTGACACCGATAGTGACGAGGGAACGCCGCCGGTGCCGTCCACACAAGATCGTCCTGCGCCGACCACTCCGAATCGTGCCACCCAGGATCGGCGGCCGGCTCCGCGCCACGAAGACAGCGCTGCCTCGTTTTTCAAGTCGAATCTGTTGTGAGTGTTGGCTTACCGGGTCAACATCGGAATCACGGGAGGGACGGCGAGACCGCCGTCCCTCCCGTGTAGCGTTCGTCTTTGATAGTGAGCAAAGGACCGGCTCTCGACCACTCAATTCTGTGGAGCTGTACTTAGACGAGTTTTCGGGGTGTTTCTGATCGCTCTTTTGTTGGCACCAGCGCCAGCGCTGGGATGGGAGAAAAGCGGTAGCTTGGCCCTCTGTCCGTCTGCCTGGACATGCCGTTCACCAGGGCGGAGGCTACTCTATCCGGGTCATCTTCACCGGTTTTTCATCTTTCCAACAGAAAAAGACCTCGCCATTTTCGGCATAAATCCGTATTTCTTGGCCAGAGGAGATATCTTTGCCATTGATGGTCCAGTCCCGCCACCCCATATAGCGTTTCTTGCCGCCGCGAGCGATGCGTTCGAAGTATAACGCATACTGATCACCCACCTTGATTAACCGGTATTTTGCTGGATTGGTGTCCGTCGAGCCCTCTTCCAGGCGCAGTTTGAAGATGCATTTGTAGGCACCCAGCAGTGCCGGGTCCGGTTTCTTGATGACATTACAAAACACCGTCGGCGTCTTGTCCGCATCAGGTCCCATCGCCCGGACCGACGGAGTCCACACCAGCATTGCCAAGGCTATCAGAACGAGAAGGCCAATCCGTTTCATTCACATTTCCCCTTTCTGCATGGGTTTTCCATATACTATCGGTTGTGAACATTTCTGCAAAGCTGCAAGATGACCTGTGCGTGTTTAGAAATTGGCATCGGAAACGGTTTTCGTCAACCCTTTCAGTAAGTGGAAGCCGATGGATCGAAGAATCCTCTTCGAAGGGTCGGGCAGCCATGCGATAACGCCCGCATTGCCATCCATGACCCTTTCTGCTACCTTCCTGAAGAGCAACGCCCCATCCCCGGCCTCGGTTGCCGGAGACACCGGGGCGTTGCCTTTGTCTCCTGACCCGACTGTCATTGCTTACTGGTGCCGATTCCATGAGACGATATTTCGGGCCCGATGGACTACTGGCGCAAAAACTATCCGGATTCGAATACCGCGCGATTCAATTGCAGATGGCGGAAGCGGTGGAAGCCGGTCTGCGGGATTCCGTCCCGCTCTTGGTGGAAGCCGGCACCGGTACCGGCAAGACCTGGGCCTATCTGATTCCGGCCATCCTCAGCGGCAAGCGCATCGCCGTTTCCACCGGCACCAAGACTCTTCAGGACCAGATCTTTGATCACGATATCCCTATCCTGCGGCGGTTGCTCTTTCCCCAGTTGCGGGCCGTGGTCCTCAAAGGCCGAAAAAACTATGTGTGCCGGCGGCGTTTGAGTCAGTTTGCTCTGCAGCCCACTTTTGCCGCCCGCGAGGAAGCGAAACTCTTCCAGCGATTGCTGCGTTGGGCAAGCCGCAGCGAAACCGGCGACCGGGCGGAGATCCCCTGGCTGCCTGACCAGTTCCTGGCCTGGAATGACATCAGTTCCAGCAGCGACCAGTGCCTGGGCCAGGAATGCGCCGATCAAGGCCGCTGTTTCCTCACCCATCTGCGTCAGCAGGCGGCTCGAGCTCACCTGCTCCTGGTCAATCACCACCTGCTGTTTGCCGATCTGGCCGTTCGTCGCGGCGGTTTTGGCGAGGTCATTCCGCGCTACGAAGCGGTGATCTTTGATGAAGCACACCAACTCGAAGATGTGGCCGCCTCCTATTTCGGCATCCAATGGAGCAATTTTCGTCTTCAAGAACTGCTCCACGACATGCAGGTGGAAATCACCCGCGCCACCAAAGATCCCGAGGTAATCCGGCAGGTTCGAAGTGCCTGCGAACACCTGGAAGCCCTGAACCGGCGTCTGGTGCACTTGCTGTGCCGGCCGCCGGCGGCCACCGGACGCTTCCGCCTGCAACCAGACACCATGGCGGCAGGTTTTGTGGCCATCTGCACCGAGATAGGACAAAGCCTGGCGGCTTTGCGACCGATTCTGACTCCCCACGCGGATTCCCATCCGGCTCTGGAAAGCTGTCAGCGGCGGGCGCACGAGATGCTAGGTGTGCTCACAGAGCTCCTGGAACAGCGTAATCCGAGTCTCATCTATTGGTACGAATCCACGGCCCGGGGAGTGTTTCTCCACGGGACTCCCATTGAAGTGGCGCCCATTTTCCAGGAGCATCTGTTCAAACACACCCCGACTGCCGTCTTTACGTCGGCGACCCTGGCCACCGCTGGTTCCTTCGCATTCCTGCGAGACCGCTTGGGCCTTCCGGAGGATACCCGGGAGCTCCTCCTTCCGTCCCCCTTCGCCTATGACCAGCAGGCACTCCTCTATGTCCCTTCGCGGTTTCCTCAGCCCAACGCCGCCGATTTCTGCCAGCGGGTGGCGGACGAGGCCCTGGCCATCATCACCAAGAGCCGCGGCCGGGCGCTGTTTCTGTTCACCAGTTATCGCAACATGACTCAGGTGCACAAATTATTGGAACAGCGCCTGCCCTACCCGATTTTGCTCCAGGGCCAGAAGCCCAAGCGTATCCTCCTGGCCGAGTTCAAGGAGAACATCGCCTCGGTTTTGTTCGCCACCAGTTCTTTCTGGGAAGGAGTGGATGTCCCGGGGGAAGCGCTGAGCTGTCTACTGATCGACAAACTCCCCTTTGAAGTGCCCGACGACCCGCTGCTGGTGGCCCGGCTGGAGGCGCTCCGCACCCAGGGGAAAAACCCCTTCAACGATTACCAGGTGCCGCGCGCCATTCTGCACCTGAAGCAGGGTGTGGGGCGGCTCATCCGGTCCTCCCAAGACCGTGGCGTTATCGTTCTATTCGATATCCGGCTGCTGCAGAAAAGCTATGGTCGCCTCTTTCTAGACAGTCTGCCACCCTGCCGCCGCGTTCATGAGTTGAGCGATTTGGATGAATTCGCTAAAACGCTAGGGTGAGAGGATCAGACTAGGTGGTCGAGGTAACGGGGACCGATTTGCTGATCACATGATCGGCTCCCCCCCACCATCCATCGATTCTGGTCTTCAGCACCAATCGATGCCGTGAATCTGACATCACTTGAAGGGAGGCTATACCATGATGATCCTGGGGATTTCTGGAAGTCCAAGGAAAGAGGAAAAGTCAGGAGTATACAAGCTCGTTAGGACGGTTCTCGAAGCCACGGGTTGTGAGTTCGAACTCATCTCCTTGCGGGGGAAGACCATTGCTGGCTGCATCTCATGTCTCGGTTGTGTCAAAGACAATATCTGCAAGGTGGAAGACGACCTCACGCCCCTTCGTGACAAGATTGTGCAAGCGGATGCCTACGTCATTGGCGCGCCAAACTATTACTCCGGGATGAATGCAGCTACTCATGCGCTCTTGGAGAGGTGGTTTCAGTTCAGACACCAGGAAGGAAATCTTCTCTGGGGGAAACTCGCCGTGGCGGTCGGCGTGGGTGGGACAACAGGCCATTTCCCGGCAGACGAGATAGAGAAGTTCCTCTTCTACAACTTCATTGAAACCGTAGCGAAGGTTTCTGGCCAAGGTGCGGCCGCATGTTACTCCTGTGGTTTTGGAGAGAGCTGCAGGGTGGGCATTCCTTATTTTTTGCACGGTGAAGGGGTCAAAATCACGGCGGAGATGATTCCTGACGTCGCCAAACAACCAGCGGTCATGCAAGGTGCTGCCGATGCGGGAAGGCTCCTTGGCCGGCGCCTGCAAGACGGCCATGACCGCATGGCGGTTACCATGAAGATGCAGCAGCTGATGATGGAGAGGTTCAAGAGTTCGGCGTAGGAGTTCTTGGGCGCATCCAGAAAACAGTGAGCACCGCAGCGACGGCCGCGGGCGTTGCCATCTCCGAAGCAGCGACCGCGTCATCATAAAGGTGTGTTGGCACTGTGCAGGCGATCCCGGCTTCAGGTTGGATTGTCTTGCATCGCTTCCGACCCTTCCGCATCCAGTACCCGCCGGACAACGCTGGCCACCTCGCCCATGACCAGGGGTTTGGTGAGCAGATCACTAATTCCAAGCTGTTGAGCGGATTTCGCATCGATGGTTTCACTGAATCCGGTACACAGGATGATGGGCTTTCCGGGGCGAAGCAAGAGAACCTGTTGAGCCAGTTCTGCACCGGTCATCCCGGGCATGGTCTGATCGGAGAAGACCAAGTCGTAGTGATCCGGTGCCGCCTTGAAGGCTTCGAGCGCGTCGATGCTACTGGTGAACGGAGCGACATCATAACCGAAACGCTGCAGAATCTTACGCCCAGCGTCCAGCAGGGATGGTTCGTCGTCCACCAGAAGGATGCGTTCAGTCCCCATGGCGATGACCTCCAGGCCTTCGTCTTCTTCGGCTGCCGTCGCCACCAAACGCGGGAACCAGACGCTGAAAGTCGTCCCCACACCCGGATGACTTTCCACCCGGATAGCGCCGCGATGCCCCTGCACGATGCCGTGCACCACCGCCAACCCCATGCCGGTCCCTTCCCCGACTCCTTTGGTGGTGAAGAACGGATCAAAGATGCGTTCCTGCACCGCGGGTTCTATCCCCTGACCGGTGTCCGCCACCCAGATGTGCACGTAGGGACCCGCTGCCAGCTCCTTGGGTCGATTTGGGTCGTTGGGGGCGAAATCCACGTTGGACAGACCCACTTCCAGCACCCCACCACGCGGTCTCATGGCCTGGGCGGCATTGGTGCACAGGTTCATGAGGACTTGATGAATCTGGGTGGGGTCGGCCATGACCATGTCTCCCTGGGGGTGATCCAGGTCAATGACCGGTTGAATGATGATGGTGGTCGGGATGGAGGCTCGAAGCAACTTCAGGGCTTCCTTGAAGAGGTGACCGAGCTGCACCGGACGTCGCTCTTGCCCGCTCATCCGGCTGAAAGCCAGAATCTGCTTGACCAGATCACGGGCTCGGTGAGAGCTTTTGATCACGGCTCGAAGGTTCTCGGCTGCCGTTGAATCGGATGCTAGATCCAGCAGGGTCAATTCGGTGTATCCCAGGATTGCTCCGAGGATGTTATTGAAATCATGGGCGATCCCTCCAGCAAGGGTGCCCAGGGCTTCCATCTTCTGGGCCTGACGCAATTGGTTTTGCATCTCGATTTCGTGGGTCACATCACGTTTGACCGCCACGTAATGGGTTACTGTGCCGGAAGCATCACGCACCGGTGAGATGGTAGCATCTTCCTCGTAAAGGGTCCCGTCCTTGCGTTTGTTGACAAAATGCCCGGTCCAGACCTCCCCGCGTAGAAGCGTCGCCCACATTTCTTCGTAGAAGCTCACATCGTGCTGCCCGCTGGCGAGGATCCGGGGGTTCTGGCCGACGGCTTCGGCGCGGGAGTAGCCGGTGGTGCGTTCAAAGGCCGGGTTGACGTATTGAATAGTGCCGTCCAAATCGGTGATGACGATGGTCTCGGCGGCTTGTTCGATGGCCATGGTCAGGCGTCGCAGGTCCGCTTCGGCACGTTTGCGTTCGGTGATGTCCATGACCGACAGTACGCTGCTCTGCGTGCCCGGAATCAAAGCCGCAAAGATCAAAGCATCGCGGACTTCACCGGATACGTGCCGATAGCGGGTCTCGTAGGCACTGGGGACAGAGCCGGGATCGAGGCGCCGCTTCCAATGATAGTCGCGCAACTTTGCCAGTTCTTCCGGGAGTACCCATTCGGTCCAGCTCTTCTTGCCTTGGATTTCCTCGCGGTTAAGGCCGCCGAGCTCTTCGAACCTGGAGTTCACCAGGCTGATGGTGGTGTCCTCTTCGACCAGCATCATGGCGGTGCCGGTGTTTTCAAAGATGGTGCGGTAGCGTTGTTCCGACGCGCGCAGTTCGGCTTCGCGCCGTTCCAGGGCTTCGGCCATATCGTCGAAGGTTTGCGCCAGGACGGTCAGTTCCCCCTGGCTTTGACGCAGACCGAGTCGGGCGCTCAAATCCCCGCTTGCCAATCGCCGCGCCACTACCACCAATGCGTTGAGATGGCGGAGCAAGAGCCGGTTTCCACCCAACCAGGCGGCGAGCAGCGTGAAGATCGCCACACCGGCCAGAAGCTGGAGATTGCGCAGGAGAAGGCGGTTGATCTCAATGAACGTTTCCGCTGTGGGAAGCCCAATGGCGACAAAGGCATCGGGAACGTCCGCGGGCTCGACAAAGATCGGCATAAAACCATAGAGCCGTTGCACCCCGTCGGCCCCGGTAAGCCAGGCGACACCTTGCTGCCTGCCAAGAACGATTTCGGCAAGGGGAAATTCCGCCGCTCCCTTGCCCACCCACCGGTTGAATTCCGGGGTATGGGCCAGGACGGTCCCTTGCCGGTCAAAAACCACCAGTTCCGAGCCGGGTGGAAGGTTGTCCTGGCCGGGAAACCTGGCGAAGGCAGCGAGATTGATGGAAAGCGTGGCGATGCTGACCAGCTGCCGTTCGATATTCATCACCGGAATGCCAGGACGACCGTGGGCATTAGGGTGATGCGGTCCATGACAAATTCACTCATGGCAAACCCACGGTTTCCAGAGTTCGCTGGAAACCAGGACCGGACAGCAAAGTTGACGGTATCAGGCAAGGGGTGGGCGCTGCAGATCACCTCGCCATCCGGCCTCACCATAGTAAAGTTGAGGTATCTGCTGGAATAGACCATGCCTTGAAAGAAGATACTGGCGCACTCGCCGGTGCCCGGTTGTTTCGCTTCGGGCGAGCGTGCCAGATTGGCCAGCAGTTCTCTCGCCTGGGCAAGTTCCTGTTGTTCATTCAAAGCGATCAGCTGCGCCAGCCGTAGAGCATTTTTCTCCATCTCGGCGGCGGCCTGGCGGCGCTGCTCCAAGGCGTTGTGATAGAGCAGCGCGGTCACCGGCAAAATGGTCAGGAACACCAGCACGAACAGACGAAATCGGGTGCTGGAGAAGAACCCGCGGGCCATAGACTTAGTCCTCTGGTAGTTTCACTGGTCCCCGTCCTGTCCTGCAAGGCATGACAGGACATCCCCCATCAGGGGGGAGGAGATTTAAGGAGTTGAGAGGTAATCACTTATTACGAATACCTCAAATATCTTGATCTTGCACGGCTGTTTGTGCCAACTCCAGGCGGCATGGTAAGGCCCGCATTTGGGGTGTCCCCATAATAGGATCGGCATCGTCGTCGGTGCGGGTTAGACAATTCAGATTGGCTTCCATGCAACCGTAGAGGTCTTGGGCATCACGTTCGGGAAACCACCACCCGTAATCGGCCACCACCACCTTTGGATCCGTGCGGTCGGTGAGCTTGGCAACCTGCTGGATGGTCCCCGCCCTGGTGGTGATATGCACCCGGTCGCCGTCGCCAATCCCCAGCGACCGTGCGGTTTCGGGATGGAGCAGCACGCGCGGCATGGGATCGCGTTTCCGCAGGGAATCAAGATGCCGCCAGGCGGAATGGAAATACCACCTTGGCTTGCGGCTGGTGAGTAGGAGCGGGTATTGGTCGTCCAATGCGGGCGGCTCCTGAGCGTACGGAAGCGGTGCGTACCCCCATTGGTTCAGCAGGCTGGAGTGGAGTTCCACCTTGCCGGAGGGGGTGGCAAAGCCTTTGTCGCGGTAGCTGTGGTAGCGTTTCTGGCCTTGCAGCATGCCCTTGGCCGCAAAATCGCCATAGGTGAGCCCGGAGGGCGCGAGAATGTCATCCAAGGCCTGGTCAACATGGTCCCAGAAGTGTTCGACAAATCCCAGCCTACGCCCCCAATCGTTGAGGATGTGAATGTCCGACCGGCACTGGCCACGGGCCGCCACCACCTGTGGCCGGGCCAGCACGTAGCCGTGCGGGAGTCCGTAATGACCGATGTCGTTGAACTCCAGGTTGGTGGCAGTCGGCAGTACCAGATCGGCCAAGGCCGCCGTGGGCGTCATGACTTGATCGGCCACGGCCAGGAAATCGAGGCTTTCCAGAGCCGTCCTGACCTCTCGTGCCTGGGCGTAGCTCACCAACGGATTGCTCCCCTGAACGTACAAACAGCGAATGGGATAAGGAGATTGCTCGCGAATACAGCGGATGAGAAGCGATCCGGGCACCGTCAGCAGCCGCGGGATGATGTGGTGATGCCGATTGATGAGCTTGTTGGCGCGATCCGGAAAGTGTTCGAGGCGGATGAAATCGCTCAATCGCTGGAGGCGGGGCGCCTGGGCGCGGATATTGCCGCCCGGAGCTTCAAGACTGCCGGTCACGGCCATCAGGAGCACCAGGCTGCGGCACGTCTGGGCGCTGTTCACCGTGTGTTCCAAGGCGTTGCCCCAATGGATCAGGGCCGGGCGCGATCGGCCGTAAAGGCGGGCGGCCGCAATCAGTTGTTCGCGTGGAATCCAGGTGGCCTCGGCCACCCGATCCGGGGTGTACTCCCGGACTGCAGCGCGAAGATCCTCGAAACCCACCGTCCATTGCGAGACAAAATCGGCATCATGGAGCCTTTCCTCGATGAGGATGTGAAGGAAGCCCAGCGCCAGAAAATCATCGGTTCCAGGCCGAATCTGCAGCCACATGTCGGCGCGGCGAGCCGGTTCGGTGCGGAGTCGGGTCCACCACGATGAGCTTGGGGCCGCGTTTGAGGCATTCCAGCAGATGACCGCCCAGCACCCCTTCTTCGTTGGTGGCCAGAGGATTGCTGCCCCACAGCAGCACACACTGCGGCGAACCTTCCAGATCCGGTACCGGAAAGAAACCACAGGTGACCATGGCCATCTGTTCGCGCGGCATGTGACAGACATGTTGAGTGCCACCGACGTTGGGGGTCTTGAGGAGGTTGGCCAGGCGCAGCAGCATGAAAAATTCCAATCCCTTGGGAGCACCCTGGGCGAAGGCCAGGGCTTCAGGGCCGAGACGTTGGCGGATGGTCTGGAACTGATCGGTGAGAAGATCCAAAGCGGCATCCCAACTCACCGGCTGCCACTGCCCGGAACCGCGCGGTCCCGAACGACGAAGCGGCTGCGTCAGCCGGAGTGGGTGGTTGAGGCGTTCCAGGTTGGCCATCCCTTTGGCGCAGGCATAGCCTCCGCTGAAGGGATCCTCTAGGTCGGGCAACACCCGCACGGGTCGCCCGTCTTCCACCAAAATCTTAAGACCACAGCCGCCGTGATCAAATCGTGCACAGTGTGTCTTTACCCAATTTGCCGCCATGTCCCGCTTCCGTCATTGTCCCCGGATCGTCGTTCGCTCGCGCTGCTGATGGATCTGCTGGGGTTTCAACCGAACCATCGTGGTCATGCCTCACATTTCGCTTCAGTACAGATTGCCTATCTCGAAAGAAGTCGGAAAACACCATTTCTGGTCATTCGGCTGGAAGCCTAGATCCAGGAATTCTAAGCAGTTAGCCCTACAACGACATTTCGTTCCAGTGTGTCATTTCGAGCGTAGCGAGAAATCTTGCCAATGCGTCGGCAACCGCTCAAGATTCCTCGCTACGCTCGGAATGACAGCAGCGAATAGATGCGGAAGTGTCGTTGTAGGGTTAGACACTTTCTCAAAACTCCCCTCCCCTGGTGGGAGGGGCTGGCAATGCTGCTGACTTAAGGTTCCCTCTCCCTCAGGGAGAGGGAACCTTAAGTCAACAGCATTGGGGGCTGGGGGAGGGGGCTAGATGCATCCTGCCTATGGCAGGACTGCAAGGCAGGACTATCTCCCCCACCCAGTCCTGCCTACGGCAGGAGGGAGGAGACATAAAGGGATTCTGGGATAGTTACTGAAGGCTCCACTGGGCTGCGGCTTTCGCCGGCCTCTGCGTCCGTGGTGGGTGCGTTGGCTTTGGCCGCGTCAACATCTACAACCAGAGTGCGGACGGCGAGGCCGCCATCCCTCCCGTGTCGGCCGGCGGCGTCTCAGTCTTGGCCGGGTTGTTAACCCGCCCGGCCGTAGTCGTCTTCGCTCCGCTCAATGTCGTCTTCACCGAAATAATCGCCGGTTTGAACTTCAATGAAGGCCATGTTGTCCGTCCCCGGATTGCGGATACGATGCCAGGCACCGCGCGGAATATCCACCGCCTGGCCGGCGGCAAGCGTAATCTGCTCCTCATTGCGGGTGACCACCGCCTGGCCCTGGGCCACAAACCAGTGCTCGGCCCGTCGCTGATGACGCTGCAGACTCAGGCGTTGCCCGGGATAGACCACGATCTTTTTCACTTTCTGAGCGGGCTCGTCCAGCAACACCTGGTAATAGCCCCAGGGCCTATGGTCTTCACGCCGGCGAAGCGCCATGATTCTTTCGTAAACATCCAGGTAGTCGGCCGCAAGTTGGTCGACACCACCTGTGTCACCACTCCAGGGGATGGTGGTCAGAAGCTGCAGTCTGGGACACCGAACATCCGAGCTTGCCGCTACGTAGAAGGCACGATCGCCAACTCTTTGGTAGACCAGGAGTGATTGCACGGAGGGTGATGCATGGAGGGTAGTAAGCACCGGCGTGCTGGTGCTGAGTACCAATGGCAGAGCCTGATAGTCGCAATGATTGTGAATCAGGTCGAATTCCTCGCCTCGGGCAAATACCTCGACAATATGCAGGGCCTCCCAGATTTCCGCAGGTGCATTGGGATCTTGGCTACATCCTGCAGGGCAAACCGCCGCCAGTTTGGCTTCCGTTTGGGAATCCCCGGTGGCAAACAAGGTTACATCAATTTCTTTGCGAACCAGGCAGTCAGTCAATGCGGAGATGTAGTTCTCAGGGGAGGTGTGGATCTCCGGAGCTATGCGCCGGGAAATCGGAGCGAGCATCGCTATTCGCATGGATCTCTCCCGTTCTGGGTTGACCGAGGCAAACAGGGCTGGCTGGTAGAAGTGGCGGAGAGAGAGGGATTCGAACCCTCGGTGCCCCTTTACAGAGCACACTCGCTTAGCAGGCGAGCGCCTTCAGCCGACTCGGCCATCTCTCCGTATGTATAATTGCGAGATCCCAACTGATGAGGGCGTGGCGGAGGGAGTAGGATTCGAACCCACGGTTCCGCTGCTAACGGAACTACGGTTTTCAAGACCGTCGCCTTAAGCCTCTCGGCCATCCCTCCTGACGGCGCCTTGAAGCTGTGTCAAGACTCGCCGGTAATTAACATTGCCCCTGGGGAGTGTCAAGGGATTCTTGACTAATGGATCAATTCCGTTAACAATGTTTGCCTCAGAATAATTCATTTCAAGGCGCCGCCCACACCATCCTGGTTACAGAGGAACACGAACTTGGAACCATCCCTGACTGCCATCCAAAACGCGTTGCCCGATATTCCCGGGGAATTGCCGCTGCTGCCTTTGCGCCATCTGTTGCTGTCGCCGGGCATGATCCTGCCGCTGTTTGTGGGCGAACCCCATGAGCTGCTGGCGGTGGAAACGGCGCTCAAGACTAGTGGCTACCTGTTCCTGGCCCTCTGCAATCATGACCAGCAGGGCCTTCCTCCTCAGCAGAAGATCCACCCGCTCGGCTGTATTGCTTTGTTGCTGCAGCATTCCCAGTCAGCGGACGGTCGCCTCAAGATCCTGGTTCAGGGCCTCAATAAGGCCACCATTCAGTCCTTCGTGCAGACCCAACCTTTCTACGCCGTAGCGGTTCGATCCAATGACGAGGAGGAACCGGCAAAGCTTGACCCGAGCGTGTTGCTGTTGATGAACCGGGTGCGAGCCAACGGCATCAAATGGTTTGTGCTCCACGGTATGTATGCCCAGGATGCCGAAGTCATTCTGGAAAGTGCGACCACTCCGGAACGCCTGGCCGATCTGGTGGTTGCCGACCTGCGACTGTCTGCCGACACTCGCCGCCAGTTGCTGACCATCACCGACCCGATGGAAAAACTGCGTAAGGTTCACGATCTGCTGTTGCAGCAGCTAGAGCAGACCCAGATCAAGGCCGAGATTCGCTTCGAAGCGGATGAAGCCATCCACCGCCGGCATCGGGAACGGTATTTGCGCGAGCAACTCCGTGCCATTCGCCGTGAACTGGGTGAACTGGATGACGAAGACGACCTGTCCCACTATCGCACCCGCATCGAACAGGTGCGTTTGCCCAAGGAAGCCCGCAGCGAAGCGCTCCGGCAGCTTCGCCGTCTGCAGCAGATGCACACCGATGCCGCCGAAGCCGCGGTCATCCGTAGCTATCTCGACTGGCTGGTGGAGTTGCCGTGGCAGAAGTCGTCGCGCGATGCCCTGAATTTACGAGCGGCCCAACAGATCCTTGACGATAATCACTACAACATGGTCCCCATCAAAGAACGGATCCTTGATTTCCTCGGGGTGTGCAAACTGAAACGTCGCATCAAGGGTCCCATCCTGTGCCTGGTGGGTCCTCCCGGGGTTGGCAAGACCTCCCTGGGACGGTCCATAGCCAAGGCCATGGGACGCAGGTTTATGCGGATCTCGCTCGGAGGACTACGGGATGAAGCGCGAGATTCGCGGTCATCGGCGCACCTATCTGGGGGCTTTGCCCGGTCGTATCATTCAGGGGATCAAGACGGCCGGCACCAACAATCCGGTGTTCATGCTGGATGAAATCGACAAGGTGGGGAGCGATTTTCGCGGCGATCCGGCGGCGGCGCTCCTGGAAGTCCTGGATCCGGATCACAATCGGGCGTTTTCCGACCATTACCTCAATGTTCCCTTTGACCTGTCGCGGGTGCTGTTCGTGACCACCGCCAATAGCACCGACACCATTCCCGCGGACTCTGCTGGATCGCATGGAAGTGCTCCATCTGTCGGGCTACAGCGACGGCGAAAAGCAGGCCATTGCCACCCATTACCTGGTCCCACGGCAGTTGGAGGAACACGGCATTGCCCCAGGCCTGGTGCGGCTCAGCCACACGGCACTCGCTCGACGTCATCCAGGGTTACACTCGCGAATCCGGGGTGCGCGATCTGGAACGGGAAATCGCCAAGCTTTGCCGCAAAGTGGCGAGGAAACTGGCGTCGGGAAGCCATGGCCCGTTTGCCATCAACCGGCGTAGCTTAACGGAATATCTGGGACCGCCGCGCTTTGTTCACGACCTGGACCAGGACGGCGCGCCGGTGGGCGTGGCGTTGGGGCTGGCCTACACGCCCATGGGGGGTGCGCTGCTTCGCATCGAAGTGGCGGTGATGCCCGGCAGCGGCAACCTGATCCTCACCGGACAACTGGGTGAGGTCATGAAGGAATCCGCCCAGGCGGCGCTTAGCTACATCCGCTCGAAGAGCTCCAAGCTGGGATTGCAGCCGGACTTTTACTCCCACGTGGACATTCACATCCACCTTCCGTCCGGAGCCATTCCCAAGGACGGGCCTTCAGCCGGCATCCCGCTCACCACGGCCATGGTCTCAGCGCTTTGCCGGCGCCCCATCCGGCCACACCTGGCGATGACCGGGGAGATTTCCCTGCAGGGCAAGGTGCTGCCGGTAGGTTCCCTCAAGGAGAAGGCCCTGGCCGCCATTCGAGCGCGCCTCCAGGAAGTGGTGGTACCTAAGCTTAACGACCGGGAGCTGCAGGAACTTCCTGCGGAATTCACCCGCCATCTGACCTTCATTCCCGTGACCCACCTGGATGAAGTCCTGGAATACGTTCTGGTGTCGTGAGAGTACGGGAGCGTTTGGGAGGCGCTCCTGCTGGTTGTCTTGCCAAGGAAGGACGCGTGTGACTCAGGTTGCATATTTTGATTGTTTTTCAGGGGTTAGTGGCGACATGCTGCTGGGAGCCCTGCTGGATGCCGGACTGGCATCCGCTGATCTGCACCGGGCGTTGGAGCAGCTTGAAGTTCCCGGTTACCGGCTCGAAATCGGCCGGGAACGGCGCGGGGCGCTCGTGGGCACCCGCTGCCAGGTCGTGGTGGATGGCCATGAAGCCCACGATCATCGCCATCTGGCCGACATTGAGCGGTTGCTGAAGGGTAGTTCCCTGGATGCCGCCGTTAAGGAACGTAGCCTGACCGTCTTCCAGCGGCTGGCGGAAGCCGAAGCGGCCGTGCACGGCATAGCGGTGGAACAGGTCCATTTCCACGAAGTGGGCGCGGTGGATGCCATCGTCGACGTGGTTGGAACCGTAGCTGGCCTCGCCTTGTTAGGGGTGGATGCGGTTTATGCTTCGCCACTTCCTTTGGGACGAGGCATGGTCCGTTGTGCCCACGGAACCCTGCCGATCCCGGCACCAGCCACGGTGCGGCTGTTGACCGGGGTGCCGGTGTACGATCCAGGTATCCAACGGGAACTGGTGACTCCCACCGGGGCGGCGCTGCTCACCACGCTGGCGGTGGGGTTTGGTCACGCGCCGGCAATGACGCTCGAAGCCATCGGTTACGGCGTCGGGGCCCATCCCAGTGACGACCCCCCCAATTTGCTCCGGGTCCTGCTTGGAACCGGGACCTCCATGGTCACCTCGGAGCGACTGCTGCTGCTGGAATCCAACATCGATGACATGAACCCGGAGTTCTATGATTACCTCATGGAACGTCTGTTTGCGATCGGCGCCCTGGACGTTGGCCTGATCCCCATGCAAATGAAAAAGAACCGGCCTGGTGTACTGCTGCGTATCCTAACGGAACCCCACTGCCGGCAAACGCTTTTGGAGTGTGTTTTTGCCGAGACCACCACACTGGGGGTACGGATCCAGGAATTGGAACGGGTGGCACTGGCCCGGGAATCCGCCACGGTGGCCACTCCCTACGGGCCGATGCGAGTCAAGCGGACCCGGCTTCCCGGAGGCGATGTCCGATCGGCACCGGAATACGAGGACTGTAAGCGGGCCGCTCAAACCCACGGGCTGCCTCTTCGCACCATCTACGAACAGATATCAAGGCTTGCTAACGAAGATTAGGCGTCATCCCATGGATCACGTTAACCCCCGTGCCCCGGCAGGCACGACGAAGGATGAAAATCCCCCCAACTCCCCTAAAGACGGAAGTCCGCTCGACACCCACCTTGGAAAAGGGGGGTAGGGGGGATCTTGGTTTAGATCGGCATCCTGAACCGATTGTCGGTTCGCTCATCACCGTGGGCGATGAGATTCTCTCGGGTCACGTCGCTAACGGCAACGCCCATTACATCGCCACGGAGCTTTTTCTGCACGGTTTTCGCCTGACCAGGATGGTCACCGTGGGCGATCAGGAAGCCGCCATAGGCCAAGCATTGCTTGATCTCATCGGGGACACTCATTTCCTGATCTGCACCGGTGGGTTGGGGCCCACCGAGGATGACCGCACCGCGGCCGCAGCCTCAACCGCTCTGGAACGGCCGCTGACGCGCAATGCCGCCTATGAACGCATTCTGCGCGCGCACCTGGAACAGCGCGGTATGCCGTGGTCGGCACCCATTGAGCACATGACCCTTCTGCCTGAAGGGGCCGAGAAGCTGGGCGAAGTTGTCGCCGCGGGATTTGTCCTCGAACATTGGAATACGCCCTGCTATTTTCTGCCGGGGGTTCCCGCCGAGATGCGGATGTTCATGGAACAATATGTGCTCCCGGATCTGTGTCGACGTTTTCCCGAACGGCCGTTGTATCGAAAACGTATCCTGCGCGTCCAGGGCCTGCCGGAATCGCATATCCAGGAGCTGCTCCAAGATCTTGCGCCGGCCACGCTGGCGGTGGACCTCGGGTATCTACCGCAAACCGCTGAAAACTGGGTGACGCTCCTGGCGGCGGCGGCAACGGAAGATGCCGCCGAACAACGGTTGCAGCGGGCTGAAGAACAAGTGCGGCGGCTCTTGGGAACCGATACGGTCAGTGGTCGAGATGGCGAGACCCTGGAAAGTCTGGTGGGCCAGCTACTGCGGCAGCGGTCCTGGAAACTGGCGGTGGCGGAATCATGCACCGGCGGGCTGCTAGCGGCACGCATCACCGCCGTTGCCGGGGCGTCGGATTACCTGGATAGTGGGTTCATCACCTATAGCAACGAAGCCAAGGTGGCTCTTCTGGGCGTAGCGTCCGAAATTCTGGTCGGCCATGGCGCGGTCAGTCACGAAGTGGCGAGAGCCATGGCGGAAGGGGCTCGGCTGCGGGCGCACGCCGATGTCGCGCTGTCCGTCACCGGTATTGCCGGTCCCACCGGCGGAACCCCGGTCAAGCCAGTGGGAACAGTTTTCGTCGCTTGCGCCACGGAAGCTCGAACCTTGGTGCTGCAGCACCGGTTCCGCGGTGATCGTCGCCAGATCCAGGAAAAGTCCGCCCAGGCGGCGCTGGTGCTGCTGTGGAAGGAATTGCTGGCGTAGCCGAAATCGAGCTCGGCCCGGGTCTTGTGCCTGGAGTCTTACAGCCTGACGCGTGCAGCGTGCAGCGTGTGGTTTGCAACTTGTAGCTTGGCAGCTTGTATACCCGTTAAGGATCAAATCTTGCGTTCTGCGGTGGTTTTCTGGATGCCGTCCTGAGTCTGGAGTCTAGTCCCTATGATTCGCGCCTTCATTGCTTTAGATTTGCCTCCTGGGGTGCACCTGGCCCTGGCCGGGCTGCAGCAGGAATGGCAGCGGACCTCGGCCCCGGTTTCCTGGATCAAACCGGAAAGCATCCACCTCACCCTGAAGTTCCTGGGAAACATCGCCAACGAGCAGGTGGCCGAAATCCAGGCGCTGCTGCTGAAGGTTGCGGCGACCGCCGCGCCGCTTCGGCTCCAGCCACTGGGCTGCGGTGCCTTTCCTTCCATCAAGCAAATGCGCGTGGTGTGGGTCGGGCTCCAGGGTGCCGTCGAGGGACTCCTGAAGCTCCAGAAGGCCGTCGAGGACGCTCTGGTGCCGCTGGGATTCGCGCCCGAAGACCGGCCTTTTCGAGCCCACCTGACGCTGGGACGGGTCAAGGGCAGGCGGCATCTCCAGTTGCTGCAGGAAGCCGTCTTGCGTCGTCCGGGCTTTCAGGCGGAAGCTTTTGACGTGGTCGATGTGGTATTGTATAAAAGCGAATTACGCCCTGAAGGCGCGCGCTATACGGCTTTGTTCCGGGCACCGCTGGGGAGAGCGTCAACTTAGCGGGCGCAATTGTACCAGGTGTGTGGTTCGATCTCCAAACTTCATGACCCCACAGCACTCAGGGTCACAATAGACATAGGCCCCATCCCAGCCTCCCACCAGGGGAGGGAGCTACCGAGATGCCTCCTCCCCCTTGATGGGGGCGGGTGGGGGCGACTCCCATACAAACATGGAGGAACATCCGTGGCAACATTGGATCACAAAATGGCGGCACTGGGGGAAGATCGGCAGAAGGCCGTGGACGTGGCCATTACCCAGATCGAGAAACAGTTTGGGAAGGGTGCCATCATGCGTTTGGGCGAGGGCGCCCAGGTGCCTGAAATCGAAGTGATTCCCACGGGTTCGCTGTCTCTGGACGTGGCCTTGGGAATTGGCGGTGTGCCACGCGGCCGGATTGTGGAGATCTACGGGCCGGAATCTTCGGGCAAGACGACCCTGGCGCTGCACATCATCGCCGAAGCCCAGAAGAAGGGGGGGTTGGCCGCCTTCATTGACGCTGAGCACGCTCTTGATATTCCGTACGCCCGAAAACTCAACGTCAACATCGATGATATGTTGGTGAGTCAGCCGGACAACGGCGAACAGGCCCTGGAAATTACCGAGGTGCTGGTTCGAAGCGGCGCCATTGACGTGATCGTGATCGATTCGGTGGCGGCCCTGGTGCCCAAAGCCGAAATCGAAGGCGAAATGGGTGAAGCCACCATGGGTGCCCAGGCCCGTCTGATGAGCCAGGCCCTGCGGAAACTCACCGGCACCATCAGCAAATCCAAGACCTGCGTGATTTTCATCAACCAGATCCGCATGAAAATCGGGGTCATGTTCGGCAATCCGGAAACCACCACCGGCGGCAACGCACTCAAGTTCTACGCCACCATGCGCATCGATATCCGTCGTCTCAACCCTATCAAGGAAGGCCAGGACATCATCGGCAACCGCACCCGGGTCAAGGTGGTGAAGAATAAGATCGCACCGCCCTTCAAGGAAACCGAATTCGACATCATCTATGGCCGAGGCATCTCCCGCGAAGGCGATGTGCTGGACATGGCGGTGGCGGCCAACGTCGTGGAGAAATCCGGCACCTGGTATTCCTACAAGGGGGAACGACTTGGTCAGGGGCGCGAGAACGCCAAGAACTTTCTGCACGAACAGGCGGATTTGCTGACGGAAGTTGAAGGTCGGGTGCGTGAGCTCTACGGGCTGAAGGCGCTGCCCGGTGCAACGGCGGCAGCCGAATAGCAGGCCATTTCAATAAAGATCCCCCTTGCCCCCCTTTTCAAAAGGGGGGTGGGGAGATTTGAGCGTGTGTCGTGCCCGCCAGGGCATGGGGGTTAGAGAGGAGATCGCTTGGATGAAAGCACGGGAGATTCGCAAGGCATTTCTGGATTTCTTCAAGGAAAGAACGCACACCGTGGTGAAGAGCTCATCGCTTATTCCCCACGATGACCCGACGTTGCTGTTTGCCAACGCCGGGATGAACCAGTTCAAGCGCTGTTTCCTGGGAGAAGATCAGCGCGCCTATACGCGAGCTGCATCCAGCCAGAAATGCGTGCGCGCCGGCGGCAAGCATAACGATCTCGAAAACGTCGGTCGCACCGCACGGCACCATACCTTTTTTGAAATGCTGGGGAATTTCTCCTTTGGCGACTATTTCAAGGAAGACGCCGTCCAATATGCCTGGGATTTTCTCACCGGGGTCATGGGACTCCCCAAGGACAAACTCTACGCCACCATCCACGAGGGCGACCCGGGCATGAACCTGGGAGCCGATGAGGAAGCCCGCGGTTATTGGGCGCGGTATCTGCCCAGCGACCGCATCCTGGCCTTTCCCACCAAAGACAACTTCTGGGCCATGGGGGATACCGGTCCGTGCGGGCCCTGTTCGGAAATCTTGATCGATCAAGGGCCTCAGATCGGTTGCGGCCGTGCCGACTGTCGGCCCGGTTGCGACTGCGACCGCTACCTGGAACTGTGGAACCTGGTGTTCATGCAGTTCAACCGCCAGACGGGCGGCAGCCTGGAACCGCTCCCCAAACCCAGTATCGACACCGGTATGGGGCTGGAGCGGGTTGCGGCCGTCATCCAGAAAGCCCCGTCCAACTACGACACCGACCTGTTTGCGCCGATGATGGCCTGCATTGCCGAAATCAGCGGCCACCGGCCCGGCCAAAACGCCGACACCGATGTATCGCTCAAGGTCATCGGCGATCACAGCCGGGCCGCAGCGTTTTTGATCGGTGACGGGATCCTTCCCAGCAACGAAGGCCGCGGTTATGTGCTCCGCCGCGTCATCCGGCGAGCCCTACGGCATGGACGATTCCTCGGTATCGATCGGCCGTTCCTGCATGAAGTGGCCGTGGCGGTGATGCATGCCATGGAAGACACCTATCCGGAACTGCTGGAAAGCCAGAGCTACATCACCCGGGTGATTCTCCACGAAGAGGAACGCTTCAGCGATACCCTGGATCATGGGCTACGACTGCTGCAATCGGAGATCCAGCGGCTCCAGGATGAAGACTCCCAAGTGATCCCAGGAGCTCTCATCTTCAAACTGTACGATACCTACGGGTTCCCCATCGACATCATCACGGACATGGCCAGGGACCTCCGGTTCCAGGTGGATGAAGCCAACTTCCAGGTGCTGATGGAAAAGCAGCGGGAACAGTCCCGGATGCACTGGCGTGGCAGCGGCGAACGGGAACTGGCCGAAGCATATCATGAGTTGGGGGTGGAAGGGGTCAAGAGTCAATTTCTCGGCTACGAGTGCCTCCAAGCAAGCGCTCCGGTGCTGGCGCTGGTCAAAGACGGCCAGCGGGTGAAGGAAGCGGCTGCGGGGATCGATATTGAAGTGGTGGCATCACAGACGCCGTTCTATGGGGCCGCGGGGGGGCAAGTCGGCGATCAGGGAGCCATTGTCAGCCCTGCGGGCCGCATGACCGTGACCGATACCCTGAAACTCCCCGGTGACCTCATTGTCCATGTCGGTAAGGTGGAAGATGGTGTGCTGAAAGTGGGCGATACCGTGACGCTGACCGTGGATGAGGCCCTGCGTGCCGACACCGCCCTTAACCACACCGCCACGCACATCCTGCATGCAGTGCTGCAGCGGGTGCTGGGAGATCATGTCAAACAAGCCGGCTCGATGGTGGCGCCGGAACGGCTGCGCTTCGACTTTACCCATTTCACCGCGGTGACCCCGGAGGAACTGCGCGAAATCGAGCGGCTGGTCAATGATGAAATTCGCCGGAATCGGGATCTGCAGGTGCATGTCATGGGGCTCGAAGAAGCCCTCAGGACCGGGGCCATGGCCCTGTTTGAGGAGAAATACGGCGACACCGTGCGTTTGGTAGAGATCCCGGGATTTAGCCGGGAGCTGTGTGGTGGCACGCACACCCATCGGACCGGGGATATCGGCGTCTTCCAGATCGTCCAGGAAACCAGTGTGGCCGCCGGCGTGCGCCGCATCGAAGCCGTAACCGGGCGCGGCGCCCTGGCCCTTCTCCAGCAGCAACAAGGGCTGTTGCAGCAGGCGGCAGCCCTTCTGAAGACCAGTCCCGCTGACGTTCCGGAACGCGTCGAAAGACTCCTTACCATTCAGAAACAACTGGAGAAGGAACTTGAAGCGCTGAAAAGCTCTCTCACCGCCAAGAAATCAGCGGACATGTTGAGTGACGCCGAAGAAATTGGTGGGGTCAGAGTCCTGGTGACTCAGGTGGAAGCTGACAATCCGAAGATCCTTCGAGAAATCAACGATCGGTTCAAAGAGAAACTGGCCAGTGGTGTGGTGGTCTTGGGGGCGGCGCATGAAGACAAAGCCTTCCTCCTGGTGGGCGTGACCCATGACCTTACCAAACGCCTTCAGGCCGGCAATCTCATCAAGGAAATCGCGCAGCCCATTGGCGGGAGCGGCGGCGGTCGCCCCGATATGGCCCAGGCCGGCGGCAGCAACCCCCAAGGTTTGACGGAGGCCCTGGACCTCGCCCGGAAGATCCTGAGAGAGAAGCTCGCCTAGTTAGGGCCGGGATCGAGGGAACGATCCAGCGCGGCAAGATCGCTGAGTACCGCTCCACGCAATTAAGTATCCGAAATGCTTAGTTCGTCATTCCGTCGGAGGCCGGAATCCAGATTCTGCAAAGCTTCCTGGACCCCGGCATGCGCCGGGGGTGACGATTCATTCGTTGGTCACTTTATTCTGTGGGCGTGTACTGAGGATGGGGTCTTCTGTTCTTGATATTGATCAATTTGTCGCCAATCTCGACCTGCCAGGAACAATTTCCTAGATCACCATAAACCCGTTGGGAATGGCTACACGAGAGGGGTCCTATAGCCGGTCCACCCGGCATGAAGAAAGCAACTGCTCAGATTCTTCAGTGATCTTGTCGCGCAGATCAGATAACAGATACCGAACGCCGCAGTCCATGCAGCGCCAATATACCTGCCGTCAGCCTCGGACCATTTCCAGTTCCCGTTGGCATTTGGGGCACTTCACCGGCAACCTCCTGTTCAGTTCCATTTGAGCATTGGGGCCTTTGGACCGCTATTTATTATAGCTGTTCCACCGTCTTGGCAACACCAAACTGGGTAGTTCTTATCCACACTTTCAGCATTCTTGTCAAAAGAGCCTCTTGCAGAAGCTTTTTTCACTTTTCGATAAGGACGAACGGACTTCTGCATCAAAGGTGAGGATTCCGTCTTCGCCGGCTCGACAATGCACGCAATTTACCGGCCGGATGTGGGCAAGTCCAATCCCACCTCAAGATTGAATAAAGATCCATAGTTCTCCCCCTTTGCCGCGGGTCCCCGCCACCCCTTGAACCTGGTAAGGCCCATGATTTAGACCGAACCGTGGAAACTACCCGGATTGAAGTGCTTCTGAAACCTCACCTGTTGACGGCCATATTAAGAGTTATTAATTTATTTTAGTAAGGCGGAACTTGTGCCGATAAAAGCCTATGAAGTGTTGTCATTGGCAAGTTGCATGCCGTTTTTGGTATGTGTTTTGCAAACCGTAATGATAATTAGGATTAAAGGATTTAGGATTAAATGATGAGCCATGGACCAGCCGTTATGGGTGAGCTTTTTCCCGAAACCCCCTCACGGAGGCCTGACATGAAAGGCTATGCAGCCAATGAAGATGGCCCGTTGAGCCTTCGAGTTGAACGGGCGGATCCCCAAGAGGACATCGATCGCCTCATGGAGAAGGGCATACTTGCGGCGGAGTTCTCGTGGACGGCCATGAATATGAAGAGCGACCAAAGTGACGAAGAAGAATGTGACGGACGTGAAGACTTCTTAATCGATGAGTATAGCCAAGAGGAGTCCGAGTTTTTGGACAGTTCCACCGACACCAGTGGTGATTTCGAGGATGATCACATCACGTGCTATCTTCGCGAAGTTTCGTCCTATCCGCTTCTACGTCCGGAAAAGGAGATCGAACTGGCCCAAACCATTCGCCTGGGGCAGAATCGCTTGGTCAAACTGGTTGCCGATCATGTCGACCACTCCCCCGTTCTGCAAGATATCGAACACAAGATCGAGACGCTTCTAGATACTGAGAAGAGTTTCCCGGGTGTTCGTGACAAAGTTCTAAAGCTTGTCACGCGCACTCTCGAACGGGCAACCCGGAAAGCCCCTGAAGATCCGGTTTTCGCCCACCTTTACGGCAGGGCGCGGGAAATCATGGTGGCTGTCGATGATGCCAAGCACCAAATGGTTAAGTCCAACCTGCGTCTGGTTCTTAGTATCGCCAAGCGATATCGAGGCCGTGGGATGACCTTTGATGACCTTATCCAGGAAGGCAACCTGGGACTGCTCAAGGCAGTCGGTCGCTATGATCACACCAAGGGCAATCGGTTCAGCACCTACGCCACCTGGTGGGTGCGGCAGAGTATCATTCGGGGCATCTATGACAAGACTCGGACCATCCGTTTGCCGGTTCACTTTATTGAGCTGAAGAGTCTGTTTTTCAAGGTGTTCTACGAACTGGTCAAGGAACTGGGACGAGAACCCACACCGCGAGAAATAGCGGAACGCGCCAATCTGCCCGAAGACAAAGTGCAGATGGTACTCACACTCTCCAGTCAGCCGGTTTCCCTGGAAACTCCGGTGGGCGAAGACGAACAACGGTTGGGTGATTTCCTTGAGGATGAGGCATGTACATCGCCCCTGGAGAAGTGCGCCGACGTCCAACTGGCGGAAACCACACGAGCTCTGCTAGCCAGCCTCCAGCCCCGAGAAGAGAAGATTCTCCGTCTGCGCTTCGGCATGGATGGGCAACCAGCTGAAACCTTAGAGAAAATCGGACAGAGCTTCAAGGTGTCCAAAGAACGCATACGCCAAATCGAAAAGAAAGCGTTGCGCAAGCTGAAACACCCCAGCAAACAGCTGTTATTGCGATCCTTCCTGGAATAGTTGAGTGGGGCGCCGGGCAGCTCCCCACTGATGATATCACCTCTCGGTGGGCCCCACTCCCGCTTCCCCAGCTGTCCAAGATTGTGGACGCTGAGCAGCTATGCTGCTTTCCATTCTGTTATCTTATTTTCAACTTTTTTTGACGAGTTCAAACTGATCGGACTGGTGTGTCTGTCCAAAAGACTGGACAGAATGCCCCTCACCCTCGCTGTCCATTGGGATCGGGCCCATTCCCATGGTAGGCTCTACGGGCTTTTCGCGGCTCACACGTCAATTTGGTTTTTGACAAACACGGCGTTTTCTTGAATGAACTGATAGCGGCGGGAGGCGTCTTTGCCCATGAGGGTCTGGAAGGTTTCCTCAGTGCGCCCGGCATCCACCAGGGTCACCTGCAAGGTGAGGCGTCCGGCCGGGTCCATGGTGGTCTCCTTAAGCTCACACGCGTTCATCTCCCCTAAGCCTTTGAATCGCTGAACATCCACTTTGTAACGACGGTTTTCCTTGAAGATCCGGTCCTTCTCCTGATCGTTGTAGGCATACAGGGTGCGAAGATTTTTTCCGGACCCTAAGCGGATGCGGTAAAGCGGCGGTTGGGCCAGATAGATGTGACCCTTGTCGATCAGCTCCGGCATATAACGGTAGAAGAAAGTGAGCAGCAGAGTGGAAATATGGAAACCATCTACGTCGGCATCACAGTTGATGAAGATCTTGTGATAGCGGAGTTTGCCGTAATCGAACCGATCCCCGATACCGGTGCCGATACACTGAACCAGGTGCTGGATTTCCTGGTTCTTGGTGATTTTCTCGAGACTGGCCTGCTCGACGTTGAGGATTTTGCCTTTGAGCGGCAACACCGCCTGGAAACGTCGGTCACGAGCCTGCTTGCTGGAGCCTCCGGCACTGTCCCCTTCCACGATGAACAACTCCCGCTCACTCATCGTTCGGGAGCTGCAGTCCGCCAGTTTCCCGGGAAGGTTCAGCCGCTGCGAGCTGCTCTTGGTCTGGACCTGCTCGCGAGCACGGCGCGACGCTTCGCGGGCCTGGAGCGCCAGGTGCAGTCGTTGGAGGAGGTGGTCCGCAGTGTTGGGGTTTTGAAACAGGTAGTTTTCAAAAGCGGTTTTGACAACATTTTCCACCAGGGGTTGGATGTCCGAATTGAGCCGCTCCTTGGTCTGGCCTTGAAATTCGAGATTCCCTGATACAAAAACGCTCACTACCGCCACCAGCCCTTCGGTCACGTCCTCGCCTTTGAGTCCCTTGAGCTGTCTCTGCCAGACGTTGTGGCGCTGCACGTATTCGCGGAAGGCTCGCAGCACACCCATGCGAAACCCCATTTCGTGAGACCCGCCGGCGCTGGTGTAGATGGAATTGGCGTAGGAGCGGACCAGGCGGTCGGTAGCCTCGGTCCAGCAAAGCGCCATCTCCAAACGCCAGTTTCCTTCGTTTTGATATTCGAAGTAGAAGGGCTCTTCGGTGACCCTGCGACTGCCGCTCACCAGTAGCTGCAAGTAATCCTTGATGCCATTGGGGAAGCAAAAGACCTCGTGCGCTGGTTCCTCACCGCGCCAATCGCGAACTTCCAGAAGCAATCCCTTACAGAGAAAGGCCTTGGCCTGCACCGATTCTCTGACGAGCTCCCAGCGAAATACACAGTCCTTAAAGATATCGGGATCAGGATGGAATGACAAGTTGGTACCGGTCTGGTCGGTTTCGCCACAGAGCTGCAGGTCGGTTTGCGGCTTCCCGCGGCTGAACTCCTGCTGGTAGATATGCCCGTGACGGTGGATTTGCACCACCAGAGCATCGCTCAGTGCCGCTACCACCGAAATCCCCACCCCATGAAGTCCACCCGACACATGGTAGCTCTTGGTGGAGAACTTACCCCCGGCGTGCAGGGTGGTCATGATGGTTTCCAGGGTGTTGCGACCGGTTTCCGGGTGGATGTCCACCGGGATGCCCCGGCCGTTGTCGGTTACGGTCACCCAGTTATCCGGTCGCAATTCGATGGCGATGTGGCTGCAAAAGCCGTTTAGTGCTTCATCCACGGCATTGTCCAAGGTTTCCGCGAACAGGTGATGGAGCCCGCCCACCGAGGTGTTGCCGATGTACATGCCGGGACGCATACGCACCGGTTCCAAACCCCGTAGGATCTGGATATCCTTACCCGTGTACTCCTCCATGGTCAGGTCCACTCTATTCCGGCCTTTCATCCCAACCCTACCGCGGTCGTTCTTGGACAAGCGATCGGCTGGGTTGCTCTTGACAATTCCTAGCGGCTGAGCTGTTTGCACAGCGCTGCTACACGCTTGCCCAGCTTGCGGCCGTTTTCTCCCATGCTCTCGTCCGGAGGTCCAACGCAGGCCGTACCATAGTGACCGGTGGCGTCCATGGGATCGCCCACCACAATCATGCCATAAATGAGCATGCACTGAATGATGGACATCATGGTGGTTTCCTTGCCGCCGGTGGGATCCCCGGAAGTGGCGAAGGCAGCGCCCACCTTATTTTCAATTTGCTTTCGGACCCCCACGAATTCATCAAAGATCCGTTTGAGATCGGCGGCCATGATCCCGAAGTACACGGGGGACCCGGCAATGATCCCGGCGGAATTGACGAAATCATCTTTGGTGACCTCCTTGGTGTTCTTGAGAACCGCCTTGACTCCATCCACCGAGGCCACACCATCTGCGATGTGCTCTGCCAATTTCCGAGTGTTGCCACCCTTGGAATGGTAAAGTACCAAAATCTGCATGGGTTATCCTCCCTGGTGTTCAAGTGCGCACGATTACTCCATGACGCGGAGACGTGGTGACACGTGTCATCCTTTCTCCCCTCGAACCACTTCCACTTCACGGATTCCGCCTTTAACGATCCGTCCCTTGCCCCCTCGCCACAGGGCCAGGAAGAAGTCCACGGGATACTCCTGCGGCCGTCCGGTGCGACTTACCAGGTGGATACGATCATCCGTGGAGAGCGGCCGCGCGGTGTGAATCCCCACCGGGTCAACGGTCATCAGTTTGACCCCCTTGCTGGGGCCGGACAGGAGCGAGACTTCCTGGCGTTTCAGCACCAACACCCGCTTTTCCGACGCCAGCAGGAGCAGCGGCGCATCGCCGGACAGGACGTCGATCAGTTCATCACCCGGATCCATTTTCATCACCTGACGTCCGGCGCGGATGGTGGATTCCGCCAGGTTGGCACAGGGCAAGCGCAGCCCCTTACCGCCGCGGGTGATGAGCATGAGGTCAGGACCTGACGGCAGCACAGGTTTTTGGCGTTCCGGGGCCGTCGCCTCGCCGGCCTGATCCTCGTGAGCTGAGGGAAACAAACCCAGCTGGCGGATAGCGGGCGCGCGGCCGATTTCCCTGGTGGGTGCGGCCCCAGTATCATCACAGGGCCAGTCTTGATCAGCCACGACCGTTTCCGGGGGCTCAGCCGCCGCCACCGCATCCTCGCGGCTCAGGGCCAGGCCCGCCACGGCTCTTTCCCCATCCTGAAACGAAAAGACCGTCTGGATGGGTTCGCCATAGCCCTTGGCAGCTGCGGGTAAATCAAAGGCGGCCACAATGTAGACTCGCCCAAAATTTGAGAAAAACGCCACCCGATCCCGGGTGTTGGCAGGGAATGCGGTCAGCACCTGGTCGTCTTCGCGGAGCAACACCGTGTCCGGGTCATAGCTCTTGAGCCGCTTGATGCGGCCCATTCGGGTGAGCACGATGCAGATGTCCTCGTGTTCGACAAAATCCTCGGCGCTGAAACGAGACTCCGGCGCGCTTTGCACCAGTTTGGTGCGGCGGGCATCGCCATAGCGTTGCCGGATGGCGGAGAGTTCCCGGCGCACCTCCTGCCAGATGAGGGCATCGCTCGCCAGGATCGCATCAATTTCGGCCAAGCGCTTCCGGCGTTCACTCATCTCCTGGCGGAGCTTGTTTTCTTCGAGACGCACCAAGGAGTGCAGGCGCAATTCGAGGATAGCGTCGGCCTGTAGCGTATCGAGGCCGAAACGTTCCATGAGGGCACTGCGAGCGGCGCTGCGTTGGTCGGCCCGGCGAATCAGGGCGATGGCTTCATCGAGGCGGTCAAACAGGGCGACCAGACCCTCCAGGACATGGATGCGATCGCGAATTTGGCGGGCTTCATGATCCAGCCGCCGGGTAACCACCTCCTTGCGAAAATCCAGGAAGTGCAGCAGCAATTCCTTGATGGACATCCGTTCGGGCACGCCCTCCGGCGACAGACAGGTGAAGTTGAGCGGAAACTGGATCTCCAGGGGGGTGTATTTGTACAGGAAGGCCATGACCTTCTCCGTATCCACCTGGGCATTCTTGAGTTCCAGGACGATGCGGACATCTTCGGTACTCTCGTCCCAGACATTGGTGGTCAGGGTGAGCTTGCGAGTCTCGATGAGCTGGGCGATTCTTTCGATGAGGCGGGATTTGTTTACCGAATAAGGGATTGAAGTCAGCACCACAAACATCCGCCCGCGCTTGCCGGTTTCCACCCGATATTGCCCGCGCAGACGAATGGCGCCGTGCCCGTGGCGATAGATTTCTACCAGTTCTTCAGAGCTGTTGAGGACTTCGCCACCCGTTGGGAAATCCGGTGCCGGAATGATTTTCAGGACATCCCTGGTGGGGATCTCCTGGCGGTCGATACAGGCCAGCAAGGCGTTGCATACCTCGGTCAGATTGTGAGGCGGGAAGGATGTTGACATACCGACGGCAATCCCGCTGCTGCCGTTGACCAGCAGGTTGGGGAAGCGTACCGGCAGTACCGCCGGTTCCTGAAGGGTGGCGTCGTAATTGCTCTGAAAACCCACCGTTTGCTGATGCAGGTCACGGAAAAACTCCTCGGCGATGGACGAAGTGCGCGCTTCGGTGTAGCGCATGGCGGCGGCGTTGTCTCCGTCCAACGATCCGAAGTTGCCCTGGCCATCCACCAGTGGGTAGCGGAGCGCGAAATCCTGGGCCATACGAACCATGGCATGGTACACGGCGGCATCACCGTGAGGATGGTACTTGCCGATGACTTCACCAACCACCCGCGCCGATTTGACGAACCGCGCCGCGGCTTCCGCGCCAATGCTGTGCATGGCAAACAGAATGCGGCGATGCACCGGCTTGAGGCCATCGCGCACATCGGGCAGCGCCCGGCTCACGATGGTGGAAAGTGCATAGGCCAGGTAGCGAGTCTCGATCTCTTCGTGCAAAACGACTGGTTGGATGTTCATATTGCCTGCGAATGATGGTCACATGGTTGCGTTGACCGTTGTCATGATTGATCCGTGGTCCAACCCCAGTGTGTTCAGGTCAAAGTGGGGGCGAAACTCCCGGAGTTGCGGATTGCCGATGGGGCCCCAGACTGCCAATGAGATCGTTCTTCTGACACTCTCAAGACCGGTCTATTACAGAGCTGGGAACCATTTGTCAAACTTCGCCTGCCGGTGGATCCCCCCAATCACCTACTCTGTTTGTCTGATAATCATCGAAATCCACCCTCCCTTCCATTTTCCTGAAAGAGGGACCGGTACCGTGGTCCTCGCGAATTCGTTCGGCGCTGGGACAGCCGGTATTGTCTCTATTTTGGTTTCTCGCCAAAGATGTTTGCATCTTCAGTTTTGGGCTTTGGAACAATCTGTGATGCTGAGTTATACTGAACATTCCTTAGCGCGATTTCAATGCGACCATCCGGCATTGTCTCATCTCCTGTTCAAGCTCGCGATTCCATGCATGTGTGGAGTTTGTCCATCAAGCCGGGGCTTGGCCTAAACCGCAAAAACGACTTCATGAGGGCGAAGCCGTGCACAACCTCGCCAGCACAACGACCACGGTATCACTCAGCACAGCGCCCTCACCGTCAATTGGCACACGGCATCATGAATTTTGGTCCAACCACGGCAGCGTATTTTTCGATGACATGAGGAGCCTCTTGCAAAACTATTACCGTTCATGGTTCGATACCTCACCATGAACGGTATTATAGCACTTTACGGATGCAGAAGTCCGTTCGCCCTGAGGAATCGAAGGGTGAAAAGGACTTTTGCAAGAAGCTCATGAGGATAATCCGTTATGTCGGTTTGGTAGGGTTGAAGTGAGGAGGAGACTCGATGTCACACAATTCGCCAAAGCACCAACCGCAACCGCTCGTGGCGCGGCCAAAAGGGATCCGGCTGTGGCCTTATGTGGTGCCGATTGTGACCGTTTGGACGGTTGCGCTGGGCGGTTCCTTGCTGTGGAACCAGGTCCGCCAGCAAAGGGAGACCCAGGAGTTCGCCCTGATCGCATCCCGGGCCAGCTTTGACAAAGATATCTTCTACCGCCGTTGGAACGCATCACTAGGTGGAGTCTATGCGCACGTCACCGCAACCAGCCAGCCCAACCCTTACCTGTCCGAGGTTCCGGAACGAGACTTGGATACGCCTTCGGGGCGCCGCTTGACCCTGATCAATCCCGCTTACATGCTCCGACTGGTCTACGAATTGGCCAATACGGAATCGAAAACCCGCGGGCACATCACCAGCATGAATCCCTTGCGCCCGGAAAACGCCCCGGACCCCTGGGAACTCGAGGTGCTCAAGAGTTTTGATCGGGGCAATAGCGAAGCTCACACCATGACTGAGTTGAACGGCGAGCCCTATTTGCGCCTGATGCGGCCGCTCTTCGTCGAACAGGACTGCCTCAAGTGCCATGCCGCACAGGGCTACCAGGTGGGACAGATTCGTGGTGGTATCAGCATTTCCATGCCCTTGACACCATTGTTGGCCGAGGTGCGCACCCACCAAAGGCTCATTTGGTTCACTCACGGACTGGTTTGGCTTTTGGGGATGGCCGGCATCGTTTTGGGATTGTACCGCGTTCGCTACCATTTGAAGGAACAACAGCGTGCGGAAGAGGCTCTGCAACAGAGTGAGGCGCGGATGCGTGATCTGGCTGCCGCGGTTCCCATCGGAATCTTCCAATCCGACGCCCATGGCCATTTCGTCTACGTCAACGAACGCTGGTGTGAGATCGCCGGAATGACCGCCGAAGAAAGCGCCGGTGAAGGCTGGTCCAAGGGGATCCATCCCGATGACCGCGAACGATTGCTCGCCGCCTGGGACCAGACGGTCCGATCGGGAGGCAAGTTCGCACTGGAATACCGCTTCGGCACTCCCGCGGGAACTGTAACCTGGGTGTCCGGGCGGGCGATTCCGGTGGCGGATGATACTGGGGCTGTCACCGGATACCTGGGAGCGGTCGAGGACATTACCGGGATCAAGCTGGCCACGGAAGAGCTGCACCAGAGAACGAGCCGTTGTCCGAGGAATCAACAGCATCTTGCAGCAGGCGTTGCATTGTGAAACCGATGAGGAACTCGGGTTGGCCTGCCTGGTAGTCTGCGAGCACATCACCGGAAGCGCGTTCGGTTTCATCGCCGAGCTAAACGCTGCCGGTCGCTTGGATACCATCGCGCTCAGCAATCCAGGCTTTGAAGCCTGCCGGATGCCGTCATCAGATGCTCCCTTGCTGCTTCACAACATGGAGGTTCGTGGAGTCTTTGGCAAAGTGCTCCTGGATGAGCGTTCCCTGATCGCCAATGATGTTGCTTCCCATCCTGACAAGGTGGGGACTCCTCTCGGCCATCCGCCGATCGTACGGTTTCTTGGTGTGCCCCTGAAGCAAGCCGGGCGAACGGTAGGCATGATCGGTTTGGCCAACAAGGAAACCGACTACGACGAGGCCGATCGGAAAGCCGCAGAGGTACTGGCCGTGGTCATTGATGAGACCCTGCAACGAAAGCGGACCGATGCCGAAATCAAAATGAGCGAGATTCAGCACAAAGCCCTGTTCGACAATATGAAGAGCGGTGTTGCGGTCTATGAGGCGCGGGCCGACGGCAAGGATTTCATCATCAAGAATGTCAATCGAGCGGTTGAGCGGATCGAGAAGGTCAAACGGGAAGAGATCCTGAGGCGGAGCGTGGTGGAGGTCTTTCCCGCGGTAGAGGACACGGGTCTTCGGGATGTATTCGAAAGAGTTTGGCGTACCGGGACCCCGGAGCATTTGCCGATCAAGCTCTATCAGGATGATCTAGTCAGCGGCTGGCGGGACAATTACGTTTATCGGGTGCCGTGGGGTGATGTCGTTGCCATCTACGATGACATAACCGAGCGCATGCAGGCCCAGGAGGAACTGCAGAACGCCAATGAGTTCCTGGAATATGTCTTAAACAGCTCTCCTGATTCCATCGGGATTGTTGATCAACGGGGCAGATTCACCAGGTGGAACAAAGTGTCCGTGGAGATGTTTGGATACCGTTTCGATGAGCTCAAGGACCGGTCTTTTTCTGAGCTCTACGCGGACAAGAACGAGATGGAGCGGATGCTGGTGCTGTTGCGTGAGCAGGGTTACGTCCGCAGGTATGAAATGGACATGAAGAGGAAGGATGGATCGGTCTTTCCGAGCTCTCTTTCCATCAGTTTCCTGCTCGGCCGCAGCGGCGAGGTCGCCGGCAGTATCTGTGTGGCGCGCGACATCACCGAAACCAGAAAAAGAATGGCGCAGCTCAACGAGGTCAACAAACACCTGCAAGCGGAGATCCTAGACCGGGAGCGGATGGAGGATGCGATCCAGGACGCCAATGAAAAACTGAAATCCCTGGTTTTGGAATATGGGCAACACAACCAGGAGATTACCATGCTCAATGAAATGAGCGACCTGCTCCAGGCATGCCTGGATTGCGAAGAAGCCCACAAGGCCATCGCCAAGTTTCTGCCGCGGCTCTTCCCGGATGAGTCCGGTGCGATGTACATGGTGAGCAGAAATCAGCTGACGGCGGTGGCGAGCTGGGGTGAATCGCTCACCAGTGAACCGGCCTTCGCCCCCGATGCCTGTTGGGCGCTGCGCCTTGGAGAAGTGCACCTGGTGGACGGCGAAAGTCCGGGGTTGCCGTGCAAGCACCTAACTCAGGAGTTGGCAGGAGCAACCCTTTGCGTTCCTCTGACGGCCCAGGGAGCGACCCTTGGCCTCCTGTTCCTGCAGGCTGATCGGCAGCATACCCTGGAGATCTGGGATCAACCAACCGCATCCGTGAGCGAATCCAAACAGCGTCTGGCCGTCACCGCGGCTAAGCAGATCTCTCTGTCGGTGGCCAACCTGCAGCTTCGTGACCGTTTGCGCCGCCAGGCCACGCGCGACCCGCTCACCGGCATATACAACCGGCGCTATCTCGATGATACCCTGGAAAGAGAACTGTTGCGGGCCAAGCGCAAAGACACGACGATCAGTATCATCATGGTGGATATCGACTTGTTCAAGAGCATCAATGATTCCTTTGGGCATGAGGCCGGCGATACCGTACTCACGGTAGTGGCCAACTCACTCAAGAGCGGGGTGCGCGGTGAAGATGTGGTCTGTCGCTATGGCGGCGAGGAGTTCATCCTGGTGTTGCCGGAAGCGTCCGCAAAAAGCGCGCAGGAGCGAGCGGAGCAGCTCCGGAAACGCATTGCTAAACTCGAGATTGAACACGAGGGTAAAGCGCTGCGGAAGATCACGGCATCGTTCGGGGTGGCGACTTTTCCCGACCATGGCCACGCCATTGAGGAAGTCATCAAAGCAGCCGATTCGGCCATGTATCGTGCCAAGGCAGGCGGTCGGAACCGGGTGGAGGTGGCCTGAGGACAACGCTACGGTGCCACGGAGTTGATTCTCATTCCAGACTATCCAGGAGTTCCTCACTGAGGGGATGGCGAAATTTGACATGGATGGAGCAATCTTCGAAAGCATAGTCGCGCACCGCTACAATGGTTGCTTCGAGTTCTAAGGCTTCCTTCAGGGATTCCGCCGGCAAGTCAAAGACAACTTGCAACCGTCGCCCGAGAAGCATGCGGGCGGTTTCTTTTTTGGTGATTCGTGCCAGGAAGGCTAGGCCGCCTACGGAGATATCGCTCAACCCTCCGTAGAAAGGTCGTCCAATGGGTTCTCCCGAAGAGTTGACAATCTGGATCTGGCACTTTCCGGAAACGCGGTATCTTTTCTGATGTCTCCGGTCAAATTGATAATTCTTAAGGAATCCGTAAGCTTGATTTGCTCTTTTAGTGAAATCATGCAATTTGGCAACCAGGGCTGGATGTTGCTTCTCCCAATCCGACAGGTGGTTTTTTTCAAGATAATGTACTCTCGCCGTGGAAGTACTGATTAGAGAAATGGTACAAACGCTGTTAGAGAAGAAAAGATCCTCACCAATAATATTACCAGGACTTATTTTACCAAGGAATGTTTCACGATCTCTTTCCCTGCAAATGAGTTTCAACTCGCCATGATCAATGAAATACAGTCTTGAATGGAGAGTTCCCTGCTGAAAGACCACTTGATTCGGTTCGTATTCGCTTTGTTGCATCGCATAATAAAGAATACTGGCTTCTTCTGTGGTTAGTGTATCGTAGAACTTGGCCCACAGCTCCTTATGAGTTTTGTCCATCGATACAATTTTTTCTTCTTCGATGATTTCCGCGGTCTTGATTATTTCAGTCAAGGCCATGGGGTCGGTCTCAAGAAGCTTCTCCCGTAGGGCTTCAGCTTTAATGAACTGTTTCTGCCTAGCCAACTTTACGATGAGCCCATACAGGAGTTTGACCGCTGCTTCCGAATCCCCCTCCTGGATGTACTCTTCAACCAACTGCTCCTCGCGGGAGGTGTCATCCATCACCTGTTCCTCCTTCTTGGTTGGCAGAAATTCAGTTCTGAAGCGGACGGAAAGGGTTCAGATCGGGCACCGAACCAGCTTTCCAGAACGCCAAGCCAATTGCACTGTTGACACGTCGAGCCCTTGGTCATTGCTCATCGGGAGTCGGTGGCAAGAAGGCTGGTCGGAGGAGCTCTTCATCAATTTGATCCGCATCTTGGGCGTTGTACTCGACGATCTTCTTGAGATGGGCAAAGCTGTCTTCGTCCATGGCCAAGAAATCGATGGCAATTTCCTGCCGGCTGCTGCGGACGACCGTGCCTTGAACGCTCACGTGGATGTCCGGGGCCAGACGAAGGGTCACGCGACAGGTTGTCCCCATCACTAAGCGCGGGTCGGGAGAGCAGAGCAGCCCTTTGAGGCTGAGGTTTTTCGTGGTGACCGAAATGCGTTCATAGTGCACCTGAACGCTCACGGATAACTGGATGGGAATCCGAGTACGCCGCCGCTGTTCCTTGTCCATATCATCTCCCGCACCATCGTTTCATAAGGAGCCTCTTGCAGAAGTCTTTTTCACCCTTCGATACCTCGGGGCGAACGGTACAGGGCGAACGGATTCTGCTTGCGCAATAGGCTCTTTTTCCGTTCGCGGTGAGGTATCGAACCATGAACGGAGATAGTTTTGCAAGAGGTTCATAATAGAACATCTTTTGCGGCGAAATGCAACCAGCCGCGGTGAACGAAAGATCCTAGACATGGGGCATGGCCTCTTGGTGGGATCGACTGTCCCCATTCACCAGAATATGCTTGATTCCGACCGGATGGTATCCGTAGAATGCGATGAGAGCGTGCCCAAAAAGTCCCTCTGATCGTCACCCCGGCGAATGCCGGGGTCCAGCAGAACCCCAAAGAACCTGGATTCCGGCTTCCGCCGGAATGACGGGAGACGCGTCGTTCGACCTTTCTGGAAACGCTCTGAGGCATGGCACGAATCCGGTGGTGGGATGTTGGCAGTGGGATCTGACATGCAATGAGTTGAAGTCTGCCGAAGTGCCCGGCGCTTGTCTCTGGAAGGTTTGCCGCGGATGTTTCACGTGAAACACTGGTCAATACCCCTTTTGCCAATCGGCGCTCGGCACCGATATGGATCCTTAGGCGGCCACTCATGAATCAACCGAATCGCGCACATCCCTCCGTTGTCCCCCCAGCCGACTCGGGAAGCCGACTCCCGTCAAACGTCTGGTCATGGTTCTCGGGGGGTCTACCTCTAGTGACTTCCAGCAACGGCACTCCCTTGCCGTCGTTTTCCAGACGCCCGGCCATGGCCCTGGTTGGTCTGATCCTGGCGCTGTTGGTCGCGGCCTCTTGCAGTTCCTGTTCCCGCACGATTCTGTCCCTGTCCAACACCACCGATACCGTCGAGATCTTTGTCCAGCCTGCCTTCGGGACGGATCTTCGCACCAAGATTGCGATATTGCCCTTCCAAACGCCTAAGAACGCCGTGGATGCCGGCAACGTGCTGACCGAGACCTACTACCAGGAAGTGCTGCGGGCTGGCGGCTTCCGTCAGGTCACCCTGGTTAGGGAACCACAACCCCCGTCATGGTACCTGCCCACCTGGCAGACGGTCAAGGACCATGACCTGGTGCTGCAGGGCCAGATCCTCTACCTGTTGACCGGCACCGGCAGCACCCCCACCCGGCTTGACGTTGAAGTCAGAATCGTGGATGTGTCCCGAGGCACCATGGCCTGGTACGTCAAGCAACAGTGCGTCTCTCAGCCGGGGCAAGATGTGGATCTGATTTTGAAGGAGGTCCCTGGAGAACGGGCCAAACCCTACCAGGAATTGGCCACGGTTCTGGCGCGCAAATTCGTGCAGGTCATTACCACCATGCCCGGCCCCCCGCCCGAGACCCAGCAAGTCACCCAACCAGGCCCCAAGGCACCCGCCGGCAGCAACCCCTACTAGTTCATTTCGGTCAGCGCGTCCCTTGTCCTGTCCCTCAGCGGTGCTTACTACAACAGGTAAACCTGTTCATAGAAAGGAGCATGGATATGAAACGGTTAGTGGCAATTATTGGTATAACCGTGGCGCTGGCCTTTGCTGTCACTACGGTGATGGCCGCGGACCCGGCTGCCTCGGGGAAACCACAGACGATCTGCCCGGTCATGGCCGGCAAGATCGACAAGAAAATCTACACCGACTACCAAGGCAAACGGGTCTATTTCTGCTGCAGCCAATGTAAGACGGATTTTGAGAAAGATCCCGCCGGCTACGTAAAGAAACTTGAGGACCAGGGTGTGGGCTTGGAAAAAACGCCAGGGGCCAAATAGCTCGTAAGGGCGGTGCACACGGATGGAAACGCTACATTTTCACATTCAAGGCCTGGATTGTCCCGATGAAGTCACCATTCTCAGGCGCCGGTTGACGCCTTTGGTGGGCCGCGATGAGCGTCTCTCCTTCGACATTCTCAATGCCAAGATGTCCGTGCAGGTGACCGATGATACGATCACCGTGGAAGCTGTTCGTCAGTGCCGTGGCCCAGACCGGCATGCAGGCCGTGCCCTGGGAGGAGTTTTGTCAGAGCGGCGTTTGCGCTCTACAGCCGAGTTCCTGGCAGCAACGCAGCCGCCAACTCCTTTGTGCCGTAAGCGGTCTCCTGCTGGCTTTGGGACTGATCCTGGAGGTGATCCATCAGGGTGGGTTGGCATCGGTCTTCAAAGTCGCGGGAAAACCGGAGGGCTTCCGCCCCCCCCTGGTCTTGGCCTGCTACGCCGGCGCCGTGGTCACCGGCGGCTGGTTTGTGGTCGCCAAGGCGTGGATAGCGCTTCGCCAATTGTTGCCCGACATGAACCTGCTGATGGTGGTGGCGGTCATCGGGGCAATCGGTATCGGCCAATGGTCAGAGGCCGCCACGGTGACCTTTCTCTTTTCCCTGGCACTGTTGCTGGAATCCTGGAGTACCGACCGAGCGCGCCGTGCCATCCAAACGCTGTTGGATCTGTCCCCGAATGTGGCCCGGTTTGTTTGCCCTCATGACGGCTGCATCGAAGAAAAACCCGTGAGTGAGGTCGCCCCGGGCACAACGATTCTGGTGCGCCCCGGTGAAAAGATCCCGTTGGATGGCGTGATCACCCAGGGGGACACCACGGTTAACCAGGCCCCCATCACCGGCGAAGCGATGCCGGTGGCCAAGAGCGTGGGGCATGAAGTCTTCGCCGGAACCATCAATGGTGACGGCGCCATTGAATTCCGATCGACCAAATCTGCCGGCGACACCACTTTGGCCCGGATCATCCACATGGTGGAGGAAGCCCAGTCACGTCGAGCTCCGGCCGAACAGTGGGTGGAGCGCTTTGCGCGAATCTATACCCCGGTGATGATGGTACTGGCGGCAGCTCTTGCGGTGTTGCCGCCGCTACTCACCCAGGCATCGTGGAGCGCCTCGCTCTACAATGGACTGGTACTCCTGGTGATTGCGTGCCCCTGCGCGTTGGTGATATCCACCCCGGTTAGCATTGTCGCGGCCCTGACCACAGCCGCTCGCCACGGCGTGCTGATCAAGGGGGGCGCCTACCTTGAAGCCCTGGGACAGATCCGCGCCATGGCTTTGGACAAGACCGGTACCATCACTCGTGGCCAGGCGAAGGTCCACCAGATCATCCCGCTCAATGATCACCATGCGGACCAGCTCCTGGCCCATGCCGCCGCCATGGAAAGGCACACCACTCACCCCTTGGGACTTGCGATTAGGCGTGAAGCCGACGAGCGCGGCCTCCGGGTTCCGGATGCGGAAGAGTTCACCGCCCTTCCCGGCGAAGGCGCCCAAGCCAGAATCCACCAACGGCAGTATTGGATCGGAAGTCATCGGATGTTGGAACGGCGGGTGGATGAACCGGCCGCCCTGCACGACAAGGCCATCCAGTTGGAAGATGCCGGGCATTCGCTGGTGTTTATGTGGTGCGACGACCACATCTGCGGGCTCATCAGCGTCGCCGACGAGCTTCGGGAAGGTGTCCGACAAGTTCTACAAGAACTCAAGAACCTGGGGATAAACAAGGTGATCCTGGTCACCGGCGACAACCGCGGCACCGCGGAAGCCATGGCCGCCGCCACCGGGATCGACGAATTCCATGCCGAACTGTTGCCGGAGGACAAAGTGGCGGTGGTGAGCCGCCTGCGCCGGGAATTCGGTCAAGTGGCCATGATCGGTGACGGGGTCAATGATGCCCCGGCTTTGGCCGCCGCCACCGTCGGCATCGCCATGGGAGCCATCGGCACCGACGCCGCCATCGAAACCGCCGATGTGGCCCTCATGTCCGATGATCTGTCCCGACTGCCGTGGCTGATTCGTCATTCGCGACGAACCCTCGCCATCGTCCGCCAGAATGTATTCTTTGCCTTAGGGCTTAAGGCGTTGTTTGTGGGGATGGCCTGCTTGGGCATGGCCACCCTGTGGCTGGCCATAGCGGCTGACATGGGGGCGTCGCTGCTGGTCATTTTCAATGGCCTGCGGCTGTTGAAGAGCAAGTGAGTAAGGGCGTGAGCGCGCTAGGCGGTAAGGGCGCAAGGGCTGCTTCTGCTACACCATATCCCGAATGGAACTCGGCAACTTAACGCAGTGTCGCAGCGAATCCCAATTTGGCGGCGGGATATAACCGTCTTGCATGTCCGCGGAGGGGACACGGTGGAAGGCACTCAAGAGCAGACCCCACATTTGCGCATTTTGGTCATCGATGACGAGCCCAATATCCGTAAGACGCTTGCCATTGCCCTGGAAGCTGAGGGGCATCAGGTGGTGGCGGTGGGTAACAGCAAGGACGCCTTGTCCGAAGTCCATCGGGGGTTCTTTGATCTGGCGCTGGTGGACCTTCGCCTGGGAACCGAATCCGGCATGGAACTGATCACCGCGCTGCGAACCGCCTGTCCCTGGACCAAATCGGTGGTCATTACCGCCTATGCCTCGGTGGGTTCCGCCGTGGAAGCGATGCGCCGTGGGGCGTTCGACTATTTGCCCAAGCCGTTCACCCATGACCAGCTGACCAT
>CAWDJT010000004.1:0-6366 GCA_963802715.1 uncultured delta proteobacterium
ATGAAGTCCTCTGGGAACCGTTCCAGAGTTGCGACGTACCGCCTGTTTCAAAGCTTTGGTGGGAATACCGTATAGCGAAGCCAGATCTCGATCCAGCATGACTTTCTTGCCGCGGATCAGATAGATTGCCTGTTGAATACGCTCTACGGCCATGATCTTACTATCCATGGATATCATCACATGAATTGCTTTCGGGAGATGCAGTCTCTCCCGCATTCCAGCATGACATCCCACCATGGTCTTGGACCGGCTCAGCCAACGGTGTGAAATCCACCTCTGTGATGACCCACTTTACCACAGGTGCATTTACGGTGTTCACCATTTCCCCCGAGCTGGCCAAGTGATTCAAATCAGCGGTCACGTCGGCAGATTTTCCCATTTCCGTCTGCTCCACTGGGCTACGTCTTGCCCAAGCACATCCGTTTGGTATAGTCTCTTCGAAAAACCTTGTTGAGCGAGTCCAAAGTTGCACTCATTGCTTCGCAACCAGAAGGGCCTGAGGCATGCCGGGAATTCGGTTGTTCAGCAGCAATCGACTGGAAGCACTCGTTGAAAAACTCGCGGAGATCTTCCGGAAGCCGCTTTCCTCGCCGCTCCATAAGGAAATCGTGGTGGTCCAGAGCAAGGGGATGGAGCGCTGGGTTTCCATGGAGTTGGCCAGGCGCTTCGGGATCTGTGCCAACTTCTGGTTTCCCTTCCCCAATGCGCTGCTGGACGAGATGTGTTCCCGGGTGCTGGGAGAGCAACCGGAACCATCTCCCTTTGACCCCTCGATCCTGGCCTGGAAGATCCTGCGGGTCCTGCCCGAGTGCATCCAACAACCGGCTTTCGAACTTCTCCGCAACTACCTTCATGGCGATCAGCTGGAATTGAAGCGGTTTCAGCTGGCTCAACGGATCGCTTACCTTTTTGACCAGTACCTGGTGTTCCGCCCCGACATGATGCTCGCCTGGGACCACGGCGAGCATCACGGTGACGGCTGGCAGCCGCTCCTTTGGCGGCAACTGGCCCGGGATTGCAGCGTCCCTCATCGGGCCGGGCTTCACCAGACCTTTATTGAGCGGCTCCACCAGGGCAATCTGGATGCGGCCCGCCTGCCCGAACGAATCACGGTCTTTGGCATATCGGCGCTCCCCCCTTTCCATCTGGAAGTGCTTGCCGCCCTGGCCGACCATATCGAAGTCAACTTGTTTCTGATGAATCCTTGCCGGGAATACTGGGCGGACATCCGCTCCGAGCGGGAAATGGCCCGCATCGTCGCCCGCGCCGCCGGGACCGGCGCACTTCCCGAGGAACTGCATCTGGAGACTGGCAATAGCCTCCTGGCCGGCATGGGTGCCCTGGGGCGGGATTTTTTCCAACTGGTCCATGGGGTGGTGGAACAAAACCAGGATCTCTTTCTGGAACCCGGCGAAGATGCGCTTCTCTCCTGTCTTCAAGCCGACATCTTGCATCTGGTGGAACGAACCCGAACAGAACGCCGCCAGATCTCTCCCGGCGACCGCTCCATCATGGTCCACTCGTGCCACAGCCCGATGCGGGAGGTGGAGGTGCTTTACGACCACCTTTTGGTCCTATTCGAAGAAGACCGCGAGCTTAATCCCAGGGATGTCCTGGTCATGACCCCGGACATCAACGCTTATGCGCCATACATCCATGCCGTCTTCGCGGCCCCCGAGGAGCCACGGCTGCGGATTTCCTATAGCATCGCCGACCGCAGCATCCGACGCGAAGGTCATATCGGCGAGGCGCTCCTGGCTATCCTCGACCTGCCCGACAGCCGCTTTGAAGCCTCACGCATTTTGAATGTTCTGGAGATGGAGCCGGTGCGGCGTCGGCTGGCCTTGGGCGATGACGACCTGGAACGGATCCGTGGTTGGGTGACGGCCACCCGCATCCGGTGGGGGAAGGATGAAGCCCATCGGGAACGATTGGGGTTCGGCGCCTTCCCGCAAAACACCTGGAAAGCGGGATTGCAGCGCCTGCTCCTGGGCTACGCCATGCCCGGCTACGGTGAACGGACCTTCGCCGGCATCCTGCCCTACGATGACATTGAGGGGAGTGATGCGACAGTTCTTGGTACTTTTGTGCAGTTCTGTCAGGATCTCTTCGCCGCCGCGGCCGACTTCGAGCCGGCCCCGCCCGTTGGTGCAATGGGCCGAAGACCTCGGCCGCCTCTTGGACCGTTTCCTGGACGCGGGCGCCGACGGCGAAAGGGAGATGCAGACGGTCCGCCAAGTCATTCGTGATCTGGCCGGCAAGCAACAGGGGTCTGGATTTGTCGACGACGTGGGCCTTGAGGTCATTCGAGCTTACCTCACCCAGAAACTGGACACCGAGGCCATGGGAACGGGTTTCATTGCCGGCGGGGTCACCTTCTGCGCCATGCTGCCGATGCGCTCCATACCCTGCAAGGTGATTGCCTTGATCGGCATGAACGACGGGACCTTCCCGCGCCAGGACCACTCACCCGGGTTCGACCTTATGGCCGGGGAACCGCGCCGTGGCGATCGCTCACGGCGAAACGACGACCGTTATCTGTTCCTGGAAGCGCTCCTGTCCGCACGAAAAACCCTGTACCTCAGCTACGTCGGCCAGAGCCTCCAGGACAACAGTCCCATGCCGCCGTCGGTGCTGGTGAGCGAACTCCTGGACGTGATTGAACGCGGCTTCGAGAGTCCACAAAGGAACATCTTGGAGTGTCTGATCACCAGGCACCGCCTGCATCCCTTTAGCCCGCACTATTTTATCGGTGGAATGACGAGCCCCTTTGAAAGGGGGGCGGGGGGATTCGCGCGGAGACCCCAACCTATTTAGCTATTCCCGGGAAAATCTCCAGGCAAGCCGTAGTTTACAGGGCGACCGTCAGCCGCCAGGCCCGTTTTTTGTCACCCCGCTGCCGGAACCCGAAGAGGAATGGCGCACCGTCGATGTCAACCAACTGTGCCGGTTCTTTGCTCATCCGGTCAAATTCCTGCTGCGGCAACGGTTGCAGATCGGTCTGGAGGCGGGGGATGACACCATTGAGGATCGCGAAGCATTTGATCTGGATGCCCTGGAACGGTATTGGGTAAGGGAGAGTCTATTGACCAGACATCTGGCGCAGCAGGATCCTCGTGCGGCACTGGAATTGGAGAGGGCCGCGGGAAGGTTGCCCCACGGCCAGGTGGGTGAATGCCGCTTTAAGACCATCTCCCGGGAGGTGAGCGATTTCTACCTGAGCATGGCGCCGTATGTTTCCGGCCCAATGCAAGTGCCGGTTACCTTTGAGCTCGACCTGGACCGTTTTCGACTGCTGGGCCGCCTCGATTCCCTTACCGAAACCGGCCTGGTGCGATTCCGCAGTGCCAAGGTAAAAGCCCGGGACCGGCTCCATCTGTGGATCCGCCACCTTGCCCTGAACGCCGTCGAAGGACCGGATCACTCCCCGACAAAGCATGCTTTTCGGACTGGATGGCAGCTGGATTTACACGCCGGTACCGGACGCCAGGGAACACCTGAGGCAGCTCGTGGCAATCTACTGGAATGGGCTGTGCCAACCGCTCAGGTTTTTCCCCCCAGCTATCCTATGACTATGCCCGCGCTATCCGGGAAGGCAAACCACCGCATAGCGCTCTGGCTGCTGCCCGAAAAGGATGGCAGGGAAACGGCTCGATCGATCATCAGCAGTCGGGCGAAGGCGATGACCCTTACCTGAACCTGTGTTTCGCCGCCCAGGACCCTTTTGATGAGGAATTCAAGCAGCTTGCCTCAACGGTCTTTGATCCTTTGCTGGCACATCAGAGTGCCGGCACAGCCTACTGGACTTGACCCGACTGCCGAGGAATGAAAGCTCCCATGTCAGGTTGACACGGGCTGTGACCCTTATCTTTCCGCGGTCCAAACAGCCAAAAGTATGCTTTAATGGGTAGTGTCCATCCGGAAACCCTGGTTCTTAGTGTTTGTTTGGGAATTGCTTTGCTTGGCTGTGGTTTGGCACCGTATCGAGCAATCCGGCGGTCGGGGCTAAACCCCGATGCTACAACACCATCCGACTTACCGCTGGTAGGGGGGGCGGTCCCGCCGACGGCGGGATTGCGCCCGCCCGCGAGGACCAGCCCCCACAACGGAACCCTGGAACACGGCCTTTCCGGATTGACACTAGCTAGAATGGTGTATCTATGAACGGTGAGCGGAAAAGGAGACCCATGCCAGTAATTGCCAGATTTTACGGGATTCTTATCAAGATGTACTTTAGAGAGCATGGCGCACCTCATTTTCACGCTTTGTATGGAGAGTTCAATGGGGTTTTCGAGATCAGCTCCCTGGAAATGATCGAGGGCGACCTCCCCCAGCGCGCCGAATCCCTGGTGAAGGAATGGACGCGGAAGTATCAAACGGATTTGATCGAGATGTGGAATACTCAAGTGTTTAGGCAGCTGCCAGGGTTGGAGTGAGACTATGGACACCTACCCAAGGGTTAGATCAGGTTGAGGCATTGCCGGGAAAACTTCTTCGAGTAACATTTGACACCGGAGCTCGAACCCGCTATTACGACTGCAATCCATTGCACGGCTGCCGGTCTTTGGATGCTGAGGAACGAAGCCTTCTTCGGCAACGTCCGTGCCGATCCGCATGGGTATGGAGTGCTCTGAAGCGATGATCGATTTGGCCGAGTCCGAACTTTGGATTCATGGCACCATCGAAGTGGAGGCTCAGCCCGAGGGGGAATATTGTGAAGCCGGTTAGCAGCGTCCGCCCCTGTCAGTGATATCCGCCGTACTGAAAATCAAGGATTACAAGTCAAGCACCTCAAGGGAATTCTTGTGAAGTGCCGGTGGGGGGCGACAATCATGCTCATGCAAACCTTCCAGTCCTTCCAAAGGTGAAACGATGAGTCCTATCAGTTTCTCATGGCCGCATGGCAAGGCAGGAGCCCTCACCAGCAGTTGGGACGACGGCACCATCTATGACCGCAACCTGGTATCCATCTTCAACCGCTACGGCCTCAAAGGCACTTGGAACCTCAACAGCGGCATGTTGGGCCTCACCGCTGCCCAGTCCGGATGGAAAGACTACATAGATGCCGCGGAGGTCAAAGATCTCTATTCCGGTCATGAAGTCGCTTGCCATACGGTCCACCATCCCCTGTTGCATCGCTTGCCCAAGGAGCGCATCTTCTCGGAGGTGATAGAAGATCGCAGAAATCTGGAGCGCCTGGTCGGCTACCCGGTGCGAGGCATGGCTCTGCCCTTCGCCCACGCCTGTGACGCCTGGGTATCGACCCAGCTGCAGGCGGCGGGCATTCTTTACCTGCGGGCGATCACCGAAAAGGCCTCACTTTGATCCACCGGGTGATTTTTTTGCCTGGGCCGTCACCTGCCATCACAAAGCCAATTGGGTCAAGCTGTGGCAGAAGTTCCAGAGTCGTCCTCAGCCGGACAAGGTGTTCTTTCTCTGGGGGCACAGCTATGAATTCGACCAAGACAACAATTGGGACCTCATTGAAACCTTTGCCCGCCATGTGAGCATCGATGACATGGTGTGGCATGCCACCAACATGGAAATCTATGAATACGTCACTGCCTGGAGAAACCTGCAGTGCGGCGTGGAGATGACCTGTGCCAAGAACGGCTCTGGGGTCACCCTGTGGGTGCGAGTCGGTGACAGCCTGCGCACCATCGGGCCTGGGGAAGTCGTTGAGGTGTGAGGAGGTGCATTCCGTAGGAATTGCTCTTTGCTTAGGCCCTCCTTTTCATCCATCGGATATTCGGTCTCATCGAGCATGTGACGAAGAACCTCAAGCGGCGAGAGCCGACGTACTCGACCTCCTTGAGGATGTGAGGACCAAGATAGGGACTGAGGGATTCCACGGGTGACCAGCTCGATCTTGTGCTGTAGAACCTCCTCCAGGAAGAAGGAGAGCTCCATGAAGCTATCGAATGTCTTTCGTCCTGGCTCGAACTCGACCAGCAGATCGATGTCGCTGTCAGGATGTTGCTCTCCTCGAACAAAGGAGCCGAAAAGCCCGATTCTTCTCACTCCCAGTGCTTTCAGGTGAGATCGGTGCTGATCGAGCACATTCAGAATGTCCTGCTTTGTTCTGATCACGGGTCTCTTCCTGTCTCATTTGCCTGCTGCGCGGGCGTGCTGACGCGAAACTCACGGGCGCCGGCTCTTTGGCGACCTGTACACGGCAAGGTATACGCCCGAAGGGGGCGGTGAGCTCATGGGTGAAAGTCCCCTGCATGCGAATCCTGCAAGGGTGTTTCACACTGGCACAAGTACTAGCCGAAGGCAAGAGCGGAACCGCGAGGGACCGTCTGAAAGAAGCCGGAGCGCAAAACGATGAGCCAAGCCTGCCCCAGACCGGACCCGGGGAACAGA
>CAWDJT010000005.1:0-78878 GCA_963802715.1 uncultured delta proteobacterium
GGCGAACGGGTCAGGACATCGTCAGCCGCTACCGTTAGCATCCCAGAGCCGTCGTCATCGATGCTGGAAACCGTACCACGAACAAAGATGACCCCATCTTTTTGCAGCTGCTTGTAGAACAGCTCATAGTGCCCGTTGGCCCGCATGTCTCGATAGAAGACGTAGACCGGCATATCGGGATTGGCGGCTTTGAATACCTTGGCTTGCTTGAGAGATTCCACGCAGCAGGCGGCAGAACAGTAGGGAAGGTGCTGGGGATCACGCGAACCGGCACATAGCACGAAGGCCACGCTGTTCACCGGCTGACCGTTGGAAGGACGAGACACACTGCCCGACTGGAACTGGGCTTCGAGGTCGCTGGCGGTGATCACATCGGCCAGGGCTCCGTAACCCAAATGATCGAGCTTCCCGGCATCGTAGGGGACCGACCCGGTGGCCAGGACTACAGCACCGACCCGTTCACTCGCTTGACTGCCGTTTTGCGCAATGGCAACCTCGAACATGCAGGGGGCGCCGGCAATACTGGCCACCTGAGCGCCGGCATAGACGGTCACATTGGCGCGGCCGGTCAGTTCAGCAACCTTGCCGGCCAGGTTCGCATCCTGGAGTTCCTCGTAGGGTGGCTGGGACGGTGGAAGCTTGACCACCTGTTTGAGGTAGCCCCCCAACTCGGTTTCTTTTTCCACCAGCACAACGTCGTAACCGGCCTTGGCGGCTTCGTTGGCGGCCGAGATGCCGGTTAGGCCCCCACCCACAACCAGGATGCGCTTGCTGAGGTTTTCTGCTTCGAACGGGCTGGGGGGTTCCATGTCCTTCATCTTGGAAAGCCCCATGCGCAACTGGTCTTCCGCCATCATCTGGGTGTCTTCGTCCCCAGCTGGATGCGACCAAGCCACCTGCTCCCGAAGATTGACCCGTTCCAGCAAAACAGCGGGGCCATATTCGAAAATATCGGCCATCACGCGAGGCGAACAGGCGGCGATCACTACGCTGTCGACTTCTCCCTGGTCGAGGTCGGCCCTGATGAGACCAGCCCCTTCGTTACCGCAAAGGTGGGAATGCTGTCTGCACACCGCAGCCTTGTATTCCTTGGTGGCCACTTTGGCTATTGCATCGAGATCGAGGGCATCTCCCAGGCCGCAACCGCCGCAAATATAGACGCCGAGTTTCTTTTCCATCGCGCTACCTCCTGCACGTCGCTTGAATGGCTTTGAGAGCTGCAGCCGTCGCATCCCGAGCGCAGGACGCCACATCCACGGGTTGTTTTGCACACCCGGCACCGACCATTCCGGACCCGCCCTGATCGTTCAAGACAAAGCCATAGTCGTCAACACCCAGGCTGACAGAGAATTGACCGACCGGGGTGTTGGGAACCATACCAGTGGCAAGCACCACCAGGTCGAATTGATCCTTGAGGACCTTTCCGGTCGCCTGGTCTTCCACCTGGACAGTGACCAACCCGGACTTCGGGTCCTGGGTGATTTCCCCGGCTTTGCCCTTAATCAACGTGACACGGTCGTCGGCCTGAACCTTGGTGTAGAACTCCTCGTACTTGCCCAGTGCCCGGATGTCGATGTAGAAGACCGTTGCCCGTGCTTCCGGGTCTTGTTCCAGCAGGTAAGTGGCCTGCTTGAGCGATGCCAGGCAACACACACCGGAGCAGTAGGGAAGATGGTTCTCATCCCGTGATCCAGCACACTGCACAAAGGCGATGCGCCGTACCGGTGCACCGTCGGACGGCCGGACGATGCGACCGCCCGTGGGGCCGTTGAATGCCGCCAACCGTTCCATCATGACATTAGTGATGACATTCTGGTTCCTGCCAAAGCCATAGTAGCCGATCTTGGCGGCGTCGTAGGGCTGCCACCCGGTAGCCCAGATGATGGCGCCCACTTTGAGATCCAATTCCTGAGCCTTCATGTCCAAGTCAACGGCATCATAGGGACAGGCATTCTTGATGGCAGTCGCCTCTTCGCTGCCGATCACCTCCGGTGCCAGCACATAGCGCATTGGATAGGCGAATTCGTGCGGCAGATGGATGGCTTTGACCGTGTCGAGACCGTAGTTGAATTCGTTGGCGACTTCGGTGGTGGCAGCCTCCTCGCACACACCGCAGCCGGTGCATTTCTCGTTCACGTAACGTGGTCGAATCGAGATCGAGACATCGAAATCACCGGCAGCACCTTCCACCTTGGTCACTTCTGCCATGGTGAAGAACCGCACCAAAGGGTTGCTCTTGATCCGACGGAAGTTGATTTCGAGGCCGCAACTGGGGGGGCATAGCTTGGGGAAATACTTGTTCATGCGAGCCACCCGGCCGCCGAGATAGGGTTGCCGTTCGACGATGTAGACCGGAAAACCGGCTTCGGCCGCTTCCAACGCGGCAGTAAGACCGCTCATCCCGCCACCCACCACGAGAATACTGCGATTGCCGTTCATCGCATCTGCCATTGTTCATCCTCCCTCACCAATCATTTCTCCACCTTGTCACCTTCCACACGAACCAATCACAAGACTATGGACGATGGGTTCAAGTAAACACCGCCAACCCCATGCAGCAATCTATTTCTGCGACCACCCTGCGGGCAATCCTCAACCCATGGTCCATAGTCCACTGAGGAGGCTCCGATCTCCAGCTCTTGCGACCTGATCGCCTAAAGCGCACATCACTGCCTCTCACCAAGAAAATGCCTCGACGCGATTGAAATCACCCCACAACTTCGACTTCACACATCGACCACCGAGTCGCATAGCATATTTGATTCGTCTTCGACAACCTCAATCCAGCAGCGAGTTCAAGGCGACACGGGCAGGGAACCAGACGACAAAAAAGCCTCCAGGCGCGCGGGGCGCCTGGAGGCAGGTAACGCCAGAACGCTAATCTACACGTTCAGTCAGATTGGGAAAAAGAAGCACCGATCCATTACGCTGTCGCAGCTTGGGAACCTGTTGAAGCGGGTTTAATTCCCCAGAGACCTATGTATCTCCTTCCACTTTATCACCCGGATGATCCACCTTTATATATTCTTCCTTTACCTTCAATGTCTCTTCCAGCATCAAAATATATTTCAGGTATTTGAATCCAAACTTCATCAGCGCAATCTCGTCAGTCTTTATCTTCTCGATTTCTTCATTATCAATATCAAGGATATCAAGCAATTTGCTCTCAAAAACAAATTTTCTAAATCTGTCTATATCATAACTTGCCATATACATCAGGGGCTGCTTATTCGGGTCGAGTTTGGGTTGACCCGGATTGTCCCTCCTCAATTGTATCTCGCTCCACTCCTTGTTCATCTCATCATAAAGATCAACTCCCTGTTCAATCCTCCATGTCTCAATAGTCCACTCTTTATCTTCCTCATATCCAAGACAACTCGGTTCCCTGATAAGGAAATAGTATTCCACAGGTACCGGCCCTTTCTCTGAGCCCTTTATCATGAGACCCTTGCCAACTGGATAATATCGGCAGCTAGCAGGCCGGTCTTCATAAATACTGCAGCCATCAGGTGTAACAAAAACGCATTTCCCTTCTTCATCATCCATCATCTTGAGCACTGCAAAAGGATGTGAGGACTTTTCATCAATATGAGTGTAAGTGTATTTCTTGAGGAACTCATCTGAAGAAATTCCCAACCTCTTTTTCATCCTCAAGATGTCATAAGGAGTTAGAAGCATATCTGTATGTCTACAGCATTTATTAAAGCAACTGATATCCTTATAACACCTGAACTTGAATCTTGAATCCAATGTGCGCTCAACAGGTTCTACAAACTTTGTACTCGGTAACATGGTTTAATCCTTTCTTTCTACATAATATTCAAGATTGAGCGATTCTTGTCTGCTAAGACGCCCAAACCACGGTAGGACAGCCGTCCCGGCTGTTCAAGCATTTCACAGGACAGGCATGCCGCCTGTCCTGCTGGTTTTGTAATGAAAATCGCTCAATTTCACTTTAACTTTTATCAAAAGAAAAAGCTATGCCTTTAATATCCTGGAGAACTAAATCGAAAGGCTGACAGGTATGCCTGTCAGCCAAAATTCGTTGTCCGTGACTGCTAACGGACAAGCTGAACGGGACAGGTAATCTGCGTCAATTATCTCTGCGGTCGAATATACAGAAATATTGACAAAGAGAAACTCATTCATCTACAAAGGACAGCAGGAAATGAACTTAATAGCCTTTTCATGCTCGAAGAATACATTAAAAAGAGATTAAGAGGATACCTTACTCCTGGATTGTAAGAGCTTATCCATTTCCTTATCCTTGAGCTTTAAGGTATCTTCAGAGAAAAGGCTGAATCTTACCCATCTATAGCCAAAACTTAATAGTTCTTCTTCATCATTCCTTATCTTTTCGATAACCTCTTTCTCGACATCATAGATATCAAAAAATCTGGTTTCAAAAAGAAATCTCTTGAATGCATCGAGGTCATAACAGGCCGTATAAAGCAACTTCGTTTTTCCTGAATCCAGCTTATTCCCCTTCTCGAAAAAATCATGATGGGTAATCTCTTTATAGGATTCATTCATTTGGTCGTAGATATCAATATCTTGATCCTTTTTCCACTCTCTTGTTGTCGATTGTTTGCTCTCTCTAAATCCAAGACATGAGGCCTTTTCCTCTATCAAGAATTCTTTTTCCTCTGAGGAAACCGGGAATACAGGATACATCCTGCAAGACCATGGCCTGTCCTGGTATATACTGCACCCATCAGGTGTAACAAAGCGACAGGTTTTATTTTCATCTTCCATCATCTTGAGCACCACCAGGGGTATTCCCTCCTCACCTAGAAGTGCAAAGGTATATGTCTTTAAGAACTCTCCAGAGGATAACCCGGTCCCCTTCTCATTCTCAGGACGTCATAGGGTGTGAGGAAGATATTTACATCACGGCAGCAGGTGTTATAACAGGTAAGCTCTTTATGGCATGAGAATTTGAATTTGTCATCCAAAGTGAATAGGAATTTTTCAGCATGTTCTTCATTCATAATATATTCTCACAATTATTTTGCTTTTTCTTAAAATGAGTGAGCTTATTTCACCTGGTCGACAGGCTCACCTGACATTCCACATAGGCATATATACCCTGAGCTTGTCGAAGAGTCACCATGACATTGAATGCTTCATCAACAAATGTTTAGGGGCGACCTGAAAGGCCGCCCCCTCATAGATACCTCTCAAGATACTGGCTCAAACTAGATAGCAATCATCGGCCTTGTGAGTATGGTCCATTCCTTCTTAGCAACGTCATACTTCACATTAATGAAGTGCTTCTCATTTTTATCATCCAGTGTCAAGTAATCGTATTTGTAGTAGTATCCAGGCCATCTGGACTCTTTGCGGGCCAGCCTTGTCCTTGCACATGCCTCACCAACATAGTACCTGTGGACAGCCTCCCATGCCCTCATCAGCTCATGAGAGTCTTTGGCGGCCAGCTTCTCGATATCCTCTCCGAGGAATGCCAGTTTCCAGAGGCCGACCTCGAGCAATGCGTCCGATGTTCCATACAGTGTCTCCCAGCCACCAGCATATTCTCCCATGATCTTCTGGAGCCTGAACAGGAAATTATGGGGGGAGATATAGCCAGGATTCACATCAGGCTGCGTCGTGAAATCCTTTTTCTCGTCATACAAGGCAGCAGGTTTAAAAATTGTTTCCTTCATTTTAGCTATCGTAGCATCAGACACCGTTGGTGTGTAGCCCTTGTTGTCATTGGCAAACTTCACCACTGACTTTCCAACGATCCTTCCCTGTACATGAGAGCCACTTGAGAACTTATGGGCACATGCCCCCACCCCACAACCTGCTGTGAATAGACCCTTAACAGTCGTCATGCAGTTGTACTGGGCAGGGAATGAATCCTTGTATTCTGCCGGCATGAGGTCTTCAGCACCACAGCACCATGCACCACAAGAGCAGGCGTGCGAACCAATGAAGACGGAGTCAGACAACTGAAGCTCCATAGGTTTCTCCATCGGGTCAATATTATGGGCAGCCCAGTTCGTCGCACCTGCGATGGTCATATCGAGGAAGTCTTCCCAGGCTTCGCTCTCATACAACTTTATCTTCTTTTTCAACTCTTTTGGATCTGTTATCTCCGCCTTATACCTCTCCACCACCTTCTGTGTATTGATCCAGAATGGCGTCTTGCCTTCCTTCGCACAGAGGATCATCTCGTAGTTTCTCATAGGTGTCGGAGTCGGTTTCGCGTCAGCATATGGCTTCCAGGTGGCTGACTCGTTTGGATATGCACCAACATATGGGCCACCAAGGCCGTTTGTTGCAGGTGTCTTAAACAGCAGGAAGAATGTGCCAACAGGACCATAGGAATCCTTAAACCTTGGAGGCACAAAGGTATTGTCCATCTGGGTCAACTCACCACCTGCCTGTAAAACCAGGGCATATACCGATCCGGCGACAAAGGGCGGCATCCAGGACCTACCAAAGGCTTCACCCTGAGACCTCGGCCTGAATACATGGACAGCACCACCCATCAGAGCGATAGTTACTTTAGCCTTAAAAACATAGAACTTGTCTTCCCTGACGCTAAAGCCCACTGCTCCAGCTACCCTGTCAGGTTCCTTCTCATCCTTGAGAAGATGCGTGATCATGACCCTCTCAAGGATCTGGCCTTTGTCACCAAGGGTGGCCATAGCGCTCTTTGCTGCCTCTGCCACGAGGATCTTGTAACTCTCGCCGGCTATCATCACCTGCCATTGACCGGATTTTACATAATTTCCGGCCTCATCCTTCCATATAGGAAGTCCCCATTTGTCGAAATGCTTGACTGACGAATCCACATGTCTTGCAACGTCATAGACCAGGTCCTGTCTCATCAGGCCCATCTGGTCATTCGTCACATATTGAACAAAATTTTCAGGCTTTTGGGGATTCATGGTGACCTTGCCATCCAGACCCATGTAGGTATTGATGGCAGAAAGTCCCATCGCTACGGGACCACTTCTGTCAATGGCAGCCTTATCAACAAGTGTCACGCTCAAACCCAGTGGCTTTGCCCAGTACGCAGCCTCTACTGCAGCACCACAGCCGGACATCCCTCCACCAAGTATCAATACATCGGTCTCAACAACCTGTGTGGCGAATTCCTTCATTTTTTAATCTCCTTATTTCTTATTGGTCGGGAGTTCTTTAATTCCCATTATGTCGGGCTCTCCAAGGAGGTACTGATTGTTTAAATCTGCTACCTTTGCCTCAGCAAATCCCTCAAATGGCTTTATAGAACCCTCTGGCGTCCTCCTCGTGGGATACTTAAACCTCTTGATTCTCCCATCCCTGAAGGTGATGGTCCACATGATGTCTTCACTTCCTCTCAGCGGAGTTGATGCAGCGCCAAGAGGCATAAAGTCCTGGTATCCCCTTACATCCATAGCCTGCTGTGGACATATCTTTACACAACAGTAGCACTCCCAGCAGTATTGAGGCTCCTGGTTATATGCCTTCATCCTCTCTTTATCCAGCGCCATCAGATCATTGGGGCATATGTACATGCATGCGGTTTTATCCTGCCCCTTGCAGCCATCACACTTCTCAGTCATTACAAAACTAGGCATTTTAATACCTCCATTAAACAATTAAGAGTTTAAAGCAGAAAGTTAAAAGGCAAAAGATTCCTTATTCACCCCCTTCCATTAGGAGCCTGTTCAATAGCTCACATAGTTTTGAAAATCAAGGCATTACTAAGGATACTATTTTGCCGCTTCCCGCAACCTGTCATTCTGAGCAAAGGACTCTGACTCCTTTTCAGAGAGTTCCTTTATCTTAAGGAGGGTCTTCAAGGACTGCATCAATTACCTCTGCACCGATGGACTTATTGAGGAACATACCAAAAACGACGGAAACAAACCTCTAGAACGAAGACACCCTCAACGGGGATGGACACCCTGCATTCTGTCAAACCTGTAGCCGAGGCTTACCGGCTCTGTGCCGGAGCCTGATATAATTGCTTGTGCAATATGTTGCAAAGTCATTATTAAAGGATGACTCGTTTCTTGTCAAGGGAAAAATTATGCAAATTTTCACAAACGATAGCGGGTGATTGCAGTATGAAACGATCGGGATTGTTAGTTTTCTGCTTAGCTAACTAGCGGTAATCACAGATAATCGCGTACTATTACTAGCAGCAGCAGAATATCCCACACTTCGAATCCTTAACAAGTATAGTTTCAACCAGGCCGGCATCACCTCATGGCTGCCGGCCTCCACATACAACTATTGCAGACCATCCGCAAGCAGTTCCGAAAGCTCCACAATCTCCAGCACGTCCTGCTTGTTCAGGCTCTTGCAGGCGTCGGTGAGCATATTCACGCAATAGGGGCAGGCGGTAGCCAGCACCTCGGCGCCCTGATCCACCGCGTTGGTGATGCGGAGTTCGCCGAAACGTTCACCCATGGGCACTTCCCCCCAGATGCGTCCACCGCCGCCGGCACAGCACAGGCTCAGTTCGCGATTCCGGTCCAGTTCCATCACCGAGGTTTCGGCCCGAGAAGCCAGCAACTCCCGCGGGGCGTCGTACACATCGCTATGCCGTCCCAGGTAACAGGGATCGTGATAGGCCACCTTCTTGCCCAGCGCCTTGGGGACAGCCAGCTTGCCATTGGCCACTAACTGCTGCAGCAGCTCAGTGTAGTGGATCACGTCCCATTCTCCACCCAGCTCTGGATACTCGTTCTTGAAGGTCCAGAGGCAATGGGGCGAAGTGGTGATGATCTTCTTGACACCCTTACCGTTGAAAAGCTCGATGTTGGATTGAGCCAGCTTCTGGAAAAGCTCCTCGTCGCCCAGCTTGCGCACGCTTTCGCCGCAGCAGCTTTCCTCGGTGCCGATCACCCCAAAGCTCACCCCCGCCTTCTGCAGCAGCTTGGTGATGCTCTTGGCAATCTTGGTGCTGCGCGGATCGTAGCAGGAATGGCAGCACACGAAGAGAAAATACTCGGTGTCGGGACCAAAGGCCGGGACATCGAGCCCTTCCTGCCAGGCGGTGCGGTTATCGCGGGGTCCGGACCAGGGGTTCCCCTGGGCGTGAGTACTCCCCAGAATCGGACGCAAATTGGCCGGGGCCATACCCGCGCCCACGATGCTGGCACGCATGGCGCGCACGTTGTCGACGATCTTGACCCCGCGCGGGCAGTTGCTCTGGCACATGCTGCAGGTGCTGCAGGCAAATAGGACTTTTTCGGCTTCAAAGCCTTCCATGCCCATCTGTCCGAGGCGCTGCATGTGCCGGATGTTGAATTGTTCGCTGGTTTCACCCGGCACCAGCCGCCACGGGCAGAGGTTGGTACACAGGCCGCACTGCATGCACCAGTTGAGCGTTTCCGCCCCCATGGATATGACGTAGTCTCTCATTTCCAACGAGACGGATTTCGGTTCCATAGAACTCTCCTCAGCATTTAGCAGTCACGATTCTAGAACCCTTGTACGGATTGGGACCAGCGGCTTCCAGCACAGCGGCAAAACTGTCGAGAATCTCCGGCAGCCGTTGATATTCCGTAATGGAAAGCTGTTCGAGCCGCACCCGGTCGGATTCCAGGGCGAAGGCGGTTGAGGGTTTCCATAATCTTGCTCAAACGAATGTTGGCCAGTTCGCTGCCCTTGACGAAATGGCACTGATAGTCATCCCCGTGTTTGCAGCCCAACAGCAGGATGCCGTCGATCCCTTTGGAGAGCGCATCGGCGATCCACACCAGGTTCATGGATCCCAGGCAGCGAACCGGGATGATCCGCACCCAGGGATTGTACTGGAGGCGCCGGATACCGGCCATGTCCAGCGCCGGATAAGCATCGTTTTCACAGGCCAACACGACAATGCGGGGCTTCTCCTCGTCCTCCTCCGGGACCTCGATGCTCTTGATCATGTTGCCGATCATGGGCACCGAGTAATTCTTGAAGGAGATGATGCGTTCCGGACAAGCGCCCATGCACACGCCACAGCGGCGGCAGCGGGTCGGGTTGGGCAGCGGGTTGGCCTTCTCGTCTTCGTTGATGGCGCCAAACGGGCATTCCTCGGTGCAGCGTTTGCACTGGGTGCAGCGCTGCATGAAGAATTCCGGATAGCTGAGGTCGCCGGCCCGCGGATGGAGCGCCTTGCCCTGGGAGGTCATCTGCATGCACTGGATGGCCTTGAGGGCCGCGCCGGTACCGTCTTCCACGGCCCGCGCGTAGTCCATGGGAGCACGCACGGTTCCTGCCGGGTAGATCCCGGTCCGCCGGGATTCATAGGGAAAGCAGATGAAGTGGGAATCGGGAAATCCGTATTTGAGTGCCGGGACTTCCGGCCCCTGACGATACTGCAGATTGAGCAGGTTGGACACCAGGATGGTGTCGGCAGGAACTTCCGCCGCTTCCTCCCCCTCCTGGGGCTGTTGAGCCTTGTAGGGCTGACCCAGGGCCGAGGTGGGCACCATGCCGGTGGCCAGCACCACCAGGTCGACGCTTTCCGAGATGATGGGCGACCGGGTCAGCTCATCTTCGGCCGACAACGGTGAGTGCTCCGGACCCGTCATCATCGATGCCGGAAACCGTCCCCCGCACGAAGATCACTCCGTCTTTTTGCAGTTGCTTGTAGAATAGTTCGTATTGGCCGGTGGCCCGCATGTCTCGATAGAAGATGTAGACCGGCATGGTCGGGATTGGCGGTCTTGAACATCTTGGCCTGCTTGAGGGATTCCACGCAGCAGGCCGCCGAGCAGTAGGCAAGGTGCTTGGCGTCGCGGGATCCGGCACAAAGCACGAAAGCGGCGCTCCCCACCGGCTGACCGTTGGAGGGGCGGGTAACGCTCCCGGCCTTGAACTGCGCTTCCAGGTCGGCGGCCGTGATCACGTCGGTCAGCTTTCCATATCCCAGATGCTCGAGTTTCTGGGCATCGTAGGGTACCGAACCGGTGGCCAGCACCACAGCCCCGACTCGTTCGGCAGCCTGTGATGCCGTTTTGCTGGATGGCTAACATCGAACATACAGGGGGCGCCGGCGATGCTGGCCACCTGAGCGCCGGTATAGACGGTGACATTGCGACCGACCGGTCAGTTCCCCAATCATGCCGGGCAGATCGGCCTCGTGAAGTTCCTCATAGGGGGGCTGGGCCGGGGGGAGCTTGGCTCACCTGTTTGAGGTACCCACCCAGTTCGGCTTCCTTTTCCACCAGCACCACTTCATAACCGGCTTTGGCGGCTTCGTTGGCGGCGCTCATGCCGGTGAGACCCCCGCCGACCACCAGGATGCGTTTGCTGAGGTTCTCACCCTCGAACGGGCTGGGCGGCTCCATCTCTTTCATCCTGGCCAGCCCAATGCGCAGCTGGTCCTCAGCCAGCATCTGGGTGTCTTCATCTCCGGCCGGATGGGACCAGGCCACCTGTTCCCGGAGATTGACCCGCTCCAGCAAAATCGCCGGACCATAGTCGAAAACATCCGTCATCACCCGGGGTGAACAGGCCGCAATCACCACGCTGTTGACCTCCCCCTGCTCCAGGTCGGCTTTGATGAGACCAGCCCCTTCCGGACCACACAGGTGGGAGTGCTGCTTGCAGATCGCGGCTTTGTATTCCTTGGTGGCCACTTTGGCCAGTGCATCGCAGATCGAGCGCATCTCCCAGGCCACAACCGCCACAAATATAGACGCCGAGTTTCTTTTCCATCGCGCTACCTCCTCACCGTCGCCTGAATGGCCTTGAGAGCTGCCGCTGTCGCATCCTGAGCGCTGGTCGCCACATCCGCAGGCTGCTTCACGCAGCCGGCGCCGACCATTCCCGATCCACCCTGATCGCTCAGGACAAACCCGTGGTCGTCCACGGCAAGACCAACAGCCAATTGACCGGTTGGCGTGTTGGGCACCATGCCGGTGGCCAGCACCACCAGGTCGAACTGCTCCTTGAGGATCTTGCCGGTGGCCTGATCCTCCACCTGGACGGTAACCAAACCGCTTGCCGGATCTTGGGTGATTTCCCCGACTTTGCCCTTGATGAGAGTAACGCGCTCGTCCGCCTGGACCTTGGTGAAGAACTCCTCGAATTTGCCCAAGGCGCGGATGTCGATGTAGAAGATGGTGGCTCTGGCTCTCCGGGTTTTGCTCCAAAAGGTAGGTGGCTCTGCTTGAGCGACGCCAGACAGCAAATCCCGGAGCAATACGCCAGATGGTTTTCGTCACGGGAGCCGGCACACTGAACAAAGGCGATCTTTTGCACCGGAGCACCGTCGGAAGGCCGGACAATCCGGCCGCCAGTGGGACCATTCAGGGCTGCGAATCGTTCCATCATGACATTTGTAGATGACATTCGAGTTCTTCCCAAACCCATAGTAAAGAATCTTGGAAGCATCATAGGGCGTCCAACCGGTCGCCCAGATGATGGCACCCACTTTGAGGTCGAACTCTTGGGGCTGCATCTCCAAATCCACCGCATCGTAGGGACAGGCGTTCTTGATGGCGGTGGCTTCATCCGTTCCAAGCACTTCCGGGGCCAGCACGTAGCGCATCGGGAAAGGCGAAATCATGCGGCAGATGGATGGCTTTGATCTTGTCGAGACCGTAGTTGAATGAATTGGGGACTTCGGTGGTGGCGGCATCCTGGCAGACACCGCAGCCGGTGCAGTTGGCATTGATGTAGCGCGGATGCAATCGAATCTGCACGTCAAAGTCACCCGGGCCGCCGTCCACCTTGATCACTTCGGCCATGGTGAAAAAACGCACCAGTGGGTTGTTCTTGATCCGCCGGAAATTGATTTCCAGCCCGCAACTGGGTGGGCACAGCTTGGGGAAATACTTGTTCATGCGAGCCACACGCCCCCCAAGGTACGGCTCCTTTTCGACAATATACACCGGGAATCCGGCCTCGGCGGCCTCCACCGCTGCGGTCAAGCCGCTCATCCCGCCGCCGACCACTAGAATGCTGCGATTGCCATTGATCGCATCTGCCATGGTTGATCCTCCCTCAATCTTCAACATTCGACCTTGCCACTCGATTCACTTTGGGACTATGGACGATGGGTTCAAGAGCCACACCGGCCGGTGGCAGGGATCTCCTGCCGCCAACCGAATAGTGACCCTTGAACCAACGGGCCATAGACCGTGATACGGCTCATACTTTTCGCGGGTGAGTAGCGCGAACCCTAGAATCACAGCACCAGTCTCCCTTCTCAGGCGACCGGTAACTATCCAGCTCATCCGCTCAGCCAGAAGCCGTCGTGACGAATATCACATCCACATTCCCTTGGGCAACCACCAAGAGCTAGAAACGTGCGTTTGTGGAGACGAACGCCACGGTTGTCGGGTAGGAGGGGGAGTCGCCTCCCCCGTCCTCCCACACCACCGTGCGTACGGTTCCGTACACGGCGGTTCATGAAGTACATTGAAGCTTTCTGAGTTGATCAAGCAGTGACACAAGTCCAAGTTGTCAAAGAAGCGTTTGGGGAAACACTGGTTCATCTGTGAGGCCCCGGAGTTCCACCAGGGGCCTCGTCCGTTTGTCGCGGACCTCCAAGCCCTTTCTTCCCCCAAACCACACTTCATCAGGTTCTTGGCCCGAGTGTAGGTTCTTTTCCACTGTCGCCAGAGGATGCACCGAAATTTGCGGCGTATCCATCCGTCCAGTTCCTCGAAAACGCCCTTTACCTCGGCCAGCCGGAAATAATTCACCCATCCTCGCAAAACAGGCCCCAGCTCTTCGATAACCTGCGGATGTTGCGACCCCGACCCGCTCGAAATATCTCCCGGAGCTTAGTCTTCATGCGATCCACCACGCCGGAGCCACCTTAAGCCTTGGCTGCTGTATGGAAGGTCATGCTGTAGCCCAGGAACTTGCGGTCCCATGGTCGCGCCACGGCGCTCTTTTCCGGGTTGACCTTGAGCTTTAGTCTGCTTGCTAGAAATCGGGTGATGCTCGCCAGCACCCTTTGCCCGGCACGCTTTGACTTGGACATAAATATTACAGTCGTCGGCGTACCGGCAAAACGCATGCCCCCTTCGCTCCAGCTCCTTGTCCAAGTCATCCAGTAGAATATTGGAAAGCAAGCGGAGACAGAGGTCCTCCCTGCGGAGTCCCTTCCGTTCGGGGCGATACGACACCTCCAACCATCACTCCCGCCTGAAGATAGCGGCGGATGAGTCTTAGTACCCGCTTGTCCCCTATCTTGCGGGCTACCCGCGCCATCAAAATGTCGTGATTGACGCGGTCAAAGAACTTCTCCAAATCCATGTCCACGACCCACCGCCTGCCCGCCGCCGCATATTCCCGTGCCTTCAGCACGGCCTGATGCGCACTGCGGCCGGGGCGGAATCCATAGCTTGACTCGGAGAAATCCGGGTCGAAGATGGGCTGCATTACCTGATTAACCCTACAACGACGTTTACTTGCAAGATTTGATTTTTCTCCTTCGTTGGGAAAGGTAGGCACGGTGGTTATTTGCTTGGATCCATGCAACCAGATCGAGAAGAGCTTGGATGTCAAAAACCCTCATGGGGAGCACCGCCTTCAACAAGGCCCTAAGCTGCGACAGCGTAATGGACGGTGCTTTTTTCCCCAGTCTGATATTGAGGTGCCAGAGGAAGAAATGAGCCAGGATACAGGTCAGCATGTGGTGTTGTCTGGAATGAAGGGGCTATGCTCAAGAAATACCATGTCCTGGTGGAAGAGGACCTGGCCGATCCCGATGCGGTCCTGATTTTTGATGAATCGGATTCCCCAAGAAGGGCGACGATTCTGCTGGGGTTGCCAAACAGTACTGCGGCAGTATCGGCAAAGTGGACAATTGCCAGGTGGGGGTATTCGCCGCTTATGCTTCTCGCCATGGGTATGTCCTCTTGCACAAGCGCTTGTACATTCCGGAGAAATGGTTCGAGGAAGGCTACCGGACGCGTCGTCAAAAATGGATCAACAGGTCGCGCTTGCACCTCCTTTCGCTCAACAGAAAACCTCACCACCCGGCACCGATCTGGAGTACCGAAGCGGTTTTCGGGTTCTTAAGCTCTCCGCAGAAAAAGTCCCGGAGTATACACCCTACCACTATTGAAAACAAACTGGTTCGGCGTCGGTCACGCCGAACCAGGTCTGTACTGTCAGCTGAAAGCAAACTTACAATCCGACTACTTCTTTTTCTTTACATCGCCGGTGGCAGCACCGTGGAGCTTGATTTCCACTTTTTCCTCGAGGCCGGCGTAGTAGGCCTGCAGAACCTTGACCACTTCCGGACGGGAGAATTCCACGGGCAGTTCCCCACCTTCGGAGAGGGTCTTGCGGACCATGGTGCCGGAAAGCAGCAGGCGGTCATCCTTGCCATGGGGGCAGGTGCGCAGGGAAGCCATGCCACCGCACTTGAAGCAGTGGAACGTCCAGTCAATCTTGAGGGGTTTTAGGATCAAGGCGCCCTCTGGAATCTGATCGAAAATCTTCTGGGCATCGAACGGACCATAGTAGTCGCCCACACCGGCATGGTCACGGCCAACGATCAGGTGGCTGCAGCCGTAATTCTGACGGAACACGGCATGGAGCAATGCTTCGCGGGGACCGGCATAGCGCATTTCAGCCGGATAACCACCCTGGATTACGGTGTCCTTCACGAAGTAATTCTCCACCAGCACATCGATGGCCTTGACGCGAACATCAGCGGGAATGTCACCCGGTTTCAGCTTGCCCACCAACTGGTGGATATAGAGACCATCCATGACTTCGACGGCGATCTTGGCCAGGAATTCATGGCTGCGGTGCATGGGGTTGCGCAACTGCAACGCCGCAATCCGCTTCCAGCCCTTGTCCTCAAAAATCTTACGAGCTTCGGCGGGGCGCTGGTAGACACCCTTGAACTGGGTGGGGTAGAAGCTCTCGCTGAGAACCTTGACGGGACCGGCCAGATTGATATCTTTCTGCGCCATAACATTCTGCACGCCGGGGTGACCTGCCGCATCGTTGGTCCAGAAAATCGATTTGCACTCATGTGCCTTGTCGATTTTGTACTTCTCGGTCACCTTCATGGTACCAAGAATTTCGTTGTTTTCCACGTCCAACAAGGCCACTTCTTCTTTGGCACCGATGCTGTCAGCCAACGCCTTGTCGGCGGAGAGGGTGATGGGGACGGGCCAGAAGGTGCCATCGGCCATCAAGTACTTATCGCACACGCCTTTCCAGTCGTCATGGCCCATGAAACCATCGAGCGGGGTGAAGGCGCCGATACCGAGCATGATCAGGTCCGATGCTTCCCGACTGGTTATGGGAACCACTTTCAAACCTTTGGCCTTCTTCTTCTCTTCCTCCAACGCCTTACCTTGCAACAAGAGCGGTTTCAGCTTCCGTTCTTTCCCATGTGGTGGAACCAGCTTCGACATAGCTTTCTCTCCTTCGATGCTTAAATGTTATGGAACCCGTATCGACGTTGCAACGATCCCGAAAAAACGGGAGGTGTGGGGCTTGTGCAATAAGTTGCAAAGGTGATTATATTGAGGGGGCAAAGGTTGTCAAGGGAAAAATTAGACAAGATTTCACAATGTCACTTGCCAAAATCGAAAACACGGAATACCCGAAGCGCCACGCCCACCCTGCCACCTGATCCCCCAATAGCCGCATGAATGTAGCCCAGGCAAAGCATGCCGGCAGCCTTTTGCACTCCGGGTTGTCCCTCCTTCACCAGCGCACTTCGTAATTTCTGTAACAAAACCACACCGTCCGTATCCGCCATGCAGAACAATCCGCTATCAGGCATGGAGCGGTCTTGCCCACTTCAGAATCTCTCAGGCGTGCCCGAGGAGCCGCATACGCTCCTGGGTAGCCCGGGCTCGTTGGCCCTCTAGATCAGCACGCTGCTGCCGAAGAGCCTGCAACTGGTCGCGCAATGCGTTCAAGTCGGCCGGTGGACTTTCCGGTAGGTCCTCCAATGCGCCGATAGCTTTCTTGATGCGGTGCGATTCTTCCTGGATCTCCCGGATCTTAGCCAGAATGTGTTGCTCCTCAAGGGTCGGGATGGTGATACTACCCCCGCAGGTAGTGGGCTCCTGCCCCTGCACACCCCCCCCCACGCAACCACAGCCATTTGGGTGATGCTCGTGTTCACAGTTCTTGCTCACGATGCGCAACTCCTGAAGCCTCTATGTGGAAATCCACGCGCAGCACAGACCGCATTCCTAGCAGCCCTCCTTGGCGCCATCCAGCATGGCGCGCAGACGGTCACGCTCGGCTCTAGCACCACGAAGCTCTTCCGCCACACGTTGCTTCTCTGATCCCTTCAATCGGGGATCCAGCAGCGCTTGTTCGAGCTTTTCCACAAGCTTGGCCACCTGATATAGTTCTCTAGCCAGAAGACGGATGCTCATGAGGACTTATCGGTATCTGCAGAAGACTGTGTCCGCAGAGGAGGATTCTGAATGGCAGCTCTTGGAGTTCCCCCCTTTTTGAAAGGGGGGAACTCAAGCCCTAAGACAAGTTCCTGCATTTCTGCCGTGCTGCACTAGTGAAATAGACCGACCAAGACCACCCTAGCCATCTTTCGCTGTGGTGAGGTAGCGCTGATAAGCCAGTTTGAATTTTGGGCTGGTCTTCGAGGGAAGGCACAGGCAGAAAGCCTCGTTTCCAGACGGCAAACGATCTGACAACAGCGACGGATTGAGCTCTCGCAGTTCTTCCGCCGTGGTTCCCACCCATCGGGCCACCTGGCGGAGCGACAACTCACTGTGTACCCACACGAAATCCGATCCGTCCAAGGGAATGAAACGCGGTCGCTCAAACCCAAAACCTTCAAGATCCCGTGCAATCACAATGGCTGCGTAAACCTTGGAAACAAAGGTCATGCCCGGCAACGCACCATTGCCCGCCTCGGCCCAGATGTCAGCGCCATTACGCTTCTGCATCAATTTCAGAACAGGTTGGACTCCGACGTTGTAGGCCGCAACTGCCATATGCCAAGAATGAGCTGTATCATAGAGGGACCGGAGATAGCGACCGGCAGCATGGGTCGATTTCACTGGATCGTAGCGCTCATCCACGCAGTTGTCCACTCGCAATCCCAAGCGACGTGCGGTAGCAGGCATGAGCTGCCAGAAGCCGGCGGCTCCTTGCGGAGATAACGCGCTATTGTTAAAACGGCTCTCTACCAGAACCATGTAGACCAGCTCGGCTGGAATCTCATAGCTCTTTAAGATTTCCATCATGAGCGGTACATGTAACCAGGACCTTTTGATGGCGCTGACGAAGGTCTCTCGACCCTCTCCCTGGAAGAACTGGACAAACCTTGAGACATTGTGATGCTCGGGGATTGGCAACTGCGGAGTTTCGATGGGTTCCGGAAAGTCCCTGGAATAATTCAGATAACCCCATCTTGGCACATTGCTTAATGGTGAATACTGCACGTCCCCGCCTTGAGACCTAGTAGCGCCCAATGCAGAATCCACATCGGTCGTTTCCGAATCCGTCCTTGGTTCGGTTCTCGCTTCGATTCTGGAGTACGTGAAGACACCGACGAGCAGTACCGTCAGCAATCCGGCCCATGATATCCAACGTGCGAACCTGATGTTCCTACGATGACCACTAAGGAGCCTCTGATCGTTCCATCTTGGCGCCATTGTGAACCTCCCTGACTGCCTGTAGACTATCGCCGAACCTGGCCAGATTCGTGAACTGCCAAGCGGGTGCATCGGGGAACGCAACGGCCCCTCTCTCGGGAAACCCATGTGATCGGACACATTACTAGTGGGCCACCGGCACATACAACCACCTGCAGCCCGCAGAGCCGAATTGGGCCTACGATTCAGTCCCAAGAGCGCGTTTCGCCTTCACGCTTAGTCGGGGCTTGATATCCCTTCTAACCCAGAGCTTTCCTACAGGACATGATATGGTTAAGGTGCAAGCTGGTAATACATCGTGATTGGCTTCGAATGGGTTCGCCCAGATCATCCAGTGACGCAGCGATTGAGCGGCTCGGGCTTGAGCGCGTCACCTCGCGAGAACCGTCTAATGCAGCGGGAACCCCTCGTCACCATTACGCTGGGTCCCTCCAACATGCACCGGAAAAACTCCACCTCACATACCCAAATTTTTGCTAAAGTGGAGTCGTGGAATGTGCTTTGGGATGATTGATATAAACGTCATATCCTCCTAATGCTAACTGTCCTCGATCAACCGTATCGGGCACCCCAAATGCCTGCTTTTCCTGAGGTGCCGTTCATCCGATTTTGAGCACATTTATTTGTGGAGCTATTTGTATCAATACGACAGGGGTCTGCCAAGGCCAATCAGAGTTGAACAAAGGATGTTTGTGGTCAAAATCGAGAGAAAGAACCCACAATCGCGCTTTCACAAATAAGTTCTCTGAATTCATTTCAATTACTCTCAATTTCTCAATATGAATCAAGAAGATTTGTTGAGACAATTAAAAATATATAGTACTATCGAATGGTTAGAGATATGCCAGAGCTCGCTCTTTTGTTCTCCAGGCTCTTCCGCGATGTATTTGATATTACAGATAATAATTTTTTTACCCGCAAATGAATTTTTTTTTACCATGTTTTTCGTATACTTATATGACAGGCACGAACACCTTTCCTTCTTAATCTCCTGCGACAAGGCCGTTCACTCGCATCCCCTTCCAAGGGCCTTCCACCGTGCTTGGCTCGATTCTTGGCTGAGTGTTTCCAATTCCCCCGACCGCAAGCCCAACCAGGTATGGTCGAACCGCTCGACTCCTATGACTGCCTGTAAGCGGTTACATGATCTTTGGCCGATACCATCGGGCCCCAGCCCTGCGCCTGCTGGAGGGAGATCGAGTTGAGTCCGGACCATAAGCGTTTCCTGGTTAAGGTCACCATGTTTGCGGCTTTCATGACGCTTTGCGGTGCCACTGCCGGCTTGGTGGTTCATTGCGAGCCTTTCCGGTCGTGGTACTATTGCTTTGCCTGGTGGTCTTACATCCTCTTTGCCCAGGCCTGGCTGCACTCCCGTGGAAGGGCTTCTTTGTTGTTCGGGAATCCAGCTCGTTTCTTCAGTCTCCTCCCACTCTCGTTGCACATCTGGCTGGTGTTCGAAGCGTACAATCTGCGGTTGCACAATTGGAATTACATTCACGTACCGGCCTCACTGGGGACACGTTGGGCCGGTTACATCATGTCCTTTGCCACAGTACTACCGGCGATTTTCACTACTGCTAGTCTGATCGAACATTCCGGACTGATTCCACGGCACCGATGCACCCCTCTCCCATCACCCCGGCGCTGGTACCCCGCAATGATCTCGATCGCCCTGGTTTTTCTACTGCTGCCACTCATCTGGCCCCGCTATTTCTTTCCTCTGGTTTGGGGCGGATTCATTTTGCTGCTGGAGCCTGTGAATCACCATCTGGGCGCCAATTCGTTGCTGCGTGACTGGGAACATGGGTCGTGGTACCGCTTCACCGTGCTGCTGTTAGCCGGCGCCTGCTGCGGATTCTTGTGGGAGTTCTGGAATTTCTGGGCGGGAACCAAGTGGATCTATACCATCCCTTATGTTCATTTCTTGCAGGTTTTTGAAATGCCGCTCCTAGGTTTTTTTGGGTTTCCTCCTTTTGCACTGGAGTGTTATGTGATGGTGACAAGCGTCCAAGTCGCTGCCGCCAAGATAAAAGATCGTCTCTCATTTCGGTGGTACGCCATCGCTTGGGTTGCCCTGACGGTCCTTCTGGCCCTGCTTGATTACTGGATCTTCTCGGCTATGGATCGACACACCGTGGTCTCCTATCGCGGCTGACCAAACATCGAACCATGTACCCATCCAGCTGGATTCATCGGGAAAAACCATGAAGCCTCGAGCTGTGCTCATTCATCTCGGCTGTGCCAAAAACCTAGTCGACAGCGAAACCGTCGTTCCCCAGTTATTGGCAGCCGGTTACGAGATCGGTGCCGGCGCTGCCGAAGCTGAACTCATTGTGGTCAATACCTGCGGTTTTCTGGAATCCGCAGTCGAAGAAGCCATTCAGACCATCCTGGACGTTGCCGAACACAAACATAACGGCTCCTGTCAGACTCTCCTGGTGATCGGCTGCATGGTCCAGCGTTACGGCCGGAAGCTGCTTCCCTTGCTTCCCGAAGTGGATTTGTTCGCCGGCACCTCTCACTATCACATGGTTACGGAGATCCTGCGGGCACACCAGACCGGGCATCTGCAGCGACTGTGGATAGGGCCGCCGAGGCATCTGCAAACCAACGATCATTCTCGGCTGCGTTCCACCCCCCCCCACACAGCCTATCTCAAGATTGCTGAAGGCTGCAGCAATCACTGCACTTTCTGTTTCATTCCAAAACTGCGCGGCCCGTATCGGAGCCGTTCCTTGGCTGATATGACACAGGAAGCCGCTCGCATGGCCGCTGAAGGTGTCCGCGAAATCAATGTAATCGCTCAAGACATCACCGCCTTCGCGAGCGAGCGTGGCGAAACCGCGGGGCTTGAGCGTTTGCTGGAAGCCCTTGAATGCATACCGGGAATTCACTGGATTCGGCTCCTTTATGCCTATCCAGGCCGAATCAGCGCAGGTCTTCTGCAAACCATGGCGCATTCGCGCAAAATCGTGCCTTACCTGGACTTCCCCATTCAGCATTGTGTCCCCCATATCCTCAACGCCATGCATCGTGGCACTCAGCAATGCGACATGGAGGCTTTGATTGGTCAAATCCGAGCCCAAGTACCTGGAATAGCCCTGCGGACCTCCATAATGGTCGGTTTTCCTGGTGAGACCGAACAAGACTACGAAGCCTTGATGAGCTTTGTACAACGCATGCAATTTGAGCACTTGGGGGTCTTTGCCTATTCGCCTGAAGCCGGTACCGCTGCCGCTCGATTTCCACGGCAGGTGTCGGATGAAATCAAGCGGGGCCGGTATGAACGATTGCTCGATCTCCAGCGGCGCATTTCTCGGCAACGGATCGAGCGCCTGCGCGGATCCGTGGTACCGGTAATGGTGGAGGGTTATCATCCAGAGACGGATCTGCTGCTGTGCGGGCGGATGCCCACCCAAGCCCCCGAAGTGGACGGTATGGTCCTGATCAGCAAGGGCATGGGCAGTCCGGGTACGATTATGCCGGTAATGATTACGGATGCCGAGGACTATGACCTAATCGGCGAATTAATCTGAGGAACCCCTCGGCGCACCTAAGTCCGGAAGACTGTGAGGGAACGTCGCGGAATTGCCCATTCTCAGGGGAAAACGCTTTGACAACCATTGGGAATTCGGCTATTAATCTATGGCTCTTGTGTTCCCGTCTGCAAAGTGAAAGACGTGTTGGAAGTGTGCGAAAATTCATAAAATCTACCATCGAGCAGGCTCCCGAATCGTGAATTCCTTGGCCCGTCTGAATGCATCCTACGCCGATCCCGAGAAAATCAAAGACCGTATTTATGCGCGGATACGCCCAGATCTGGAACGGATCGAAGCGGAAATCGACCGCCACCTAACCAGTAGCGTCCCGCTGATTGGCGTCGTCGGGCGATATATTATGGGCAGTGGGGGTAAACGGTTGCGGCCGTTGCTTATGATCCTCTCGGCCCGTCTGTGCGGCTACCAGGGCCATCAGGACGCTCCGCTCGCCGTCGTTTTCGAGTATATTCACGCCGCTTCCCTGCTACATGATGATGTAGTTGACAAGGCCGAGTTCAGACGCAACAACCCGGCAGCCAATACCCTTTGGGGCAATCCCGCGGTTGTTCTGGTAGGCGATTTCCTTTATGCCAAGTCCTTCCTTATGACCATCGGCTACAACAGCATCAAAATCTTGCGAGTGCTTTCCGAAACCACCACGAAGATGGCCGAAGGCGAAGTCCTACAACACATTCATGCCGACAACCTGGAGATCGATGAAGAGGAATATCTGGAAGTCATCAATAGAAAGACCGCTGTGCTGATTAGCGCCGCCTGCCAGGTGGGAGGGATCTTTGGTGGCGCCAGCGACGCACACGAGGAGGCGTTGCGACTCTACGGCCATCATTTGGGAACTGCCTTTCAGCTGACCGACGATGCCCTCGATTTCACCGGCAAGCTGGAAGAACTTGGCAAACCCATCGGCAATGACGTGCAGGAGGGAAAAGCCACACTGCCGCTCATCCACGCTATGCACCACTGCTCCACTGAAGACAAGGATCTGCTGCGCAGGATTTTCAGTGCCGAAAAGATCCTGCCCAAGGATTTTGAGCGTTTGCAAGAGATAGTGCTTGGTTCTGGTGGTATTGACCGCACCATCGGCCTTGCGATGGACCACGTTCGACGCGCCAAGGATGTATTGGATGCTTTCGCGGATGGTCCCACAAGGGAAGTTATGTTGGACATTGCGGACTACGTCATCCACCGTCGCATTTGATCTCTCCCAAACAGGGTTTCCCCCCTCGTCTTTTTGGCTCTCCATTCCTTCATGGCAACGCTCCATTCGAGACGAGCCTCGGGCGGATGGCTGTGCACACAGCGCCGATACCTGTAGGCAAAGCGGCTAGGGGGTCCTTCGCCTACCTTACCGAGCTTTGCCACCCTTGTTATCCACTATGAATCGTGATAGTTGATCAATGGTGCCATGGTTGATTTAGAGTAGCAAGGCCTGCCCGAGACCCGATGGCGGATCCCTCGCCTTGAAACCCCGCGGAGGTTTCCCACCCGTGGCTGGGAGATCATGAGATGTTTACCCGCTATTGCCCGCTTTTCGTATCGCTTCAAGGCCGGGTCTGTATGGTGGTTGGCGGCGGCCAGGTGGCGGAGCGCAAGATCAGAACCATGCTCCCTTATGGTCCATCCATTCGCGTGGTGTCCCGGACCTTGACTGCCTGGTTGCACGAGCAGTACGAGCACGGACTGATTGTCCATACGGGATCCCAGTACCATGACCGCCAGTTGGAGGGTGTCCATCTAGTATTCGCCGCCACTGACAATCCGGCCCTGAATATACAGGTAGCAACGGATGCTCAAGAACGTCACATCTGGTGCAATATGGCAACGGACCCTCAGATGGGTTCGATGGTGGTGCCGGCCATCGTTGAGCAGGGACCCCTTACCATTGCCATCAGCACGGCGGGCCTTAGCCCTTCGGCAGCGCGTCAGATCCGTCAGGTCCTGGAACAGCAGTTTGGCCCGGAATGGGCTCCCTACTTAATATTGTTAGGAAATATTCGCACTGCAGTCCAGCGAAAGAACTTGGGGACCGACGAGAATCAGCGGATGTTTCGCGAGATGGTGCAGCTTCCGCTGCTGGAATGGCTCCGAGAGGGCCGACAGGAAGTAGCGCTCGAGGCTCTCAATAAGCTCTGCCGGCCCTGGTTGACCGACACCGAACTAGCCGCAATTTGGAAGGACACATGCGCACAGTGCTATTCATGATGGCAACCGGATGTTATCTGCTGGGGACCATCGGCTATTTGATTTATCTTGTGCGCAATCTACCCCAGGTTCACTGGACTGCGTGGTCGTTCCTCGGGCTGGGATGTCTGGCCCACGGCGGCGGCATTATCCTCCAGTCAATGGCGGTGGGTCATCTGGCGGTCACCACCAGTCAGGAAGCGTTGTCGTTTTTCGCCTGGATGTTGGTGACGACCTACCTGGTGGTGCAGCTTAAGCTCAATCTCAGGATTTTGGGTTCGTTTGTATCGCCCCTGGCCGTGGTTTTCATGCTGGCCTCCTCGGTGATGCCGGCTTCCATCATTCCCCGGAGCGGGATTTTTCAGAGCACTTGGGTGATCCTGCACGTAACCGCTTTGTTTGTGGCCAATGCTGTGTTTGCCTTGGCTTTCAGCGCCGGCGTGATGTACCTCCTGCAGGAACGGCAGATCAAACACAAACAGTTCGGTTTCCTCTACCGCAGACTCCCTTCATTGGAACGGCTGGACGCGATCAACTCCGCCTGCCTCATGGTCGGCTTCCCGCTGATGACCTTGGGGCTCCTGGCAGGGTTGGCATACGCCAATATGATCCTCCAGTCCGCCTGGCACCGGGACCCCAAAGTGATCTCGGCCCTGGTCACGTGGTGCATCTATGCCATGTCCGTGCACCAAAGGCTCGCGGTCGGTTGGCGCGGGCGTCGTGCGGCATGGTTGGCGCTCCTGGGGTTCTCTGCCATTCTCATCACTTTTCTGGGAGTCAATCTGCTTCTGAAAGGTTACCATACTAATTTTGCGATGTAAGAAACACCATGGAAAACGTCATCCTGCTAGGAACCAATCATAACGTCGCTCCGGTGGAAATCCGCGAACAGCTCGCCTTGGTCTGCCAGCAAGACAACCACTCGTTGGAGGTTCACGGGAAGCTTAAGTCCGTTGAGGAATTGTTGTTTCTGTCAACCTGCAATCGCGTCGAGTTCCTTTTCACGGCCCGCGATACAAACGAGGCCATTCGGGAAGTCAAGAATTTGCTGAATGAACGTCTGGGAATAGCCTCGCAGCCCCTTTTGGATGAGTATTTGTACATCCATGAGGGGCAGGGAGCGGTGCGACATCTTTTCCGCGTGGCATCCAGCCTGGATTCCATGGTGGTTGGCGAGCCTCAGATCCTGGGCCAGATCAAAGCCGCCTATCGCAATGCCGCCCAACTACGAACCGCCGGAGTGATCCTTAATCGGCTGCTGCACAAGGCTTTTTCGGTGGCAAAAAGAGTTCGCACCGAAACCCGTATCGGATCACACGCGGTTTCCATCAGTTATGCAGCCGTGGAGCTGGCCCGCAAGATCTTTGGCGACTTGCAGGACAAACAGGTCCTCCTGGTGGGTGCCGGGGAAATGGCCGAACTCGCCGCGGGGCATCTTCTGGCCCAAGGAGTCAGGAAGATGCTGGTGTGCAACCGCACCCTGGAGAGGGCCCTGGAATTGGCCAAGCGCCTCCGTGTTGGCACAGTCGCCTTCGATCAACTATTGGATACCTTAAGAGAGGTGGACATTGTGCTCACGTCCACGGGATCCGCGCATCCCATTATCCGACGCGAAGACGTCAAGCAGAGGATGCGGGGGCGGCGCAACCGGCCTTTGTTTTTCATTGACATTGCCGTACCACGCGATGTTGATCCCGCCATCAACCAAATCGATAACGTTTACCTATACGATATCGACGACCTGCAGGGGGTGGTGGATGTCAACAAGCAGCAACGTCAACGGGAAGCCCGCCAAGCTGAACACATCATCGCTGCCGAAACACTAAAGTTTCTGGACTGGCTTCAGACTCTTGAGGTGGTTCCGACCATCATTGCGTTGCGGCGCAAAGCCGAGGAGATCCGCCGCGAGCAATTGGATAAGACGCTTGCGCAGCTTCCCCATGTCGATGAAAAAGCCCGTCAAGCCATGGAAGTCTTGACTGAGTCTATTATCAACAAAATGCTTCACGACCCGATCTTGTTTCTGAAGAGGAAAAGTGGACGTTCAAGCAAACAACATTGTCTGGACTTGGCCCAACAGCTCTTCAACCTTAGCGATGCAGCCGCTTCCAACGGTTTCACCTCCCTTGACTCCCTGGAAGATTGATGCTAAATAATGTAGAAGTCATTGAAAAAAGAGAAAAAGGTTATGCTATGGGGAATGTCATCGAGTTCGGCAAGAAGGCGCAGGATCTGAAATCCATTCGTGACGAAGAGGTTCGCCAGCGAAAGATTGACGCTCTGAAAAAGATCTTTCAGTGTACCCGTTGTCTGTTGAAATGTGCCAAATGCGGCGCACAAACAAACATGGACCCGGACTCCAATGCCCGAACGGCAGCGCCATACCCTCTCTGCCGATCGTGCCACGAGGAGTATCAAGAATTCAAAGAGCGGCAGGCGGGAACCGATCCACATCCCAGGTACTATTGGCACAATGATTCCTGGATGAGCGTCTGGAAAAGCTGGCTGGACCAGCAACGATGTTTGGACGAATACCGGCAGTCCAAGGAATTCCTGCAACTGCTTCAGGAAGTGGAAGAGTTGCTGGGCAATAGCCACTGATCCCCAGCCGGTGCGGATCTCGAAAGGAGTTCAACAATGCTAGGCGGAATCGGCATGCCCGAATTGCTCATTGTTCTGGTAATCATCATGATTGTTTTTGGAGCCGGCAAACTCCCCGACATCGGAGCAGGCATGGGGAAAGCCATCAAGAACTTCAAAAAAGCGACTCAAGACCCGGACGATGCGACCATCGCCAAACAAAACCCGGATCGCTTGGATGACAAGACCCAGGGCGCCAAGAGCTAGTTTTTGCATCTGGGGCGGTGGTTGCTGCTGACCACTCAGCCCCAGACAACATTACCAGCAAACCCAACCCTGACCACAGAACCACAAGCCTACCCACCGATACCCTCAAGAGACAGCCGCAGGAAGCGCCGGTATTATTCTGAGCACCACGTCCTAGAAAGGAATATCGTCTTCGGGAGCCCCGCTAGAAGGCGGCAGTTCCGTGTTCAGGGATTTGGCCCCACTCCCTTGGCCGGTTTCACCGGGGACCAGTGATTCGTTCTGGCGGGCCTGACCGGAACTGCCCAGAAGCTGGATCTCCCGGGCCACTATTTCAGTGGTATAGCGTTTGTTCCCCTGTTGATCCTCCCACTGGCGGGTGCGCAGTTTGCCTTCTACATAGACTTCTCGTCCCTTGCTGAGATACTGAGACAAATTCTCGGCAAGTCGATCATAGGCCACCACGCGGTGCCACTCGGCACGCTCTTCCCACTTGCCCTCATCCGTCTTGAAGGGTTCGTTGGTAGCCACATTGAACTGCATCATCGCAGTACCCGAGGTAGTATACCGGACTTCCGGATCGCCCCCCAATCGCCCCACCAAAATGACCTTGTTGACACCTCGTGCCATGGCTGCTCCCTATCCTTTTCCTTGATTTGGGTTGATCAGGGCAGGGCCGGGTGGAAAATTCCCCCAGCCGCTACCCAGGCGGTGGAACCCTGTGGTTTCCATGAGCTTCTGCACGGTCTATAGCATAGTGAGACCTGACCGAACAAGACCTGATTGGACTGCCGGGTGGGTTAGAGCCGGAGCTCCTCGGACAGGTGGACCTGCAGCGTCTTGGGCGGTCATGAAGTCTTGGGGGATGCTCGCCGGATGGTCACCGCTCAACAGGCGCAATTGGTTGACGGCACAAGACAAACGGTTTACACTGCTATCCGCATTGATACGCAAGCATCTGTTTTTTATCCGGTTTATCGTGGTTTGCGGCAGGGTCTTCCGGTTACGGCGAGGGGTGGATGGTTGGCTGACCATGTGCTTGTTGTAAAGAAGGGCTTTCCATCATGTTGGTTCGTTCCGTCTGGTTCTATGTGGTCCTGTTCGTTTCCACCATACTCATTGGTTCTCTTGCCGTCCTAACAGCCACCATCACGCGCCGAAGTGACCTGGCACACCTTTGTGCACGGATGTGGGGAAACGTCAACCTTTGGGCTGCAGGCGTAAAGGTTAAGGTGCACGGTTTGGAAAAGATAGATGCTGCTTCGTCCTACGTCTATGCAGCCAATCATCAGAGCTGGTTTGATATTTTTGCCATATTGGGAAAGCTCCCCGTGCAATTTCGTTGGCTGGCCAAAGCGGAGCTCTTTCAGGTTTTCATGCTTGGCCCGGCCATGAAGGCGTCAGGGTACATCCCCATTGATCGAAGCAATCGCCGGCAGGCTTTTGCAAGCATCAATTTCGCTGCGCAACGTATCAAGGAAGGAACCTCCGTGGTCATCTTCCCGGAAGGAACTCGCAGCCTTGATGGGGTCTTACAGGAATTCAAGAAGGGCGGATTCATGTTGGCACTGCAGTCACAACATCCCATTGTGCCGATCAGCATCAGAGGTTCCTTTCAGATCCTTCCCAAGCGTGGTTCGTGGAGGATCTATCCCGGCCGCGTACACATGACCGTCGGCACGGCCATCCCCACGGAGGGACTGACTACCAAGGATCGCGATGCATTGATGCATCAGGTGAGGGAAGCGATCCGCGCCCATCTGACCCTTAGCGAGGGTGGTATTCTGCCGGACATAGCGGCATAGGAAGCTGCTTCCCGATTCCTGACAACAACAACAAGGACCTATCGGTTTCATGACAAGCGATTGTACGTTAACGAATGCCTTACCCCTCAGGGTGATTCCCCTCGGAGGATTGGGGGAAATTGGCCTGAATATGCTGGTTTTGGAATACGGTGACGCCATCATCCTGATCGATGCCGGCTTGATGTTTCCCGAAGACGATATGCTGGGAGTGGATATTGTTATTCCGGATTTTTCCTACCTGCGTCAGCACCGCGAGCGAATCAAGGCGCTTATTGTCACCCACGGCCATGAAGACCACATCGGGGCCATCCCGTTCCTGGTGAGGGAATTCAATGTGCCCACGTACGCAACCGCCCTGACCCTGGCCTTGATCCGGGAAAAGCTTCGGGAACACGGACTGCTGGAACGCGCTCACCTCCACGAGGTCAAACCACGCCATCCCTTGGAACTGCCGCCGTTTCAGGTGGAGTTCATCCAGGTCTGTCATAGCATCCCGGATGGAGCCGGGTTGGCCGTTCGCACTCCGGTCGGCACGGTCGTCCATTCCGGCGATTTCAAGGTGGATCACACCCCGGTGGACGGCCGACGGATGGATCTAGCCCGGTTTGCCGCCTATGGGGAGCAGGGCGTGCTGGCGCTTTTTTCCGATTCCACCAATGCCGAGCGCGAAGGCGCCACCCTTTCCGAGAAAGATATCGGTGCCACTCTGCGCCAGATTTTTCAGGAATGCGACGGGCGGATCATCATCGCCGTTTTCGCCAGCAATCTCCACCGTATTCAACAGGTGGTTTGGCTGGCTCGTGATAACGGCCGCAAGGTGCTACTCAACGGCAAGTCCATGCTGGCCAACATCCGCATTGCCCGGGAGTTGGGTTACATCGACTTCCTGCCCGCGGATGAAATCACCTTGCAGGACTTGCCCAAACTGACTGATCGGGAAGTGGTCATTCTTACCACCGGGAGCCAGGGCGAACCGATGAGCGCTCTTACCCGCATGGCTTTGCGCGACCACAAGAAGCTCAAGATTCATCCGGAAGACACGGTGATTTTTTCCTCCAAGTTCATTCCCGGAAACGAGCGTAACATCCAAAACATCATCAATCACCTGTACCGCCAGGGGGCGGAAGTGATCTACGAGCAGGTCCGAGATATCCACGTGTCGGGCCATGCATACAAGGAAGAATTGAAGCTTCTCATCAATACCGTGCAACCTCGGTTTTTCATTCCCATTCACGGAGAGTATCGGCATTTGGTCAAGCATCGCCAACTGGCCATGGACACCGGGATGCGCCCGGACCACTGCCTATTGTTGGAAAATGGTCACGTTCTGGAGTTTGATGGTGAGCAAGCCCTGGTCAACGGGCGTGTCGAGACTGGACGAGTGTTCGTGGACGGCAAAGGTGTGGGGGATGTGGGTAATCTGGTCCTGCGCGACCGACGCCATCTTTCCGAAGACGGTTTGGTGATCGCCTCCATGGTGATCAGTAAGGAGACCAAGGAAATCCTCAGCGGTCCGGATATTTTTAGCCGTGGCTTTATCGTCGAAGATACCAAGCCGGAAATCCTCGATCTGGCCAAATGTGTCGTGCTTGAAACGCTGGATCGTTTTCTGGCTGACGGTTTTGACCTGGATTGCACCGATCTGGCGATGGAAGTGCGGGGTGAACTGCGGCGTTTCTTCCAGCGTGTGTTGGAGCGTCGTCCAGTGATCTATCCGATTATCATCGATGTCTAAAAACCGTTATGGTCCGTTGGGTCCCAATCGGGCTTGACCGACCGAATATTGGAAGATGTGGGAGCTATCCAGGCTCGATTGAATGTCGCGTTGGTCTTCACGACAATCCTTTTGAGGATTGGAGGTTTTTTCAAGTGGAACACAAGAAGCATGAAGTCATGGGGCTTTGCTTGCTGGTCATGACCTTGCTGGTCCTCCTCAGTCTGCTCTCCTTCGACCGCAGTGACCTAACCATCTTCAATGCATCCACCGTCAATCGAGCACCCCATAACTGGATTGGAAGCTTCGGAGCTAACCTGGCGTGGGGGCTTATCTTCTTCGCCGGCTTGGGTGCTTACTGGTTACCCATCACGACCTTGTGGGCCACCTGGGCATTTCTGCGCGGCCATAGGCCATTCTTCTACGACGGTTGGCAAGCACTGGGCACGCTGTTGTTGATGGTCAGCTCCATAACATTGATATCGCTGTACGCCCCGCGGATTTACGTATTTAAGCAGGAGATCTCCAGCGGCGGGCAACTGGGATTGGTTCTGGCGAGTCTTCTTCGGCGCCAGTTCGATACCGTGGGGACTTATATCCTGACCTTAGGGATATTACTCACCGGCCTTCTTCTGGCCACCCCCTTTTCCTTGCAGGCGACCGCGCGATGGCTCGGAAACAGCTGGAACCGTCTGTGCCGAGGAACCGGCGCACTGTTTTCCGACGAACCTTCGGAACCTGATGCGAGCACGACCGCTCCACCGACTCGGGAACCAGCAACCCGCTCCCCAAGGTCCAACTCCAGCGGAAGACAGGGCATCGACACGCCGTTGATCATCACCGCGCCCCCAATCGGACAAGGCTCCCGCCGTCACCCGCATCACCCTCGCAGATACTGCAAAGACCGCTGACCAATATCGACTCCCCCCTCTCGATTTGCTCGATGCCTACGAACCACAGGATCATCTCCCCGACCGTGTAAGCCTCGAAGCCAATGCCCACATTCTCGAAGAGAAGCTGGCTGACTTCGGGGTTCAGGGACAGGTAGTCGGAATCAATCCCGGACCGGTGATCACAATGTATGAATACGCACCGGCACCAGGGATCAAGATCAGTCGGGTGGTCAATCTCTCCGACGATCTGGCCATGGCCCTCAAGGCCATCAGCATTCGGGTGGTGGCCCCCATTCCCGGGAAGGCGGCCATCGGCATCGAAATCCCCAATCAGCAGCGCCAGCCGGTGTCTTTGCGGGCTGTCCTGGAGTCACGGATGTTTTCGGGAGCCAGCACGGCACTCACGGTTGCCCTCGGCAAAGACATTGTCGGCCAGCCGGTGGTGGCCAACCTTGGCCGCATGCCCCACTTGCTGATCGCCGGAGCTACCGGTACGGGGAAAAGCGTTTGCCTCAACGCCTTGCTGTGTAGCGTGCTGTTTCGCAATACCCCCGAAGACGTGCGCACGCTCCTCATCGACCCAAAACGCATTGAGTTGAGCAGCTATGAGGGCATTCCGCATCTGCTGCATCCGGTGGTGACCGACGCCAAAATGGCAACTCGCGCCCTGCGCTGGGCGGTGCAAGAAATGGAGCTGCGCTACAAGCTTCTGGCTGACAAAGGGGTGCGCAACATTGAGAGCTACAACAAGGTGCTGGCCCGCGAACAAAAAGACAAGAAACCATCACCCGGGCAGAAGGCGGATGCCATACCCGAGGTGTCTGAGCTCACCCACCATCACTTGCCTTACCTGCTGCTGGTCATTGATGAACTGGCTGATCTTATGATGGTGGCATCTCGCGACGTTGAGGAATCCATCATCCGGCTGGCACAGATGGCTCGCGCCGCGGGTATCCACCTGGTCTTGGCCACTCAAAGGCCGTCGGTGGACGTGATCACCGGCATTATCAAAGCCAACATCCCGACCCGCATCTCCTTTCAGGTGTCATCGCGCACCGATTCCCGCACCATCCTCGATGCCAATGGCGCTGAGAGTCTGCTGGGTTCAGGCGACATGTTGTTTCTCCCTCCCGGCGCTGCCAAGCTACAACGCATTCACGGTGCTTTCGTCTCTGAAAATGAAGTCCATCGAATCACCCAGTATTGGCGTGATCAGGAATTGACGGAAGACCCACTGATTGCCAGGGTTAACTTCGAAGATCCCGACAAAGCTGATGAAATCGATGAAGACGAACTGGATGAGAAATACCGGGAGGCCATTCAGCTGGTGATGGAAACGCGCCAGGCGTCCATTTCAATGTTGCAAAGGCGACTGCGGGTGGGCTACAACCGGGCGGCCCGGATGATCGAGATGATGGAACAGCAGGGCATTGTGGGACCATCGGACGGGGTGAAACCCAGGGAAGTATACGGGACCGGCAGCCGCTTGCCCGGACAGATTTAGGATACCAACCTTAAGTGGCCGGAGAGTATCTTGCCTCAGCCCGAACCACCCGCGGATTTAACGCCCTGCCAGGCAGCCTGTTGGGCGAGCTTACCGAACAGGTTGGACCATCTTTTCAACCAATCTTGATTGTGTTCTAACAGGGCACGCTGGACGGGGCTGAACTGGCAGACACATAGTGACCTGGCGCTGGCGCGTCAGGCCAAGCGACACCGGTGGTGGTGTTGCATCCTCATCCTTATGACTCTTGTGGAATGGTGTATGAAATCAGCAATGAGCAGAAATATCGTGTATGGTATCAGCATGTGGATGTGTCTGGGACTGATCTGCGCAAACCTCGCAACAGCCGCGGAGCCTGCCCTATCACTTCAGGAACTGCTGGACAAAGTCCAACAACGCTACCAGAACCTCCAGGCCTATACCGCCTTTTTCAAGCAGGCCACAACCTCGGCAGCCGGTTCGCTCACCACCGAGGCTTCCGGCAAATTGCACTACCAGAAACCCAGGCAGATGCGTTGGGACTATGAAACCCCGGAAGCACAAACCTTTGTCGCCAACAACCAGGTGGCTTGGCTTTATGTGCCGGCGGAAAAACAGATTTCGCTCTATGACGCCAAAAACCTGATCACATCGCCCTTGTCACGAACATTCTTTGATGGCGTTTTTGAGCTGAAGAAAGACTTTCGCGTCGAACTCGACCCGAAACAATCCAATCAGATCTCGGCGCTGCTGGTGCTGACCCCGAAGGTCGAAGACCCCAGCATCCAGAGTCTCCGGCTGCAGATCGATCTGCGCAGCTTCCAGCTCATGAGTCTGGAAACTCGTGATGTTTTGGGCAACACCAACCGGATTTCGCTGGAATCTCAGCGGGAAAAACCCGAACTGGATGCGGACTTGTTTCGCCTGGTAGTGCCGCCTGATACCATGGTGCTGGACGCCGATGGGCGGGAATTGAATGCCGCCGACATCCAGAAATTGAAGAACCAGATGAAATAGTGGGGCACTGAACGGTGAACACCGACCTGTCTGAACGCATTCAGGAACTGAAACAATCCCGCCGCGCTATCATTTTGGCGCACAACTACCAGCCCCCGGAAATCCAGGATATCGCTGATCTCACCGGCGATTCGCTCGAGTTAAGCCGGGAAGCGGCCACCACCAATGCCGCGGTCATTGTTTTCTGCGGGGTTCACTTTATGGCGGAGACGGCTGCCATTCTCAACCCCGATAAGACCGTGCTGTTGCCGAGAGTTGATGCGGGCTGCCCCATGGCGGACATGATCACGGCACAAGACGTGATCCAAGTCAAATCCCAGCATCCGGGAGTGCCGGTGATCACCTACGTCAATTCAACCGCCGCGGTCAAAGCCGAAAGTACGGTGTGCTGCACCTCGGCAAATTCCATCCGGGTGGTGGAATCCTTCACCGACGCCCGGAGTGTGTACATGGCCCCCGATCAGAACCTCGCGAAATACACTGCACGCCATACTGCCAAGCAAGTCCACTACTGGCACGGCTATTGTCCAATCCACCATCACTTGGAACCCGATCAGGTCCGATCAGCTCGCTTGCAGCATCCACGGGCTCTATTCCTGGCCCACCCGGAATGTCGCCCGGAAGTTCTGGATCTTGCCGATGTGGTTTGCAGCACATCCGGGATGTTGCGCTATGTGACCACCAGCCCCGAGGAGGAATTCATCATCGGCACGGAAAGCGGGATCCTTTACCCCATGGCCAAACGGAACCCGGCCAAGCGTTTCTATCCCGCATCGAACAAGCTCATCTGCCCCAACATGAAAAAGATTTCACTGAACGACGTTTACCAATCATTGGAGACACTCACACCTCGAGTCACCGTCCCGGAAAATGTGCGCATCCGAGCGTTGGATGCGGTCAACCGGATGTTGGCGGTGGTGTAGCACTGTCCTATGTGAAAACCCATCCTTCATACCCGCGCAGGCAGGTATCCGGGCCATTTCTCTGGATTCCCGCCCCGCCGCTGGCGGGAGAATGACAATCGGTTGAGTCGACTGACGTTTATGGTTCGTTGTGGCCGGTAGGTCATGGGGGTTGAAGGAACGACGGGAAGACTTGCTCTGATGCCGCATAGAACCCTCGACAAGCCGCGAGTTGCCATCACCATGGGTGATCCCTGTGGGGTCGGTCCCGAGATTCTGGTCCAGGCGCTGGTATCTGGAGACCTACACGGGCATTGCCGCCCCGTGGTCGTCGGCGATCCTCTCGCCCTGACGCGGGCCATCGAGCTACTCCAAGCGCCTCTGCGGCTTCATCTGTGCCACGATCTGACAGAGGTCCCCTCTGATCCAGAAAGCCTGGAGATCTATCCCATTAGCACTCTCACATCGGGGGATTTGATCTATGGTCTCCCCAGCCGAGCCGCCGCCCAAGCCACCATCACCGCCATTGAAGTGGCGACCCACGCCGCCATGGTCGGACAGGTCGAGGCCATATGTACCTGTCCCATTCACAAGGCTAACTTACACCAACAGGGCTTCGATTTCCCCGGCCACACCGAGTATCTCGCCCATCTGACCCGAACCCCCAATGTCGTGATGATGCTGGCCGGTCCGCGGTTGCGAGTGGCCCTTGTCACCATTCATGAGGCTTTGGCTCGGGTGGCTGGTCTGCTAAGCCCCGATCTGCTGCAACGCACCATCGAAATCACCGGTAAGGCATTGAAGCAGGATTTCGCCATTGAGGTTCCGCGCATCGCGGTGGCGGGACTCAACCCCCACGCCGGCGAGCAGGGACGCTTTGGCCATGAGGAGAACACCGTCATCGGGCCTGTGGTGGAAACCTTCGTGAAGGCGCCCTTCACAGTCACCGGCCCCTATCCGCCTGACACCGTGTTTCTGCGCGCATATTCCGGCGAATTCGACGCCGTTATCGCCATGTACCACGATCAAGGCCTGATTCCCATCAAACTGGTGCACTTCGCCGACGCGGTCAACATTACCCTGGGGCTTCCCATCATTCGCACCTCGGTGGATCATGGCGTGGCCTATGATTTGGCGGGAACGGGCAAAGCCCAAGCGTCCAGCCTCCTGGAAGCCATCCGCTTGGCCTCAACCATAGCCGCCAACCGCTTCAGTTGAAATCCACTGTCAGGTAGTCCAAACAGGCTCGTGCCGAAGTGTCGGTAGGCTAGTCTACGAATTCAATCCGTGTGTTCACGTTCTCCACCACGTTTACGCCGAGCTTGCCCAGCTGCTGTTTGGCCATAGGGGTCAGCGTGCCGGTTACCCACATCTCGAATTTCTCGACCCCAGAAGGATTGTAGTTCCGGTTCTGGTACCGCTCCAACAAGGCTGGAACCAGCTGACTGGCCCGTTCCGTCCACATGCCGTAATCCAGAGGAAGGGGAATGACCACGGTTCCGTTGGCGGCCCGGGCAAAAACGAAGGGGGGCTCGACCATGATTTCCTGAACCGGTGCCACCTTCTGGTGATACCCCCTGAGAATCTCCGCAACATGCATGACAAAGTTGGCTGACACTTCATCGTGGGCTCGAAGTGCGGCGTGAATGAAGGACCCGCTGCCGCGAGTTCCATCCATGGCACCCAAGGAATTGGCGATAACGGTGTAATGACGCGGCGTATAGCGAGGGTGGTTTAGGAACCGGGTGATCAGGTCCATAGGCGCCCCCGCGGATTCCAGTTTGATCTGGTTCCTTTGTCGCAGCCTGGCCGGCGGCTGATCGGCCATGAAGCGGTTAAGTTCCTGTCCTGCATTCGTCAAGGAAACCACCTGCACCACCGTCCCCCCCACAGGAATCAAAGCGATCGACACCGAGAGAGAACCGAAAGCTACAGTCCAGGCTAGTTTATTGAGTTGGTTCTGCAGAACCGGATTGCTGGAGTACACATCCACGTCTAGATCACGTCCAATCAGCCGTTTGGCTGATGACATCGCCAGCAGCTGGGCCACCATGCCGTCCTCGCTGGGATTGCTTGCACTGGAGAAGCTGGTGGCGATGTCCTGGAACAGCTGTGCCAATCCTTTGGGAATACCGGCAACGGTGTCCAGCGGGTCGGTGATAAGGCTGAATCCAAACTCTAGTGGCTGTCTTCCATACCTTTTAATTCCCTCCACGTAGGCGGCACCTAACGCTACCTTACTCAGAACGGCAATGGCGCGGATTTCTCTGACAAGCTTGCGCAAAGCCCCATCACCGGTAACATGAAAAACTCCAAAAGCCGAATCCACGGTAAAGCGATGCATGTAACCGTCGCATACCACGGTTTCGTGCACCCGGTGATGGGGACCAGTAAGCATGCCGGCGGGCAGAAATGAGGAGGCTTGCCGATCGATGGGCATTTCGACCATGGGTTGGGTTACAGCCCGGACATCACTCCAAAACAGCACCAGACACAAGTTCGCGATTACCACGGCCAACCGCAATTTCAATACATCCCTCACTTGGATGAAGGAGGCCATACCAACACCCTTGGTAACGTCCGCCCGCTACTAGAGGCTGCAACCGCAGATAAGGCAGAGGGGCACCGTGCCCGTGAAGGCACAGAGACCGCAATATGGTAGAATTCTGCTGCAGCCCTTGTCGCCTTTGACGGATCAACGGATGTCAGGAAGGACTCAGTTGGATTGCCGGGCATCATTTTGAACGCACCGTGACCGAGCCTGCTACTGCGCGGGGAAATCAATAGCGGTTCTATCTGGGCCGGGATGGTCGAACAACTCCCCACCCTCTGGAAGTCTTGCGGATGGGGAGCCGTAAAGAATCCTCGGGTAAGACAATCGTAAGAACAGATATGTTTCCACGGAAAACGATCGCAACAAGGAGATCCTGACCATAGCAGCCCGCTAATCCGCTGCTAACTCCTCCATGGAATCGACCTTTTCGCTTTGTATGTGGAAGATCTTAGCTCCCTGGCCCGCTCCCTTGGCATAATAGAGGGTGATGTAACCTCCTTGGCCTAATCGCTTAGTGGGCTCCCCGCACTTTGTAAACACGTCCACTACCGAATCTCCCAGTTGGATGACACCGCCATCGCAGCGGGTATCCTCCACCTGTGCCAGAGCAGGACTCGCAATCCACACCAGTAGACCAAACACCACAAACAGTACTGCTCTTTTCATGACCGCTCCTTTTCTCTCGACCACTTCAAATTCAACATGATTCCCCCGCATTCACAACACCTCGATTGCATCGGGGTCATCGGGAAAGCTTGGCAAGCTTCCCACCCTCAACCATCTGCGTGGAGCAGAAGCCTCTTGAAACACTTCTCCTCGATCTTCGGTGGCCATAGAGCAAGCACCTTGTCTTCAGTGTGGCTCCCGAGATTCGACCTCATGTATTCTTCCTTCTTTCCTCGGTCTCCTGATAAACCAAGCGGAGATTTCAGCGTGCCCGCAACTCAAAGAAGTGAAAGCCCCAGGGAGGAAGGTTCACATAGAGTCCGGGATGTAACATCTCGGCGCCGTCCCGTTCATGGACCGCCCCGGAAAAATGGTCATGGAGCCGGCAAAGGGCGCCATGAAGATCATCCCAATCCAACTGGATTCGCCCCTGCGCCGGAGATTCGGAGTAGTTGACCACGATCAGGTAGCCGTCCGCGTGGCTGCGCCAACACCAGGCTAGCAGATGCCGATGACTGAGATTGTCCGGCCAACCAGAGCTATCACAGAGACGCCATGCTCCAGCCCGCAATTCTGAACGGCCCACTAACTGCACCAGCTGCTGCAGCTCCCATTCCTCAGCAGGGACGGAACCAATAGTGAAAGGTCGCCGGTAAACCTGACTCAAATCATGAAGCCACACCCAGGTATTGATTTCATAGATGAGGGGGTGTTTCGTCCAAGGTCCCATGGAATGGCTCCCAAACCTGCGGATGGAAAAAGCGTCGGCTCTGGGATCTGTCACGTCAGGATGAATCCGGACCTGCCCGGGATGATGAATTGTCAAAGGATAAGCCAGACAGGTGGATGGATCAAGAAATTGTTCACGCCACTAGAATCATAACCCGCCGGCCACCGTTAGCATCATTGGCAGGGGCTTCCATGAGGAGGGTTTTGGTGATTTGTCAGGGAGTCGGCTGGTGCCCATCCGAGAGACGGTCACAAGAGCTGGACAAAAGGGACGACCCACCAAGAGAGACCTCCGCGACACGTAACATCAGGATCGCTTGCAGGATCAGCCATCAGATCTCATTATTGCCGAAGCTCTTGATGAAATAACTCAATTGGGAATGATGTTCGCTTGTAAGCTCTTGAAATCCAACCCCACAGCGCCGCACCTGGAAAACACCCGAAGGCCGAGTCTGTTCAGGCACTTGAATGTCGTATATGATGCTACATTCAACACCATTGATGTAGCTTAGCGACCTATTCTCAAATACATCCAGGCGAACAGAACCTTCTGGTAAGGCCCTATCATGGTCAGAAACGGATACATAATGGAAGGCAATCCCTCCTTTGCTGATATCCACCACACTGCCTATCCTGAAGGAAGGTGATTTCCAGACCGCATAGACCGAACCTCTAACCAGATGACGTTGGTACTTTCTCTGATCCTTCCGCGATTTCATGTCCTCCATGCTAAATTTCCTTTATGAACTGACGGTTATCTCTGCGACCCCTAGCCGTTACTCCGCATCAGCCCAATTCAGATGGAAATCCAGATTGCTGCAATTCGACCATGCGATTATTTCAGCTACTCCAAGAGCATCCATAGTTTCGCTCACCTTGGTAGTAACAGCCATAGGCGCCGGCTCGCCTCCACACATGCAGCACGGACTACGGGGAAGACGCGGATTAGGAACTCGATTTGGTTACCATGAACTTCATCCTAAGACAGATGGTTTGGTGTTGTCAAAGGGAAATGCACCCGCTCCAGGCCAGGCCACACCTCGAACCAGAAGGGCTTTTCATGAGCGATAATCAGTCGTTGCAGGTGCCATTCGTTTCCGGACTAGACCCCTTTTCAAAGACACATCCGCATTCGGAACAGCGCCGTAGTGGAACCTGCTCAATGGGAGTTTTTTCGCTATTGCCGAGGACAATGAAGCCGCCGAAACGCAATACCGCCAGAATCTGAGGAAACACCCTCTCCTTGATGGTCTGTTCGTAGTAGGTGAACAGGTTGTTGCGTAGAAAGATGAGATCAAAAGGGATTCTCGGGGGCAGTTCAGAGACGAAATCATGTTTCATCCAATGGATACCATCCTTGAGTGCATCCAGAATGGCAAATCCTTTCGAAATCGGGATAAAGTATTCCTGGGAAATGGAAGAAGGAAGCCCCTTTAGGCTACTTCGCGGATAGATGGCCATACGAGCCTTTTCGAGAACCTCCGGATTCGCATCCGTAGCCCACACCTCCATCGGTGGCATAGCCGAAAACCTTTTGCCCACTTGGTCCCACAGAATTCGCATACTGTAGACCTCCTCACCACACGAACATCCTGCCGACCAGACTCGAACCGGTCTCTGGCAAACCACATCGGCTTCCCGCACCAGCCTCGGGATAACGTAGTTATCCATGACTTCCCAAAGACGATGGTCCCGGAAAAAGCGGCTTATGGAGACCGTGAGCAACTTCCTGGCCTTCTTCATCGCCTCCGGATTCTCCTGCAAAAGAAGCAAGTAGTCTCCGCTTTTCCGACACTCGCACTCCAGCATGTGCCGCACAAGACGCTTCTTCACCCCCTTTCGGACTTTGCGGTATCCCGGCCAGGAGAGACTGAAGAACTGCAGGATTTGCCGAAAAGATTCATCGTCCATAAATGGAACCCAAGGTTTATGGATACAGTAATCCAACCTGAATTTCGGTACTTGGTGGCCAGATGCCGGCAAAGCGTTCTCACCTAGCAGCCCCCAGGTGGTGCACCAGCAGCACTTTTGCTTCACCGGACATGAAGTCCCCAAGAGAACAACGTGTGTGAAGAATCTATCCGAGCATTTTTGTGGTCAGGCTTGATCTTCGGCCTGTTGGACCCTAATTTCTCAATAACAGTCAGCGTAAATTGGTAATGGCTGAATAGTAATTGAGATTCATTATATCACAAGAACCTCGAGCGGATTGATATGGGTTCCATGCCGGTTCTCGGCATCCACAGCGTGCCAAGCAGGGGAGTACTTCGTGACTACACCGGTTTCCATCTGTGTAACAGCATGCTTCCAGTCTTCACCATGCAGGACTGGTCGCTTTTGGGACTGGTGGTGGACAACTTGCCGGAGGCCGTTGAGATCCTTTCAGATCAGGATCTACTCGAGGTGAGTGTGAGCAACAATGCTGGAATACATCTGGTGAAGTCGGCGAACTCGACAAAGATCGTGCAACTGCTTCGCCACAATGGGATTGGATGCGAAATCTCTGATCTCACCAAAGAAGTTTACCAGGGATGATAGTGGCCAGATCACACCAGGTAAGGGTGGGAACGGCGAACACATTGTGGTGTATAGAGCGGCAAAAGAGATTGAGACATTGAAAGTGCTAGGTTCATTGAAGGAGTGAGAGGATGGCTAGGGAGACTGTGGTTGTATTTCATTCCTATCCTTCCTATCCTTTTGATGTTGGCAAAAAGATCCGTATTGAAGGCGGAAATCGCCGGGGTGATTGGGAGGTGATTGGGAGGTGATTGGGGTGAACAACCGAAAGGTAAGGCTCCGCTGCCCAGTGAGCCATCGGGAGTTTGAATGGGATCGATTCTGCTACCTGGTTGAAGAAAAAGAAAACGAGGAATGGCCTCAAAGGGACTGATGCTGCCAAAGTGGATTCCATAGCGGCTTGTGTTCGTCTGGCGCTATCAATCGGGCACGGCTCTTCGGGTGGAAGTGCCAACGCTTGAAAAGAGAGGTTCTAGCAAGATAGAAGGAGGAATACGATGACTACCAAAGTTCACGTCTGCAAGACCTGCGGTAAGGGTGCCGGTGAGAGTGGGCACTTGTGCGATCCAACCGAACTGGAAAAAGCCTATGTTTGCGAGCATTGCGGGCAGGCATCGACGGATCCCCGGCATATCTGCAAGCCCAAACTCCAGCACATAAACTTCGTGTGCATTGCCTGCGGGAGAGTTGCTCAATACCCGAGCCAGCTCTGCAACCCGAGAGACCTTGTCCTTATGGCCAAGCAGGAACCGCCCACGAAGATCATGTAGGCCAAGAGCTTCAGACGGACCGCTCCGATCATGGACCGTCCGGCATGATGAACCACAGGTCGTGTGCGAGTGCCGTCTGAAAGCTACGATCAATCCTCTCCGTTTGATTTCATCCTTCTTTCCGATTTCTCTGGGATCATCTCGGCAAGCCCCGGCATGACTATGGGTTTTAACATGTACCCTTGAACGTCGGGGCTCGCTGCTTTTTCAACGTCTATCTTTTCACTGAGGCAGGCGCAAGAGAGGATGCGCAGATCCGCAATTACCGTATGATCGCGGCTCTTGCGGCACTGAGGAAAGAAATCGCACGAAGCGAGATCGATCGATTTGTTTTCGAACGCGGCATGCCCGGTTTTTCGCCGACTCAAGGCCACATCCCGGCGGCGGTCCCCTTTCTGGGCCATGCCATCGACAGCATCAAGCGCGGCGAGATCAACAACGCCATGTTCCTGGCCAAGGGGAGCTTGTTCCTGGGGCGCATGTCGCAGCTCTCCGATGGCTTGTCGTTTCTCATCGAGAAGAACCCCAAAAGGCAATGAACCGCAATCCCAGGAAAGGAGAAGGGTGCACATGAATTTCAAGGGAAAGAGAGTGATCATCTTTGGGGAACGTGACGGGGTGCCGGCTCCTGCCATCGCCGCATGCATGGTGGCGGCTGGCGCGGAAGTGATCTATTCGGTCACCGAGTGCTTCGTCTGAACGTCTGCCGGTGCCATGGATTCGGAGAATCAGGCTGCCATCAAGAAAGCTGGTCGACGAGACCGGGGCTCAAAACCTGGTGGTCGTGCTCGGTTCAGCCAACCTGGAGTCTGGCCGAGGTCGCGGCCAAGACCGTGACCGTCGGCGACCCCAGTTTTGCCGGTCCATTGGCAGGAGTCTCGTTGAGACTTCCCGTTTTTCATATCCTCGAACCTGACGTGAAACAGGCCATTCCGGCTGATGTGTATGAGAAACAGGCCGGCTTCATGGAGATGATCGTCGACACCGAAGAGCTCGGCAAAAGGTTCAGGGAGGCCAGGCGGCTCCTGGAACAAGGCAGCTAGCGTGGCTCTCCCGGTTCTAGGGCCGTTTCGCTGATCATCCATCCGGGATCATCGAAGACCAGTTTCATGCCGGAATCAAGCGTTCCAGGCGAGACGACAGCTCGGATTTGGTGAAGTTGGTTTGCCGGCAATCTTGGTGGGCGCGGACTCTGATCATCGGTTGATCCACGCTCCAGGGGGCAGGAATCAGGTTAAGGGCGCTGCGCACGCGCTTCACTCCATGAGGCCACTTCGGAGCGTGGAAGGGGCTTGGTCGCCCAGGATTCTTCCGCTCTGCTTCAGCAATCATGGGCCCTCACAATTCTCACCGGCCCATGTCCACATATGAGAACAGAATCGTGATCGCTTCTTACAGAGGCTGTTATACGCACAGAGGAGAGATACAAAAAGATTCATGGCCCAGCCGGAAGGGCAAATAGTCATCCAACAATCCGTCAATAACGAACCAGCTCTCTGCCCATCATTGGTCGAAAAAGACAAAAACGCCTCAAGCTGAGCGTAATCCCGGCCGGCTTATTGCCAAGCGAACGTTCAAGTTCATTGTACATTTGAAAGAAGGAGGGGCCTTACGATGCTGGGGCTGACCATGATGTTGCTGGCTTTGCGGTGGATGGCACGTTAGATGACGACTTCTCTCGTTCCTTGCAAAATCTGGAACGAAAATGTTTTTGACAGCATCCAGTATAGGTACTACTCAGAAGCGCCTCAGACCACCTGCGGCGGCCCCTTATCCGAGAGCAACTATCACGAAGTTACCCAAGAGGTCGAAAAAGCAATTTCTTCTCGCCGCGCTTGGAGTAGCGCGGGAAGAATCCACCTCTGCCACAGGTTTCCACAGTACATAAGATGCCGAATGAGTGCTGCTATTGCAGGAGACAGAATTGAGAAGTCAGGTGTCAGAAAATGTGTCAGTCCTTCCATTCTGTGTTATCTATTCTGTCTGCTGACTTCTGTCTTCTATTATGATCGGCTCTGGTCACTAAAATAAAAGCAGAAAGCCGTTGGCAAAGTAGGCCACCCCAGCCATTCCGATGAGAACTCCAAGGTACCAGACCAGCTTTTTTTTCATCAAGGCGGCGACAGAGGAAAGAAGAATGGCTATCTGGAGAAAGATGACAGCGATGCCAAAAATCTGCGCATGTATCTGAGCGTCATCACGAATTACTTCGAGGCGTTTTGCTTCCTTTTCAATCGTAGCCTTCTCCGAATCATACCTGGTAATTCTGCCTGCATAATTCGCGATCTTTTCTTTGTGCGACTCAATAGTATCTGGAGATAATCTTCCACTATCTTGCACATCTAACTCAAGCATCTCTTTTTGGATCTCATATAAGTAACTCTTAATGCTTTTGGCTTGGTAGTACGACCATTGATTGGCCGCTTGGGTTTGACTCATGACAGAGCGTGTTGAAAAAGAACTACCTTTAAATGTCGATAGGGTAGCACACACTGCAAGTATCACCGTAGTAAGAGCTAAATAGTTTAACCAAGGCTCTTTCTTATCTTCCGCCATACATTCCTCCAGATAGTCATTTTTTCAACCTCATAGCCTCGCTGCGGCAGCGAGAATAGCACAAACATCAATGGGGGCCATGCTATCTGCCGATTTGAATAAACCTTCACCTCGCCGCCAAAATGGCCATCGCTTTGTCTGACACCGCCCCATCATGCTACTGGCGGGATCCTCTCACAACTGGCCCGCGGCCATGGTTTGCGCCCGCGTGTACCAGGCCCTATCCCGATGAGCTGTTGCCACCCCAGGGAATCGCTGGGCAAGGCTTACACCAATTCAAGAAGCAGGAGAGAAGCGTTGATCAGAAAGGTTGGTCACTCCTGGTCGTATTTGACGCCGAGGTCAGCTGGAAGGAAGCTCAGAATACCTTATCCAAGTTGGCGCCTATTGCATCATGCATGGAACCCCGCATCACTTTTTGACGACGCGATTTTCAGAACCAGTCCATCGACCCTTTGAACAATTGCCCTGTCTCCGGTCTGCAGATGATCGTCACTTGCAGCATTCCAGAGCTCGCCGGCAACAAGAACGCGTCCTTCTCCGTCCTGCCAGGACCTAACCTCGACCATTTTGCCCAGCATGCCCTCCTTTCCACAGTGCGACTTTCTGTTGCGGGTAACAAGCGACCATACCAAAGGGAAAAGAACATGTTCGATCAACTCGAAGAGGATATAGCCTACGATCAAAATAGTTAGAATATACGTGATCATAGCGTGTTTCCAGTCGGGGAAACAAATGTGTCACACTTGGCGCCAAGAAATCGGAAATTTTCTTCAGGTAAACGATGCGGATTGCTGTCCTCGCAGGCGACACAACTTTAGAATTTCAAACCACAAAATGCCCGCTGTTCCCGAGGCAAGGCAAAGAGCCAGATCTATGGGATGCAGCGTACTAAAGTGAAATAAGCTTCGCAAGAAAGGAACGTACAGCACCAGACCCAGAAAAGACGTCGCTCCCCCTACCACCCACCAAAGAGCAGTGTTGGGCTTTCTTAAGGTTGCCAGGGCCGTGTGGGACCATGACCGGTTCGTTAAGATCAGACCAAGGTTGGCTATGATGAGGGAAGTAAAGGTAAGAGTCCGAGCATCCTCTTCGCCTTGTCCCCGGAAGAGTGCAACCAGGTAGACTGCGAGCACGATAACCAGCACACTCAGGCCTTGCAGTAAGCTGAGCATTAACACCCTTTTGCTGAACAAAGGTTCCTTCGGATTGCGCGGCGGACGGTCCATTACGCCGGCTTCTTCAGATTCAGCCTCAAAAACGATCGAACAGGCCGGGTCGATGATGAGCTCAAGGAAGGCAATGTGAATTGGTGACAGAACGAGCGGCCATTTGAAAAGGACGGGAAGGAGGGACAATCCGGCTATCGGAACGTGGATCGCCAGGATGTAGGCCATTGCTTTCTTGAGATTATCGAATATCCTTCGCCCAAGCCTCACAGCCTGGACGATCGATGAGAAATCATCATCAAGGAGGACCAGTGCGGCAGATTCGCGGGCGACATCGGTTCCCCTGCCTCCCATGGCTATTCCGATATGGGCTGATTTTAGCGCCGGTGCATCGTTTACTCCATCTCCCGTCATGGCAACAACTTCACCATTGGCTTTGAGGGCATTTACAAGGCGCAGCTTCTGTTCCGGCACCACCCGGGCGAAAATATTCACTGACCTGATGCGCTCCTGAAGCCTCGAGTCGTCCATCTTGTCCAATTCAGGCCCAGTAATGACATTGTCCAGGGGCGTTAGGCCGATCTCTTTGGCAATGCTTTGCGCAGTCGCGGGATAGTCTCCAGTGATCATAACGACCCGCACTCCCGCCCTGTAGCACTCTTTGATGGAATCCTGAACATGCTGGCGCACCGGATCGGCAAAACCTATGAGGCCCAGGAACTCGAACGAAAAATCATGCTGCTCGCCTGGCAGGCTCTCTTTCCTGAAAGCTGCCTTGGCCACCCCCAATACTCTTAAACCTTCCCGTGCCATGGTTTGCACCTGGCTTGCCACTTCTCCCATTCTCGCCTCATCCATGTGGCATAGATCTGCGATGGCTTCCGGCGCACCCTTGGCGGCGATGATATAGTCGTGGTTCTCCGGGGATCTCCAAACATGGGAAAGACTTAGCAAAGACTGTGAGAGGGGGTATTCCTGTACAAGCACCCAATTGCTGTGAATGTGCTCGGTTTGGCCAAGGTAATCTTCCCCTATCTGTTTCAGGGCTTTTTCCATCGGGTCAAAGGGGGCATTTTGGCTGGCCAGAATAGAAAATTCAACAAGTTCATGAAAGGCTTCGGGGAGAGGCGCGCTCCTATTCTTCTCGATACTGAAAAAGTTGCCATGGGCAAAAATCCGGCTGACAGACATCTGGTTGAGCGTGAGAGTTCCTGTCTTGTCCACACAAAGCACTGTGGCCGCGCCGAGCGATTCCACAGCCGGCACTCGACGGGTAAGAACATGTTTTTGAGAGATGCGCCATGCTCCGAGCGCCAGAAAAATGGTCAATACAACGGGAAATTCTTCAGGAAGCATGGCCATGGCCAGCGTAATACCTGCAAGAAACCCGTTGAGCCAATCTCCTCTGGTTAATCCATATATGATGATGACCAGGGCACAAAGAAAGCTTCCAAAACATGCCAGATAGCGAACGAGACGTCCCGTTTCCCTCTGGAGCGGCGTCTCTTCTATATCCACTGTCTGCAATGCCTTGCCTATTTTCCCGAGCTCCGTTTGCGAACCGGTTGCTCTTGCGCAGGCGATGCCTTGACCCTGGACCACCAGTGTTCCCGAATAGACGAAGGGCAGATCATCTCCTCCGGGACAACCTATCTCCGGTATGGCGCCGCCGCATGCAACTTTGCGAACCGGCACGGATTCCCCGGTCAGAAGAGATTCATCGATGGATAGATAGGTGCAGGAAAGGATAGCGGCATCGGCTGGAACACGGTCCCCTTCGCCCAATACCAGAATGTCCTCACGAACTACGTCCCTGCCCGGAATACGTTTCACTTCGCTGTCGCGGATGACCCTGGCGCGCGGGCTGGAGAGGTCTCGCAGTGCCTCGAGGGCACGCTCCGTCTTGCGTTCCTGATACAGGGTGATGCCCATTACGACGAACACGAATCCAAGGAGCATGAGGGCTTCCTGAAGGTCGCCAAGAATGAGGTAAATCGTTCCACAGGCTACCAGGAGCAGGAACATCGGCTCGCGGATAACCCCGAATGCAATCGCTGCTATGCTTCGCCTCTTGGAGGACGGGAGCTCATTGTACCCCTCCTCTCTCAGTCTTGATGCCGCTTGCTCTTCAGAAAGCCCGGGAAGGTCGCCAGTGCCTGTCTCGTTAATCATTGGGATCGCCTGTCAACATGTGGGGGTGTTAGTCACCGACTAATCAAATATTTCTTCCAGGAACGATTTGCGCTTTCGCCCTCTCGATTCGTGGTGCTCATCACGATATTTCTCTCCGTGATGGCCTTCCTGGTGGTATTGCTCATCCCGATGGCCTTCCCTAGGGTATCTTTCTCCAGGCCGCTCGTAAGGGCTTCGCTCGGGAGGAGGTCCATAGCCCATAGCTTTTGAGCGCTCAATCAGGATATCAAGTTCACCCCGATCAAGCCATACTCCTCTGCATTTTGGGCAGTAATCAATTTCCACCCCCCTGCCTTTCGGCCAAAAGCAAGTCAGCATCACATACCGGGCATTTCATGGCTTAAGCTCCTTCTATGGGTCAGGAAGATAATCAGACGTCAGTGGGCAGCAAATGTGCCAATCACCAACATGGTTATGGAAACCGCAGGCAATCTTCTTGCAACCACCATACCAGAGGGCTTCGACGGCTCAGCACATTGGAGTCGCACATCATCACGGCATAGCGCTTGCACTCCTCATATTCGCGATGCATGCCTGATGGTACGATAGAACCCTCAAAGCAACAGGAGCCCTTCGGGTCGCAGCTTGACGGCGTGGGGGGGGGAAAGGCGAATGCCGTATCGTCTATTTTCGGAGGAGATTGAGGATGAAAGCAAAGGAGAGAAAGACCAAATTCATCATGTTTTTCATGTGCTCTCTGCTCGTAACCGTTTTCCTTTCAGCCACGCCCTTTTGCATGGCAGACGATCACAAGGAAAGCGGGAAGCATTATGATAAGCGTGGTGACAGAAAGGGAGGTGGAGTGCTCGGAGGCCTTTTGGGACGGGGACACGATGAAGGCAACGAAACCACGGGTCAGATGGTTGCCTGGAGCCTCGCAGTGGCAAACTTGACCGTGGCATTGAGTATCATAATAAGGGGGCTGAAGCAGTTCGCGCCTTTGGCGCCAGAGACAAAGGACTCTCTCGCCAGGTTTAACAGTACTCAAAAGAAACACCTCATGCGGTTCCACTATATCCTCAATCCAGTGATCTTTGCAGTTGCCATTATCCATTGGACACTATCCAAGTGCAAGTCAACTGCTCTGCCGGAATGGGGATTATTAGCCATGGGTGCCATCGTTTCATTGGGAATCATCCTGAAGTTCAAGTTATGCTCAAAAGAACTCCTTCGGAATGTCTACAAAATACATACCAATCCTGTGATTCTTATCTTGATGATATCCATGCTATTAATTGGGCATCTTTCCATGGATTAATATTTTTGATCTATACCTGTTTCTATAGACTGGAGTCAAAATGGAAGATAGGTCCTATAGACTAGGTCGATATGAGATCATCGAGAAAAGCGGCGGTGAGATCTGGTGGAAATCCCATGGAGGTTTTGCAAATGCAGAAGAGCGGTAAGTGTTTCATTGAAGGAAATGTTCTCTTCATCGGTCCCAGTGAGAGAGATGAAGAGGGATTTCTGATAAACGAGTTTCTTGAGTATCTGTCGAAATTCCCACGATGGGATAGGACAAAATATTATTGTCCGAGTTTCATGCTCTATACCTGTAAGGAGGATCGACTATGGCATGGCATCGAACAATCAATAATTAAAGAAACTCACAGGCAGAATAGAACAGAGAGTTCCAGCATGACTTCCTCTGATAAGACAACTCTCATCTCCATGTCCCCCGTGACCCATATCAGACAGGCAAAGGGGAAATTGGGGGAAGCTTTTCGTCGCTGCAAAGGATTGGTTGGGTTCAGATCTAAGAAAGGTAGTCCGGAGGAATAAACCGTTGGTCGCCAGTTTCTGCCCCTCTTGCGGGAAACAGTTCTGCTGCCGCATCGAGTACCGATCATTTGCGACTCGCTCAGCCGCTCCTTGGCGCATCCGACCAATGCAGTTTCCAGATTCGATCTTCCGATTCCTCCCTGTGGCTTTCCGCAGGTAGCATATGAATCTCTCCTCCATTTCAGGTAGTCAGCGTCGAGTTCAAGCACAGCTATTCGTAGCGGAGCGCAATGATGGGGTCCAGCCGTGAAGCTTTCCATGCCGGGTAGTAGCCAAAGACGATACCAATGGTAGCCGAAACGGCAAATGCGGCCAGGATGGCATCCAAAGACAGTTCGGTCGGCCATTGAAGCAACACTCTGACGATATACGAAATACCCCGACCCACCAGAATGCCGGCGATTCCTCCAAAGAAGCACAGGACTACCGATTCCGCCAGGAACTGCTGTAGGATGGCGCGTCCCAGGGCGCCCACGGCCATCCGCAAACCGATCTCATGCGTTCGCTCGGTAACTGAGACCAACATAATGTTCATGATCCCTACTCCTCCGACGATAAGGGAGATCAGGGCAACCACCAGCAGCAGCTTCGTCATTAAAGTGGCCGTAGAAGATAGTGCCTTAGTGATCTCGGTCATATCGCGAATATAGAAATCGTCTGAATCGTCTGGATGGATCCGATGTCGTTCCCGTAGCAATTGGGTGATCTGGCGAATGGCGGTAGATGTTTGCTCTGGTGATCGGGCCGCAGCCAGGATGTGGTTGACGTTGGCAAAACGTACCGGGTGAGGGGTGTTGGCTGTCTGGGTGGCTGAGGGAATCGGGTAGAGGTCCTGGGAGCCCGGGTAAACCCGATTGAGCGTGTTCACCTCACCCCCGCTTCCCGACGAAGCCGAGGCGCTCTGATTGACGTTTCCAAGTGAGGAGCCCGTCACCCGGTATTTGATGGTGGTCCACGGCGCCAGCAGGATGTCGTCCTGGTCCATCCCCATCATATTTGCCCCCTTCACGGCAAGAGTACCGATCACTCTTAGCGGGACGTTATTGACCCGAACCTCTTCGCCAATAGGAGATTCACCCTGGAATAGCTCTTTAACGAGCCTTTGCCCCAGGATGCACACCTTGTTTGCGTTACACACATCACGATCCGTGAAAGGCTCACCCTCCGCCAAGTCCCAATCCCGAACGCCAAGAAAACCCGCTGTAGTCCCATCCATTGTTGCAGGCACCCAGTTGCGGTTGCCGTAGACCACTTGAGTGCGTGCATGCACGATAGGAGCAACAGCACGTATAGCGGGGCATTCACTCAAAATGGCATCCGCATCTTGCGGGGCGAGAGTCATGGAACTGCCCGCACCGAAGCTCACCCCACCGCTTGCCGCCGTTCCCGGGCTGACAAGCAGGTTGTTAGCGCCCATGCTGGCGATGGTTTGCTGGATGGCGGTTGATGAGCCACGCCCGATCTCCATCATGGCTATGACCGCCGCAATGCCGATGATGATGCCCAGCGTAGTAAGGGCAGCCCGCATGACGTTTCGGCGAAGGCCAGTCAGAGCTGTACGCAGTACGCGGTGGGCGCGCATAAGAGATCCCGCCATAGAGTGCTTCTTTCTGATCGTTCTCTTATTTAGGGGCTGTGCGGTCACTTTTGCCGAATTGCCTGAACTCTCCGCGCCTTCTACAATCCCATCCTGGATCCGAATAATACGTCTTGCGTAGCGGGCGACGTTCTCATCGTGGGTGACGAGGATGACGGTAACCCCTTCGCCCTCGTTGAGTTGTTTGAAGAGCTGCAGGACTTCGTCGCTAGTTCGAGAATCGAGATTTCCGGTTGGCTCATCTGCAAACAGCAGGGGCGGGTGATGGATGAGTGCCCTGGCAATGGCGACACGCTGCTGCTGCCCGCCAGAGAGCTGCGAGGGTTCGTGATCGAGGCGATCCCCCAATCCCACCCGCTGCAGCATGGCTTCCGCCCGCTTTCGGGCTTCACGTGCCGATAGCGGCTGAGCCGCGTAGGTCAGCGGCATCATCACGTTTTCCAGGGCGCTGGTGCGGGGGAGCAGATTGAAGTTCTGAAAGACGAAGCCGATTTTCTGGTTTCGCAACAATGCCTGCCCGTCGGCCGACAGGCCCACTACATCATCTCCATCCAGCTGGTACTGGCCGAAAGTGGGATGGTCGAGGCACCCCAAAATGTTCATGAGTGTTGTCTTGCCCGACCCCGAAGTGCCCATCAAGGCTACGAATTCCCCCCTCGATATACTCAGGGAGACTCCTTTAAGAACGGGCACCTCGATTTCGCCAAGCCAGTAAGTCTTGCAGATGTCACGCAACTCGATGAAATCCATCGAATATCTTTCGATCTGCCAAGGATATTGGGCCTTGGCAGGTCCATTGAGCAGATCACCAATGCCCTCGCATATCGCTATCACCAAAAAGACGAGGGGTAAACCGACTCCCTCCGGGAGAGGGGCTGCAAGACCCGCCACGCTCTTTGCCCACGACAAGCAATGGTCCCCTTCTTCCGTCAGGATCCAGTTGTTTCACCATCGAAACCAGCAGGCTTTGCGCCAATCCGCACGGTTCCATATCACCGTGAAATCTTTGCACAGCTGTGAAATCTTTTCATATGAAGATTGGTTACACCAAACCACCGGGGCGGAACTCCGCAGGCTTCAAGGATCATGTTTCGTATTACGGCACCGTTTCTGTTCCGGTTTACCGCTCACCATTCAACTTATCACGCTATTCCCAGGCGCTTTAGCTTGTAGATAAGACCCCGTCGCGTAATTCCCAGGAGTTCAGCAGCCCGCGTGCGGTTTCCGCCGGTTTGCTCCAGGACGCGGCGAATGATCTCTGCTTCATTCTGTTCAAGCGTCTTGACATCCGGTTGAGGGCTCATGACCGGGATCCGCGTTTCCTGGACAGTTCGGACAGTTGGTCCGCGAACCACCGGCGGTAGATGCTCGGGGAGAATCACATCCGTTTGGGACAGTAGCCGGGCGCGTTCGATGGCGTTGGCCAGTTCGCGAACGTTGCCAGGCCATGGGTAGTTCACCAGCGATTGCGCCGCCGCCCTGGAGAGCCGCTTGTTGTCAGTCTTTTCCTGAGTCAGGAAGTGCCGGGCCAATGGCAAAATGTCATCCACCCGCTCACGCAAGGGTGGTATCTCGATGGCAATGACATTCAGTCGATAGTAGAGATCCTGCCGAAAGCGGCCAGCCTCGACCGCATCGAAGAGAGATCGGTTGGTAGCTGCCAGAAGGCGGTAGTCCACCTCAATTTCCTTATCGCTACCGAGAGGAGTGATGCGGCTGGCTTCAATGGCGCGCAACAGGGCGGGCTGTAATTCGAGCGGCATGTCGCCGATTTCATCCAAAAAGAGGGTGCTCCCTTCGGCTTCGCGAAACCGCCCCAGCCGTTTGGTGACAGCGCCCGTAAATGCTCCCTTTTCGTGGCCAAACAGTTCACTGGCGAGCAGTGTTGCCGGGATGGCCGCGCAGTTCAACGTGACCATGGTCTTGTTCCATCGAGGGCTGTTTTGATGGATGAAGAGTGCCACGACTTCTTTGCCGGCTCCGCTTTCACCTGTCAGAAGGATATTGGCATCGCTTTGGGCGACACGATAGGCGTCCCGCAGCACGCTGCGCATGGCCTGGCTCTCAGCCACGATCCCTCTCATCGCCTCAGGAGGAATCATGAGCTCAGGAAGATCGGTGTGAATGCCCACCGCATCGCGCACGGCTGCCAGCAACTCATCCAGATCAACCGGCTTCGAAAGGTAGTCAACGGCTCCGAGCCTCATTGCGCTCACCGCATCGCGTACGTCGGCGTAAGCCGTCACCAGAAGGAAGGGGAGAGCAGGGTGCTCTTTGCGCGCCATTCGAAGCAACTCTATACCACTGGCACCAGGCATGCGAACGTCGGTGACAACCATGGCGGGCACATCCTGCTGGATTATGGCCAAGGCCTCTTCCGCAGACGCCGCCGCCTGAGTCTTGAACCCTCCAGAATCAAGAATGTGCGTATACAACTCGCGATACCGCATTTCGTCATCAACGATGAGGATACGGGTGCTCACTTACTCTTTCTCCCCCTGGGACAGCACTAACCCGGAGACGGTGATTACCGTGCCCCGATTGAGTTGTGAGTCAGCCTTGATGGTCCAACCGTGATCTTCGACAAATCGCTTCACGATGGCCAGACCTAAGCCATGCCCATCCGGGTTGCCAGCCACATAGGGCTTGAAAATGCTTGGCAGCAAATCCGGCGGGATGCCACACCCTTGGTCTTCCACCACCAGGCTTGCCCGTGCTCCAGACCTCTCCACTCGGACCGTAACCCTAGCGCCCTGTGGAGACGCCTGAAGACTGTTCAGGAGCAAATTGACGAGGACCTGTCGCAGCATATCCTCATCACCCACAATGATCAGTGGGGGGCAGTTCACCTCCAGGTCAACACCCGCCAAGTCGAACTCGGGTTGCAATATCTCAGCAATTTTGGTAACCAGTTCTCGGATGTCCAATGGCACTGCATTGACCTCTCGCTGTCTTGCAAATGTCATGAAGTGCCCGAGGCGTGATGCGGACTTGTCGATCTCATCGATAATGGTCTCGATCATGACTCTGCTCTGCTCAGGCACCTCAGGATTGCGGGCTATTTGCTGGGCAATTCCGGAAACGATTCCCAGTGGGTTTTTTGTTTCGTGGGCCAGGCCGGCAGCTGCGAGCCCAAGATCTTCCAGGTGAGCCGAGCGCGCACGCTCGGTCCTGAGTTCTTCCGCTAGGAGGCGGCTGCGAATTACCATAACCCAGGCGGCAACACTGGCGGTAAGAAGAAGGATGGCCGCAGCGAGGGGAATAAACATGTGCGTAAGCGCCTTTGGATACCCATGGTCTCGGACATCGCCGCCAAGAACCATTAGTTGTTGACCGCTGATGGTGCCCAAACCGGAAGCGTTGTTAACCATGGCAGGCGTGGCCAAAGCGTCCGACCCTCCATTACCCTCATGCAACTGAACCTTGCGGCTGAAGAGGTAGAAGCCTTTGGAAAAGCTCTCTGTTTCTTCCGATGGCAATATCAGAGCTGCGGGGATATTCCCTACCTGGAGAATACGCCTGCCTTCCTGCTCAAGGACGAGAAAATCATAAGGGGAATCGAGGATGATGTGCTCAAGTATTCTTTCCATCTCCTCACGTTTCAACCGGCCGTTTTCCTTCAAGGAATGAATCGCGCCTGCCAGCATCTTGGATACGCCAACCGCCCGATGCCGTTCCATCTCCTCAACGTGGTCGGCGAAGTTCTGCCAATCCTGCCATGCCCAGGAGCACAGGGCTATGAGCATCAGGCCGGAAACGACGATGGGGAAACGATATGTTCGAGCGACGTTGGTCATATGTCGGGATTTCTCCACCTTCGAACCTCAGCAAAGGTCGTGCCCAAATTGACCCGCATATGAAGAGTTCGGATTGAAAAGAACATTTTATCTTTCCGGAATCTCCTCGGGCCATTAGAGTTCGTATTTTATCACACGTGAACAGAGTGGGAGGAAGCAGGCTGCAATATGTAAAGGCCCCCTTTTCCCTCACGCGGGGATGCCCCACTTCCGAGGTTCATGATAGCTTGCCATTATGTTGAACATCTCCCCAGGCATTAGGGCCAACGCCTATGATCTTCATACTTTGATCAGCGAACGGATATCTCAAAGCATCGTTACACCGCCATAATTGGCCGGATAAGTCCTTATCACGCCAAAGCCAGGTTTTCAAAATTGCCTGATGAACTCCTCAAATGCTCTCCTCAACTTGTCCCCTCAGCCATTGGGCGAACAGGGGGTCTACAACCTCCCATTGGTCGCCCTTCTCGATAAGATCCATATCGGAGAGGGACTTCAGGGAGTGCTGCACGCCTCCGACGGAGCCGAGCCGGTGTTTCCTGATATAGGCGTTGGCTAGAGGTTTTCCGGTCGGCTCAAGCGCAAGAGCCCTCACCAGAAGCCTCTGGTGTGGCGAGAGCCCCTGCAGGAACGCCTCGAATACCGGCCGCTCGGCAGCGATGAGCCTTTGATAACCCGCGGTAACCGTTTCCACCGTTACGGCATCGCCGCTTTCGAAGACCAGAAAGGCAAGTTTCTGTGTGTAGTAGGGATGGTATGATGCCCTCCCGGCGATGGTGCGGGCAAGATTGTCGTTGCAGGGCTTTCCTCCCTCCTGAAATTGGGTACTGAGAAACTCCTCGAGTTCGCGCTGTGGCAGAGCCTTCAGCGGATAGTTGATGGCACTCTGAAAGAAGGGCCGTTGCCGTTCGTTGAAGATACCAAGCAGAACGCGTCTTCGGCTCCCGACAAAGAAATAGGAGGCCTCCTGCCGCTGGATCTCGGTTCTCAGCACGGCCTCGATTTGCAGAGCCTCCTTGAGGGTGACGATCTCCTGGAATTCATCGAGGGCCACATGGACGAGTCCCTCTGTTGCCCGGACGAACTCTCCAAGCGAGGCGATGGTCTCCTCAAGGAGCTCGATCCCGCTTGCTCCCGGCGAAGAGGGCTCGACACTGAGAGAAATCCCGCCTTCAGGATCGGGCTTGAGGATCGGTCGATAGGCCCGAATCGCCTGCAGGGCTCGTTTCCAGACCGATTCTCGCTTGTAGGTCACAGCAAAAACTGCCTTGGCGAGTCTGGCGGCCACGTCTTCAACAGAGGCCACCCCAAAGAAGTCTGAAAAAATGGTGATGGCGCCGGCGTCAGCAAGGCTCTTTTGCACCCTCTTGACAAGCGAGGTCTTTCCGAATCGCCTGGGCGAATAGAGAACAACATTTGCCTTGGCCTCCGCGAAAGAATTGAGCTCCCGAAGCTCAAGGGTCCGGTCGCAGAAAGGGGAACCCACTGGGATTTCCTGAAGATAGAAAGGATTCTTCATCAGCATGCTCCATATTGAAGATCCATTATGGCATTTCAATAATAGATGGAGCTATATATCTTGTCAAATGGTGCTGCAGGGGGGAAGTCCGTCATCAGCAAGAGACGGTGTGCGGGAGCCGGCTATGGCCGCAAGCATGGTGGCGGCTGGCGCGGAAGTGGTCTATGAAATCACCAATTCGTCTGAACATCGGCAGGGGGCATGGATTTGGAGAATCAACCGGCCATCCGGAGGCCGGTGGATGTGACCGGGGTTCAGCACCGGTTGTTAGTCATCGGTTCAGCCAACCTGGAACTCGCTGAGGTTGTGTCCAAGAGCGTGACCGGAGGGTTGCCCGCTCCTTGCGCGGGCAACCCTTGTTCCTGGTCGTAGGTGCGAGATCAGCGTGATGTCTATGTGGGTATTTCGGAAAGCGGGATACCCAGGGCGTCCGCCACGCCCTTGCCGTAAGCAGGGTCGGCCTTCAGGCAATTGCCGATGTGGCGGATTTGAATCTCCCGCGGCGCGTCCTTGATGGCACGGGCGGTGTTGGCAAAAAGCAGCGCCTGTTTTTCGGGGCCCATTAGGCGGAACAGCAAGCCCGGCTGGGTGTAGTAGTCGTCATCGTCAGCGCGGAAGTTCCAGTGGTCCGCGGCCCCTTCCAGGGCCAGGGGCGGCTCGGCGAATTCCGGTTGCTCCTGCCATTCACCGTAGCTGTTGGGCTCATAGCCGAGGGTGCTGCCGTAATTGCCGTCAACCCGCATGGAGCCGTCGCGGTGGAAGCTGTGGTACGGGCAGCGGGGCGCGTTGACCGGGATCTGGTGGTGGTTGACGCCGAGCCGGTAGCGCTGGGCGTCGCCGTAGGAAAACAGCCGCCCCTGGAGCATCTTGTCCGGGGAGAACCCGATGCCGGGCACCACGTTGGCCGGATTGAAGGCCGCCTGTTCCACCTCGGCGAAATAGTTTTCCGGGTTGCGGTTCAGTTCCAGAACCCCCACCTCGATCAGCGGATAATCCTTTTTCAGCCAGACCTTGGTGAGATCGAAGGGATGGAAGCGGTATTTTGCCGCATCCTTTTCCGGCATGATCTGGACGAACATGGTCCAGCGGGGGAAATCGCCCTTCTCGATGCTCCCGTACAGGTCACGCTGGTGGCTTTCGCGGCATTTGCCGATGACCTTCTCGGCTTCTTCATCGGTCAGGTTCTTGATCCCCTGCTGGGTGCGGAAATGAAACTTGACCCAGTAGCGTTCGTTCTTGGCGTTGATGAAGCTGAAGGTGTGGCTGCCGAAACCGTGCATGTGGCGGTAGGAAGCGGGGATGCCCCGGTCGCTCATGACGATGGTGACCTGGTGCAGGGCCTCGGGGAGCGAGGTCCAGAAGTCCCAGTTGTTGAGGGCGCTGCGCAGGTTGGTGCGGGGGTCCCGTTTGACGGCGTGGTTCAGGTCCGGGAACTTGAGCGGGTCGCGCAGGAAGAACACCGGCGTGTTGTTGCCCACCAGGTCCCAGTTCCCCTCCTCGGTGTAGAACTTGATCGCGAAGCCCCGGATGTCCCGCTCGGCATCGGCGGCGCCGCGCTCGCCGGCCACCGTGGAAAAGCGGAGGAAGAGCTCGGTCTTCTTACCGATTTCGGAGAAGATTTTCGCCCTGGTGTAGCGGGTGATGTCGTGGGTGACGGTAAAGGTGCCGTAGGCGCCCGACCCCTTGGCGTGCATGCGGCGCTCGGGGATCACCTCCCGGTCGAAGTGGGCGAGTTTCTCCAGATACCAGACATCCTGCAGCAGTACCGGGCCGCGCGGTCCGGCGGTCATGGTGTTCTGGTTGTCGACGACGGGGGCGCCGTTCCTGGTGGTTAGTTTTTTCTTCTGGGTAGTGGGTGTTTTCTTCTGTTTCATCGATCTCCTCCTTTTTGTTCATGGTGGTCATGCCGACAAGGCCACAGAAATGTTCGGTTGATGCGTTTCCAATCGATGGCCATTTCGATTTCGGCAAGTCGTGCGACGGCGGCGGCGCATCACAACAGGCCAACCGCCGCACAACGGTTACAACTTGGAAAGAATCATTTTGAAATACTGTCGTTGAGTCTCTCTTTTCGGGTATGCATCCCCAGCCTTTACGGGTTGCGATAAGCCACACTCGGCGCCTCGCCTGAGGTGCTGAAGGCCAATGGATAATGACAGCTATAAACGTATCTCTGTTTGTAGAGAATTAATTTCCACAGAATAAAACGAGAGCTCCTGCATCACTATTTCCGTCCCTGGTTCGATCCCTCACCACGAAAGGCAATACGGCACGTTACCGATGCAGAAGTCCGTTCACCCTGACAACGGTATCAAAGGGTGAAAAGGCCTCTTGCCAGAGGCTCAATAGAGATGCTTATACCTTCCTCTGACATTCCGCGCAAATTCCATAGAAATCCAGGCGATGACCGAGAATTTTGTAGCCTGTGTCGGAAACCAGTTCCTGAGTCATATCTTCAAGGCTGTTCAATTCCGGGTCAACGATTCTCTTGCATTTCACGCAAATGAGATGGGGATGAGGGTACGGTTTGTGTCCATCGTACCGGTTGTGATCGCTGCTGAATTCCAGTTCCAACACCTCTCCCAAGTCCTTCATGACCGAGATGGTCTTGTAGATGGTGGCCAAACTGGTGGTCGGGAAGTTGACCTTGACCTTCTGAAAAATGTCCTCGACACTGGGATGTCCGTTACTCTCTGCCAATATCCGAAGGATGGCGAGACGCTGGGGTGTGATCCGATGCCCTTTTTCCTTGAGTTTATTGACTATATGTTGCGTGCGGTTTGGAATTCCACCCATCCCCATGACTCCGTGGTGTTTATCATTGATGTTATGGCAAATCATTATCTAAAGAGAGCAGTTTGTCAAGCCAAAATACAATCCAGGTCCACGGGCCCTATTCTCCATAGTACCATCGTCAATGTCCATGCCACTTTCGTTATTTCCTTGGACCGCCGACAGGAGGCAGGTTTTTGTGGGCGAACGGACCAGCACTGCTTGGCGGGAGTAAGTTCCCAGTTCCTGCCGGCTTCCATGCCCCCTCTGCACAAGAGAGGCTTCAAGAAAGCGCTTCATAGGGATAATGTCATGGGACTTGAGCGAAATGCTTTTGAAAATTTCTCTTCACTCACTTTCAAGGCCTCTTCTGTCCTCTTTCGCTCGCTGATGTCGCGTGTAGTGCCAATGATGCCGCTGGAGACTCCCGTACCGTCAAACAAAAAGCGTGCCGATACCTCGCTCCAGAAGGTCGTCCCGTCTTTCCGATACTGTTCAAGCTCAAGCGTCCTCACTCGGTTGGGATCAGCTTCCGGGGATCTCTGCAAGGCAAGCTCATCCGCAAGCACCTTGAGAATCAATTCCAAGGACGCCGGAGTGAGGTAATCGGAGGGGTTGAAAGCTTGATACTCAGTACTTGTCCAACCGTATAACATCTCCACGGAAGGGCTTATGTAGGTAAATTTCAAGTTTAGATCCATGGTCCAAATTACATCTGAGACATTTTCGGCCAGCAGTCGATATTTCTGCTCACTCTCCCGCAGTGCTTCCTCCGCGCGCTTTTGCTTGGTCACGTCTCGAAAGCTCCAAACACGGCCAGCTACTCTTCCATTCTGAATCAGTGGACATGAAAATCGCTCGAATACGCGACCATCTTTGAAAAGAAGGGTGTCGAAATCCTCCCCAGAGGAAGAATAAAGCGCTTGGACTTTCTCAAGAAATATTCTCGGCTCTTCCAGTTGATCCAAAACGTGCCCAAGGAGCCTTCTATCATCCTTTGCAGCCATGAGTTCATCAGGTATCCGCCACATTTCACAGAACCTGGCATTGGCATTGAGAACCTCGCCCCTCTCGTTGACGGCAAGGATGCCATCCGCTGTCGACTCCAGGGTGGCTTTGAGGAGCTCCGCACTCTCATGCAGTGCTTCCTCCATGTGTTTGCGTTCGGCAATTTCAACCATCAGAGCGGCATTTGCGGCAGATAGCTCACCTGTACGCTCTTGGATGCGCGCATCGAGTTCGGCATAAGCCTTGTTCAGTGCTTCTTCCCCATGGTTACGCTCGATATCTCGCATTTCCACCATTGAAGCCATGTCATCGAAGGACTTGGCCAATCGACCTAGTTCATCGGGTGTATGGGGTAGACCCGTCCTCGTGTCCAATTCACCACCGCCAAACCGTTGCACAGTGCTCACCAGTTGGTTGATCGGTCTTATGAAAGCGAGGCTGCCGAAAACCCATGCCAGACACAGGGCTACAGAAACTCCAAGTGCCAGGGTCAATAGACCCGTCAGCATCTCCAGGTTGGCCGTGTGGAGGATCTGGTCCTTGGCAGTGCCAACGATCATATACAGATAAGGGGACAAATTCTCCCTGAGACGCAATTGCTTGTATGCATAGATCCGATCTATGCCATCCTGCCAGGTTGCCTCAAAAAAACCATGGTCGACGTCACCTGATATGCGTTCGAATCCCTTGCTGGGGATGGTTATGCCAGGCGCAGCCGCGGCGTTTTCAGGCAACCGAAACAAACGCACCCCCTGGTGGTCGGTAATGGTCAAGGCGTATCCTTCAGACAGATTGACCCTCCCTATGAAACGGGCGTATTCGTTCAGGTTGAACCCGGCAATAACGATCGCAAGGATTTGCTTATCGGCATCGAGGACAGGGAGGGTGTAGTTGAGCGACGAGACCTTGCTGATCCGCCCTACGATGTATTCACCAGCAGAAAAATCGAGTGTCTCTACGGCATCCTTGATATGCTTCCGATCTGACAGATTGATACTGCCGGGTTCGAATGGCATGGAAGCAGCAAATACGTTACCATCCGGGGTTGCCGCCACGATGATTGAGTAGAATGGATACCGGTCGTGTAATTCACGAAAGAGTTTGTTACAGGCCTCCGAGTCCAACCTTCGTACCTCAGGCAGTTGGGCCAGGGTGCCGAGCATCATCTTGGTGGCGATGGCAATTTGCTCTTGCTGGGCTGCCAGGCTTTGAACCAGCAACAGGGCGTGGTTGTTGGCTTTCCGGATGCCACGGCTTCGCTGGGACCAACCTGACGCCACAATGATTCCCGACGCCGGGAGGAAGATAGCCAGCAGCAGGACCCCCAGTTTCCAGTGAATGGGCCAGGAAGCTAAGGTTGTTCGTCGATACACAATACTTCCCCTTTGCACGAGGGTTGACCAATGGACGAAAGGTGTCAATCCACTGTGCTTCCGTATTCTCCAGATACGGATGCTACTGGTCTATCCCATGTAACATATTACAAAATCAAAACCCACCGAGAGCGGTTTGCATATGGCACGAACCTATCAGATCCTGCGCGAAAAGGGTGGGCTCCAATAGCGGGGGGTGTCAGGCATCACTCATATCTTGCCCTGAGGTGGGATCTGCTTCATGATACGCCTTCAACAGCTTGGGCCTTTCGGATTGGTGGATTATGGAGGAAATCACCGTTTACGCAGGCTTTCCCCCACGCGCCCCTTCCTTTCTTCTCTCATTGATCCGCATTTCTCGTCTAGCTCTGGCTTCGCCGTTCCGTCGAATGTCATCCTCTGTCTCCAGGATGAGTTGCGGTACTTCCAAGGGGCGACCGTTTCGATCCAAAGCAACAAAGGTCAGGTAAGCTGAGGCGGTGTGTCTGACATCGCCGGTAATGAGGTTTTCAGCCTCTACTCGGACGCCTACCTCCACAGAGGTCCTTCCCACATAATTCAGACTGGCTCTAAGACGTGACGAGATCCCCGATAAAAGCTGGGCGAATGAAATCAAGCCGGTCAATAGAGGCGGTAACGACATTTGACCGTGCGTGCCGCACGGCAACCGCACCCGCTGCGGTATCGATGAGCCTCATGATGACACCACCATGTACATTCCCAGCTGGATTGGCGTCCTGTGGGTTCATCAACTGTGCCATGATGACTGTGCTATCACTCACGCGTTTCCCTTCCATCCTGTAACCCCTCGTCGATGATGCATTGTTAATGATGATGCCCGACCGAGACGGTGACGCATCCGACCGTCACACTGCTTGAAACCGTTAGACCTGGAAAAACTTAAGGTTTTGAAAAGAATCTTGCTGAATACCGCAATCAAGCCATTGACGAGCCCCACAGAACCGTCAATGTAGCTTTCAGAGACACCGTTTTCCGTCTATTCCCGCGTGGTGGCGACCCACGGCATCCCTGGTTCGAGTTGAGGGTATAGTCCTCCGGAGGCGGGCGAGGATCGACCAACGTACGTCAGACAGCGGTGGGCGAACGAAGCATGGCTATGATCCGGCGACCGCATGCGATGCCGGGGGCCTCGATGATATGGTAACTGAGAAGCGCCAGCGGAACGGCGGCAGCGAGACAGACCGTCATGATCAGAAATCCGGCGAGGACCGGTGCCTTTAAGCTCATCGCTAGCGGGACGACGAGTGCGGCGATCGTGACGGCCCAGGCAAAGATGGCGGAGTGGAGTACATAGTAGCTGCCGGACGACAGGCCCAAGCGACGTAATGGCTTGGTATCGAGCACCGCGGCGCCCCGCAAGTCCAGGCGATAGGCGATTATGCTCACAAACACAAACGCGGCATAGGCCTCGATCACTGTGCCAAATCGCGAGTAGAAACCGACGATCTGTCCAGTCGAAAAGAGGATTAGCAACGTCAACAATGCCAAACCATTGACAGCTCGCTGCGACAGACCGCTCGCCAGTTCACGGCCGAACGTGGGAACCAGCATGCCCAACACGAATACGAAGAAATTGATCGACAGCGGCGGCCACAAGACCCAGGACCCGGCAAATGAAAGAAATGTCGTGACCAGGGCGATCACAGCGAGAGACCGCGCACCCCACAGGCGCTCGAGAAAATAGAGCGCCAAAATCGCGGGAATCATCAGGATTTCCACCTGCAGGGCCCAGAGCGGCGAATTCAAGGAAACATCGAGCAAAAGGATATTGGCAATGAACGTGGGTGTGCTTAGCCGCTGAGCGGGCTCGTTCAGCCGTGCCATCACTTGCCATCCTCCGGCCAGAGCGTACACGAATGCGCCGAAAGCCACGATTGGATAGATCCGGAAGGTACGAGCCACTAGAAAACGCAGCACAGCGCGAGAGAAGTTTTGTGGTCCATATCGAAGTGAGATGCGCAACACAAAGCCGCTGATTACGAAGAAGATCATGAGTGCGGCATGGCCGGGCAACAACCAGTATCCGAACCGGCCAAGCGCATTCTGGAACGCGCCAACGCCCTCCCATACCGTATGCGGCAACAGCGGGACACCATGTACCGCATAACCAGACAAATGATAACCCGCCACCGCGAGCGCAGCCAACCCTCGGACCGATTCCACCCGGGTGAAGAAGGGTCGCTGCTCCTGTATTTTCGGCTCAGAATGGCAATGGGTGGTGGCGCAAGAGGCCATGCACGAAATTACCTTGGTCCAGCTGGAAGAAGAGCGTGCCCGCCGCAGACACGCGCAATTCCGGCTTCGGTGATCCGGCGCGTGCTGTTTGCTTTACGGCATCATGGCGCGCCGTCTCTCGCCGATCTCCCCGATCGGGTGCGCGGCGCACTTCGCGCGCATGGCCTTGAGGTGGGCGAAGTTGGGAACGAGGCGCGGACACGGGGTACCTCAATCAGGGCGACAGCGAGGCGGACGCGCCAGCGGAACCAACCACACGACAACGCAGTGGGGACTCTACCAGCAGCGGATTGGCGCGTCAAGTCGAATGGCGCGAGCCCGGGGGCGGGGACGCCCGGCGGAGCAGCCTGAATTCGGAACCCACCGGTGACACCCTCGCAGCATCGGGAACCTGAAGATCGTCAGCGAAGGGTTCGGAGGACCAATTCCAGGGGTTGTCACCCGCAAGCCACCCAATTCGCAGAACGATCTCTTCCGCTCCGTCTATTTGGATCTTACACCATTTCCGCACTTGGCTCTGAGATGGCCCTGCCAGGCGCCCTATTGCCTTGACTCGTTATCGTCACTCCACTACAGTCAGCGCAGCCTTGGCGAAGGTTCGGAAAGGGATTCAAGGAGGGGGTTTGCTGACCGCTTTGGCTGATCATAAGGTAGTGCGTGTCCCGAATGATAATGCGCCAACGAATGCCAACAGCAGAACCATAGTTGTTATGAACGTTCACATCGATCAAGAGGGGGATGAGAGATGAAAAAGACCTTGATGTTGACCTTACTGGTTTCAGCTCTGATCTTTTGTTGCTGGGGCAATTCCCAGGCTCAACCGATTGAGAATGAACTCTACTTGATTACCCCGGTCTCCAAGGATGTCCATGACCCGGTTCTGAAGGCCTTTGACCAATATGCCAAGAAGAAATGGAACATCGAGGTAAAGACCAGTGCCATTCCCAAGGGCACGCCGGTTGCCTACGGCCAGATCCTCGAATGGAAAGGGAACCCTCAGGCAGATATCTTCTGGGGAGGGGAAGGAACGCTCTTTGATGACCTGGCTGCACAAGGGCTATTGGAAAAGGTACAGCTCCCCCAGAAAATGTGGGATGAGATTCCGGACAACATCGGGAAACCCGTCCCTTTGCCCCTTAAGGATCCGAAGAAGTTCTGGGTAGGGACAATGCTGGAGCCCTACGGAATCATCTATCAACCCAAGCTGCTGAAACGCTTGGGCGTTGAAATCAAGGATTGGGATGACCTGCTCAACCCCAAATTGAAGGGCCAAATTGCTCAGTGCACGCCGGATCGCTCCAGTTCGAGTCACGCAACTTGTGAGGTCATCCTCCAGACCCATGGGTGGGAAAAGGGATGGCAATGGTTGACAAAGCTGGCGGCCAACACGGGGATTTTTACCGCCCGTTCGCGTGACGTCCCGAGTGTGGTGGCCAAAGGGGAATTTGCCGTTGGTTTCGGTGTGCCCAGCTACATGGCTTTTGCCGAGGTGTTAGGTGGCTACGAGGTCATGTATGTATATCCCACCAATGCCTACGTCACTCCCGAACCGATGGCGGTCTTGAAAGGGGCGCCTCACCCCAAAGCAGCTCACGCCTTTATTGAGTTCCTAATCTCTGAGGAGGGACAGAAACTCATTTCGGAACTGGGCGTTTATCCTATTACGGCCAAATACAAAGTCCAGGGCCCCCCAGGGTCCAACCAGGAGAAGGCGGTTGCATTTACGGGCGGGATGAGGTCCTTTTTTGATATTCCGGTCGGCAATGTCTATGACGTCAGTCTCGCCGGCGAGAAGAAGCGGATTGAAGAGGTAAACTCTTATTTTCGCAAAGAGATCACCGAGAAGCACAAGGATATCGTGAAGGATAAATAATATCCGGATGAAAAATCCGGTCATTTCGATATGAACATTGAACTGCACGATATCGTAAAGAGGTTTGGTCACCTCGAGGCGGTAAGCCATGTTTCCCTCGATATCCATGACGGCGAACTCTTCACTCTCCTGGGCCCTTCCGGTTGTGGAAAAACCACGATCCTGCGCTTGATCGGTGGCTTCCATCAACCCGATCACGGGGGAGTTCGTTTTGGGGGAAGGAGCGTGACCGGGGTCCCGCCTTATGAGCGGAACATCGGCATGGTTTTTCAAAACTATGCCTTGTGGCCCCACATGACCATTTTTGACAACATCGCTTACGGACTGAAACTCAAAAAGCTCCCCAGGGATGAGATTCGAAACAAAGTCTCTCATGCCTTGAGTCTGGTCAATCTCCAGGGACTCGAAAAACGTTATCCCGGCCAATTGTCGGGCGGGCAGCAACAGCGGGTGGCTCTCGCCCGAGCACTGGTCCTGAACCCAGACGTTTTGTTGCTGGACGAGCCTTTGAGCAATCTTGACGCCAAGATTCGCCTTCAAGTGCGTGCCGAGATCCGAAAGCTTCAAAAAGAACTCGCCATAACCACCGTCTATGTCACCCATGATCAGGAAGAAGCGCTCACCCTTTCGGATCGTATTGCCGTGATCGATCATGGGAGATTGCAGCAGGTCGGCACGCCATGGGACCTGTATGAAAGACCGGCGAACGCTTTCGTGGCGGATTTCATTGGGATTAACAACCTCATCCCGGGCCAAGTTGAAGAAAGTACCGAGGGAAGGGTGACGGTGAAAACGGAGGTCGGACTCTTTCTAAGCGAAACTGGCACGCGCCTCGAACCAGGGAAACCATGCATGATCTGTGTGCGCCCTGAAACCGCTGCCATTGCCGAACTCGAAGCGGCCCAGGATGATGTCAATGTGATTGGCGGGACAATTAGCTTTGCATCCTTCATCGGCAATGCGATTCGCTATGACGTGGAACTTGGCAACGGCAACATTTTTCGCGTTGATATCCAGAACCCTCGGAACCACAAACCCTACGGCCTAGGAGATAAGGTGCACGTCACCTTCTCGGTGAAGACGACCCTGGCCATTCCAGCGTAATGAGATAAGGGTGAAGGGGCGATATGGAGTTGCAAAGTGACGTGGCCACAGCAACCGGCCAACCCCGCTTCCGGCTTCGGCGGAACCTGGGGGGGTTGGCCGGCTACACCGGAATCTGGGTGTTCCTGGCGATTTTCCTCATTTATCCCCTCATTCGCCTCTTCTATGATGCCTTCACAACCCATGAAGAGGCCTTCACCTTGATGAACTTCTACGATTTCTTTACCGACACATTTTATCTCAAGGCACTCATGAATTCCCTCCTCCTGGGAGGCGCTACTGTAATCACCACGTCCCTCGTCGGAATCCCCTTCGCCTTTCTGCTCCTGCGGTACGAGTTCCCGGCGAGGAATTTCTTTTCCTACCTGTCCATCGTCCCCATGATCATGCCTCCGCTGGTTGGGGTCATGGGCTTCGTTTTCATCCTGGGAAGGGCGGGGACAGTGAACGTGATTCTGATGGACTATTTCGGATTTTCCAAACCCATCAACTTCATGTACGGAATTCACGGTGTCCTGCTGGTGGAAACGCTTCATCTGTTCCCCCTGATGACCTTGAGCATTGTTGATGCAATGGGAAAGATTTCGCCCTCCCTGGATGAAGCAGCAGAGAGTGTGGGCTCCAGGGGTTTCAGGAAATTCTGGGACATCACCTTTCCGCTCACAACTCCGGGGTATGTGTCGGGGGCTCTACTGGTATTCATCTGGACCTTCGCAGACTTCGCCACACCCCTTGTGGTGGGTATCGACGACCTGCTTGCGTCCCAGGCGTACCTGAACATTGTGCAGTTTGTGGATCGAAGACTGTTCAAGATGGGGATCGTCATCTCCGCCATCATGATCTTGCTGGCCATCCTCTTCCTGATTATCGCCAAGCGCTATGTCGCCACCAAGGACTACAGCTCGCTTTCCTATACGGTCATCGAGAGAAGAAGTCTTTCCCTGGCAAGAAGAATCGGGGTGGTGGTCTTTTTGAGCGTGGTTCTCGTGTTTGCCTTCATTCCCTACTTTGGCATCATCCTGGATTCTTTTGGCAAAGGCTGGGCTCTCACTCCCCTCCCGGTCAAGTACACGCTTCAGTATTTCGAGCGGGTTGCGATTGAAACGCCCAAGTTCATACTCAACAGCCTGCTTTATTCAGGGATTACGGTCTTGATTTGCATTCTCATCGGGGTGCCGATCGCTTGGGTGATGGCCAGGACAAGACTGCCGGGGCGGGATCTGCTTGACTCCCTCACCACCCTGATCCTCGCTCTTCCCGGAACCGGCATCGGCATTGCCTACCTGCGGGCCTTCAGAGACCCCCTACCGTTCACAGCCACGGCCTTGATCGGCATGTGGATCGTCATCCCCATTGTGCTTGGAGTGAGGAGGTTGCCTTACACGGTGCGAGGAACGTTCGCTTCTCTGCAGATCGTTCATAAATCGTTTGAAGAGGCGGCTGAAAGTGTCGGAGCCAAGAAGATCACGACCTTCAAAGACGTGACCCTGCCCCTGATATGGAAAGGAGTTTTGGTGGGCTCCCTGTATTCTTTCATTCTCGCTCTGCAAGAAGCATCGGCCACCCTTCTCCTTGTAGTTCCGGGACATGAAATGATGCCCGTGGGTATTTTCAACTTTTACATGGGTGGTTCGGTGAACGAAGCGGCCGCCCTCGGGCTTATCCTGATTGTCCTCGGCGCAACCTGTCTGTTTGCCATCAACAAGATTACCGGAGCCAAGATGGGGGGCGTCTTCGGATAATTCTCAACGCATTCTCCTCAAAGTGCAATTGCGTTCTCAGACAACATCACATCACGAGGCTGCCGTGACCAATCGAACCGGCCAGAAGCTCGATCTTATTGTTATCGGGTCAGGCCTTGCCGGGAGCGCCGCCGCCTGTTTTGCGGTGACGCGAGGTCTCAAAATTGCTCAGATTTCGGCAAATATTGGAGAACTGGCCTTTGCCAGCGGGATGCTGGACCTTCTCGGCATTTACCCGGCTCACGAACAAAAGCTCTGGGATCAGCCATGGGACGGCATTGCCGCTCTGATCGACAGATCCCCGCAGCATCCCTATGCAAAGCTGGGGATTGCTAGGATTCGGGAAGCGATGCAAGGATTCCTTGCCTTCCTGGATTCAGCCGGCCTTAGCTACGGCGGATTGCCGGACCGTAATGTAACTCTAGCGACAGCGTTGGGAACGCTCAAAACCACCTACCGGGTTCCCCAATCGATGTGGCAGTGGGGTAACCGCTTTGCAGCAGCAGCTCCCAACATTGCTCGTTGATTTTGCCGGCATGAAGGATTTCAATGCCGGGCTGATGGCCGAAGTGCTGCGGTCCCGATGGCCGAATCTGAGGGCAAGGAGACTTTCTTTCCCCATGGCCTTCCTGGGCATTGACCGCCAAAATCCTCTTCTCGCCGAGGCTCTACAATCTCCTGAAATCCGCGCAGAACTCGCCGATATCATGCGCCCACACCTGGCCGGCGCTCAGATGGTTGGGATGCCGGCGGTGCTTGGGTTTCGCTCCACCACTGAGATCATTGCCGATCTGGAAGCTCGGCTTGGTGTGGGAATCTTTGAAATCCCCACGTTACCCCCGTCGGTTCCCGGTTTTCGTCTCCGGGAAGGTCTCGAAGATGCCCTGCTGAGACGGGGTGCCCAAATCTTTCAGGGCAGGCGGGTTATCGGTTTCCAGGCCGATGGCCGCCGCTGCACCGGAATCACCACCGGCACCGATGCATGGCGGGAGACCCTGGAAGCCGAAGGGATCATCCTGGCCACCGGCCGTTTTCTTGGGGGAGGGCTTGTGGCAGAACGAAACGGTGTCATGGAGACCATATTTGGCATACCGGTGGTGCAGCCGAACGCGAGAAGTTTATGGCACCGCGATCGCTTCCTGGACCATCGAGGCCACCCCGTCAATGAAGCCGGGCTGGCCATCGATGATCAGTTCCGGCCCCTGGGGACGGACGGCAAGGTTGCCTTCGAGAACCTCTTTGCGGCCGGTTCGGTGCTGGCGCACCAGGACTGGATCCGAACCAAAAGCGGCGCCGGCCTGGCGATCGCAACCGCCTATGGGGCGATCGAAGGTTTTCTGCGGTACCGCTCCCGCGGCTAAGCACCAGGTTGCACTCGAATTCGACTACTGAAAGGTTTCCAGATTGAACAAACCACAATGGATGGCTTCCTGAAGTTGTTCCTGAACCAGTTGCTGGCCCCAGAGTACCGGCCGTAGGCCTTTCCAGCGAGATTCCAGAAAAGCCCTCAAATCCTGAATGCCTTCGTCTCCCTTGAAGATGCCGAGTTCATAGAGCAGCCCCAGGGTTCTTACTCCGCAAAAGGCCCCCTGGCAGGAACCTTTTCCGATGCGGCTGTGCAGCCGGATGGTGTCGAGGCTAACGGTTTCGGAGTCGGCCTGGATCTGGTCAACGATCTGGGCAATGGCACTCATGGGGACCATTTCACACTCGCAAAGCAGAGCGTCATTCGGGTTCTTTTTCCGCATCCATCGCCTTGGTGCCAGACCGGGAACGACCCAGTCATTCACTGGGACACCAGGCAGCGGCAGATCTCTGGTGAGACAGCGAGCATCCACGCCCAGGCGGGCGCAAACCAGGTCCGCAACCTTTTCAGCGGTCAGACGATAGGTCGTGAGCTTGCCACTCAGGACAGAGATCAGATTTGTGAAACCGTCCTCTTCGTGATCGATAATTTGCGAGCCCCGGCTAATGAAGCGATCATTGGTCACCGTCTGGTTGCTAATAAGGGGTCTGACCCCGGCAAAAGCCCGTACGAAACGGGTGTTGCGCATCCTGGGAACTACCTGCGCCGCCTCTTCCACGAGGAAGTCCACGTCGCCAAATCCGGTCTGGAGGTGTTCGATATCGTTCACTCGAACCGAGGTAGTGCCCACCAACGAAACCGTCCCTCCCGGCACGATGATATCGCCGTCTGAGGCTCGACGCAGGCGGTTAACTACCCGTTGCGTTATCCTCGGCTGAGTGACCAGGATGCTGCCCTTGGACCATACCACCGGCAGTTGCAGACCGGCCAGTTCGGCAACCTTTCCAACCCAGGGACCGCTGGCATTGATGATCTGTTCCGCCTCCACCTCGAGCTCTCTTCCGGTCCGAAGCTGACGGATTCGCACTGAGCGGATACGGTTACCCCGCGGCACCATTCCGACGACCTCGCTATGAGTCAGCAGCCCGGCGCCGTGGGTCGCGGCATCGGCCATATTGTCGAACGACAGCCGGAACGGATCTACGGTTGCATCCTCGACCCGGTAAGCCGCGATCAGATTCTCAGACAATTCCGGCTCAAGGTCTCTGGCTTCAGGACAATCAACCGCCTGGACTTCAATCCCATGTTGCCGGCAAAGGCGCGGGAAGTCGGCAATAAAAGCCTCATTATCACCTGCAACGGCAACGAACAGGCCCCCGGTATCTTCGCAGCATGCCGGTGCCAGCTGCTTCAACAGCTGCGATTCCGACCGGCATTCCCGTGCTGTGGCTGGTTCATTGGATACATACCGTGCCCCACTGTGGAGCAACCCGTGGTTAGCCCCCGATGCTCCGGCATTGATGTGTTTCCTTTCCACCAGTAGGCACTGCAAACCGCGCAGCGCCAGATCGCGAGCCAGGCCCGTACCGGTAATCCCACCGCCGATAATCAAGACCTGCGTTTTCAGTTTGCTCGCAGTTTCACTCATCGCAACCTCTTCCCGAGCAACCCTTTCGCATCTACATCCCACCGAATTCGTCCGCCATGCAGGACCATATCCATCGCACACCGTTTCAAATCCACAGGGCTATACCGGCCTTCACTACCTCATGTCTGTTATCATAAAACGCGTACCGATAGAACTGTTGCGAATTTTCTGCCTCTCCCTTATGGTTTCCAGGTCAAGCAGACCGCTGGGCTGAGGTTGTCTGGAGCAAGGGTCTCGGAGACCAGCAGTGGCAGCAAAGGTATACCCATGGTGCCTTGCTGACAGAACCGGAGTAGTTGCAGAACGGACTCATCTCCAACCCAAAGAATGCGGCCCATGGTCAGTTATTAGCGAGTGCCATCAGTTTCTTGGAGCCATTCATGCTAGCTTCCATTCGTAACATTGACATGGAAACCGCGAGGAACTTCAAGGGCATCTTTTTCGACATTGATGACACCTTCACCACGCATGGCAAAATCCCGGCAGCCGCTTTTCAGGGGCTGTGGGCTCTCAAAGAATCAGGCCTGAAGGTGGTTCCCATCACCGGTCGACCGGCCGGCTGGTGTGATCACATCGCCCGCATGTGGCCGGTCGATGCAGTTGTCGGAGAAAACGGGGCTTTCTATTTTTGGCTCGACCAGTGGACGGGAAAGCTCAGGAAACGTTTTCTGGACCCGGATCATGTGCGCCGCGCAAAGCGCGCGCAACTACAGCAAATCGAACAAGAGGTCATCAGCTCGGTTCCCGGCACGAGCCATCGCCTCGGATCAGCCATATCGGGAGACCGATCTCGCCATCGATTTCTGCGAGGATGTGGAGCGTCTCGACTGGACGGCCATTGAGCGCATCTGTGCGATCTTCGCAAGGCACGGCGCCACCTGCAAAGTTTCTTCGATTCATGTAAATGGCTGGTTCGGGGAGTATGACAAACTCGGCATGACTGGAATCATGGCGGAAGAGCTTTGGGGAATGGATCTGGAGGCGAGCAAGCGGCTTTTTCTGTTTTGTGGAGATTCTCCCAACGATGAACCGATGTTTCAGTTTTTCCCGTTTAGTGTGGGTGTCAACAATGTTCTTGGCTTCGTCGACCGGATCCAGCACCTGCCGGCCTTTGTGGCTGATCACGAAGGCGGCGAGGGATTTGCCGAAATTGCCGAAACCATTCTAGCACTCAGGCTGGACAATCCTGCCTCTAATTCGTCCACCTGAATCTTCGGAGTTAAGACAGAAACCTCGATCAACATCTCTCCAGAGAGGACAGACTCGCTCCCCAAGCCACGGACCCAGCTGTGCCCCTTCAGCGTCCAACCGGTCAAGTTTCGCACATAAGCCAAACCATCAGAGACACCTGTGCGATCAACTGCTCTGCCACCTAACGGAGACCCCGGGCCATACGCACCGCCTCTGGACGCCGCCGCAACCACAAGGTCATGAGGGGACCCGGAAGCGCCCCCAATCCGAGGCTGGTCCATGCCAACCCCCAGGCCAGTTTCTCGGATGACGGGGGTACTCCCCGCACCAGATCCAGCACCAATCCGAAGACCCAGGGACTGACGGCCCCCGCCCCGAACCCGAGCACCGAACGCAGCGCGTAGGCCGCACCGATGTAACGCGGTTCGACCAGCTCGCTGAGCGCTGTCGAATTGATGGAGGAGTCGGCAATCGAGGAGAGATTGTAACAGGCGGCTGCGGCAAACAGGATCGAGAGCGGCCAGCCCATCATCCACCCGAAGCTGAAGGAGAAGACCAGGCTGATGCAGGAAAACAGCAGCATGGTCAAGGATCGCCCCCATCGGTCTGACAGGTCGCCGCCGATCAAGCTTCCCAGCATACTCGTCAGGTAGGTGAGACCGGAAAGGAGTACCCCCACCTCAACCGCCCTGCCCGATGCCCAGGTGTGCCCTCCCATGGTTTGAGCCGCCGCGCCCAGATAGGCAGGCAGCCATGCCCACATGCCGAGGAGTTCCCAGTTATGGCAGGTATAGCCGAGCATCGAAAGGAGGGCGGGTTTGTTCTTCAGTACCGCAGGAATCGAACGCCACAGATCCTGATCGTGTGGGGCGTCATGAACAATGTTGGCGGTGTCGCGCAGGGCCCATAAGGAGACCGCCAGCCCGACCACGGGCATGCTGCAGTTGACCAGGAACGCCAGCCGCCAGCCGCCGATTGGGAAGAGCTGGCTGGAAAGCACCACCGACAGCGTGTAGCCAAGGGAGCCAGCAGCGAGATAAAACCCCATGGCTCGCCCCCGGGTAGCGGGCGAAAAGCGCTCGGCAACAAGGGCGAGACCAGGCGTGTAGGAGCCGCCCGAGCAGAGCCCGGCAAGGCCGTATAGAAGCGCCCCGGACACAAAATCACCGGCAAAGACCGCGAAGGTGAGAGCGCTAGTGCTGGCCGCAATGGCACTCCACTGGTAAGTTCGTTTTGCCCCGAATCGATCGCCCATGAAGCCAACCGTGAACAGCGAGACCAGGAACCCGAGATGCCAGGCGGATTGAACCATCCCGGCCTGGGTTGCGCTCATACGCCAATCGTTCTTCAAGAGCGGCAGAGCTGCCGAATAGGCCGTGAAGACGAAACTGAAACTCATGCGGGCCGTGCACAAAAGCGCGAGCCACTGAATTCCGCCGGCTTGTGCCAAATCGTGTTCGGGCGGCCTCAATGCATCTGCTTTCTTGTCTGTTTTTCCGGCTGTATTCCGCGGGATGATGTCGTCGCCTCGATGGAAAAGTGGACGCCCACTTCAAAACTCATATATTGAGGTATGTAGAGCCTCTTGCAAAACTATTTCCGTTCATGGTTCGATACCTCACCACGAACGGAAATACAGCATGTTGCAAATGCAGAAATCCGTTCGCCCTGAGGTATCGAAGGGTGAAAAGGACTTTTGCAGGAGGCTCGTACATGTATCCGTTCACCGGCCCTGCTCCGTCACCCCTTGAATTTAGTACGGGACATTCGAGAAGTTATCTGCTAATAGGAAGGTCCAATACTGTGAGAAGCGAGCCCTTTCGTTCAGATGCATATGTTTGTGAGGACTCATGGACATCCGGGAAGCCGAGCTCATTTACGAAGCTGGCAGGGAGGCCGTCGTCAAGACACTCCTGGAGCTGCATGCCCGGATAGAATCCCTTTCGCAACAGGTCAGCATTTTGGAAAGAAAGATCGCTTCCCTATCAACCAATTCGACCAACTCATCCAAACCGCCATCATCCGACGGCCCCGGAGTTGCCAAATCCAAGAAGAAGAAATCGTCTCGCTCTCGAGGTGGTCAGAAAGGACACAAGGGTCACAAGAGAGAGCTGCGTTCCGTCGAGGAGATGGACCATGTGCACGAGCACTATCCTCCGGTTTGTGAGAAGTGCGCCGCTCCTCTGGACCCTGAAAGCTGCGAGGAGATCTCCTCTCCTTTGAGACACCAGAGTTTTGAACTGCCGGAGATCAAGCCCATCATGACTGAGCACCGCTGTCACGAGCTCAAGTGCCCTTGTGGGCACAAGACCCGGGCCGAACTCCCTTCCAATGTAGCGCAAAGTCAGTTTGGTCCGCGAGTTCATGGAGCCACCGGATACCTCAGCTCAGTACACAGGATTGGCCGAAGGGGGATCGTGGAGATCATGAACACCCTGTTCGGTTTGGATCTGTGCGTTGGAACCGTGTGCAATTGCATCGACCGGCTTAGCCCCGAACTCGAGCCCGTGGCGCAAGAGGCAAGAGAGAGTCTTGCCTCTTCGCCGAACCTCAATATCGATGAGACCGGCTGGAAGTGCAAAGGAGAGCGCCGTTATCTTTGGGTCTTCGTCTCTCATCTGGTTGTCTACTTCACCGTTGCCGCAAGCCGCGGATCCAAAGTTCTGAGATCTGTTCTGGGCGACACCTTCAAAAGGGTGATCAGCTCCGATGACCATTCAGCCTATAGCTGCTACCACAAAAACGGACTAAGGCAGCTGTGTTGGTCCCATCTGATCCGCAAATTAAAGGGGCTCAAGGACAGTCGAAGCAGTCCTGACTCGTATGTGTTTGCCAAAAACATGCTCAAGGAGGTCGGGCATCTATTTGCCTGCTGGCACGCTTTGCGCGACGGCCACATCACTCGCCGGCAACTCCAGGAGGCCACGATGCTTACCAGGGCTCGAATGAAACGCTATTGCCTCAAATACCAGAAAAGCCCTGATGCTGCAGTACGCACTCGAGCCAAACGAACGCTCAGCAATTGGCCCCATCTGTTTACTTTCCTCACCCACGAGGGTGTTGAGCCCACCAATAACCCGGCAGAACTGGCGCTCCGGCCTGCCGTTCAATGGAGGAAGCTTTGCTTTGGCAATCAGTCCGAGAGCGGGGAGCGCTTTACCGAGAGGATTCTCACTGTCACTCGCACTTGCCAGCTTCACGGAACCAATCCCTTTCACTTCCTCTCTGAGCTCATGACAGCCGCGTTCAACGGAACACCTCGGCCCTCGATGATCAATTAATCACACGCCCCCTGGTGAACGGATACCTGTACATAGTAAAAAGTCGCCATTACTACAGGCGCAAACTCCTTTCATGGATCTTCGTCCAGCACTCTCCGAATCGTCATGAGCATCTCTTGGACATCGTAGGGCTTATGGATGAAGGCTTTGGCCCCGATCTCCGAAACTCTCTCGAACTGGCCGGCAACGGAATAACCGCTGGCGATTACGACCTTGGCATGGGGATTCATCTCAAGGAACTTTTGAAGACATTGCGTTCCCCCGATTCCGGGCATAATCAGGTCGAGAACCACCAACTGAATTCTGTCTCTACCCTCTCGGTAGACTTGCAGGGCACTCTCACCATCTTCTACACTGATCACTGTGTACCCAAATATTTGAAGTATTTCTTCTCCCAGACCACGTACAGCGTCATCATCATCCACAAGAAGGATGGTCTCACTGCCACCGCGCTGCTCCTTTGCCCGTGTGACGATACCAGGAGTCTCTTCGAGTTGCCCAATAGCCGGAAGACAGATCTCAAATCTGGTCCCCTCACCTGGATTGCTAACGCATGTGATGTGCCCATGGTGATTCTTGACTATGCCGTAGACCATGGCAAGGCCCAGGCCGGTGCCTTTTCCGACCTCCTTGGTGGTAAAAAATGGATCAAAGATATGTTCCAGCGTGGTCTTATCCATCCCTTGGCCGGTGTCGGCAACGGCGAGAAGAACATAGTCTCCGGGAGTCAGCTCGGGCTGGGTGCTGCGAACCTTCTCATCCAGGATGATATTTCTCGTTTCGACCGTGAGCGTGCCACCATCCGGCATCGCATCTCTCGCATTTACCGCGAGATTCATCAGGACCTGCTCAATCTGTGAGGCATCGGCATTGACATGGTGAAGGTTCCCCATGAGACGCAGCTCGATCTTGATCATTTTGGGGATGGTCCGCTCCAGTAACATCCGTAGATCATCCACAATCCGGTTGAGGTCGAGGGGCTGGAGTTTCAAATCCACCTTGCGGCTGAACGTGAGCAGCTGGCGGGTAAGATCGCCCCCTCGTTTGGCGGCACGGCTGATCTCCTGGAGTTCTCGGTATCCTTCCTGTCCTTCCGTCTTCTTCAGGAGCAACAATTCCGCATAGCCTTGGACGGCCTGGAGGAGATTGTTGAAATCATGGGCGATACCTCCAGCCAGCGTACCAACAGCCTCCATCTTATGGGCCTGCCGAAGCTGTGCCTCGAGCCTTTTGGTCTCGGTGATATCGATCACGATACCTCGAATTCCGACAGCCTTCCCGTCATGGAACTTTGCGGTGGAGTGCATAATCACGGGGAAGGTGCTCCCGTCTTTTCGTAGCGCGATGTATTCATTCAGCCCGAGCTTCTCCCCGTTCATGACTCTCCTGGCGTTCTCAAGGACTCTGGGCCGGTCTTCCGGAGCTATCATCTCGTAACCATTCAGACCCCGTTCAAAATCCTCCTGGGAAAGGCCGAAATACGCAAAGGCATTTTTGTTGACGAAGGTGATATTCCCGCTGGCATCCATTTCAAAAATCGTTTCCGGTAACAATTCGGCCAGTTCCTGGAACCTCTCCTGACTCTCCCGCAGCGCTTCTTCCCCCTGCTTGCGCTGGATAATGCGCCACATGCCGGTCATCAGCAGAGTGAGTTGGCGCACATCGGCTTCGTCATAATCCGTTGGTTTGTTTCCGACACCGGCAACCAGCACGATGCGGTCCCCATCGAACAGAGGGACGTTCATATGCCGGTGCAACGTCACGTGGCCGGGGGGAGTGCCGCGTTTGAGCGGGTTAGGAGTCTGGTAGTCATTGGTGATGACTGGGCGACGCTGGCGAACGGCTTCGCCCCAAAGACCGGTGGTCTCGACGGGGTATTCGATGGGTTTGTCAACCACCCGGCATTCCTGCATAGCCAGATGAGACCAGGCATGCATGGTGAGCACCGTTTCATCCTCGTTCATGAAGGCTACATAGCCGATGGTGCTTTGCGTCAGCCGAACCGCTTCTTCCATTGCGAATTCAGCGATCTCTTGCAGCGTGGCGTCGGTCATCTGATTGAGCTGGAGAAGCGTTTCCAGACGGGATTCGTCGAGCTGGCGCGCCTCTTCCGCACATTTGCGCTCAGTGATATCTCGCACCACGCTGACCAATGTGCGAGTGCCATCAATGGATTCACCCCGCGAGCTGACCTCCACCGGGAACGTGCTGCCGTCGCTGCGCCGATGGACGGTTTCAAAGAGGAGCCCGTGCGCATCCGCCTCCGCTATTTGATCGGCGGTCAGCCCCAAGGTTTCCGGTGCGCGCAGGTGGTGGATTGTCAGCTTCAGTAGTTCCTCGCGGCTGTACCCATAGGCCTTGGTGGCGGCCACATTGGCTTCCAGAATGCGCCCATCGGCACTTTGCATGAAAAGGATGATGTCCCGACTGTGGACGCCAGGAGTTCGTAGCGATGCAGCGCCTCTTCAGCGCGCCTGCGTTCGGCCTGAGCTTTGAATTCCCGACGCTGCAGCAGATGTTGGCGAATGAGCAAGAGAACC
>CAWDJT010000006.1:0-23133 GCA_963802715.1 uncultured delta proteobacterium
GAGACTTCTTTAGGTTCGAAACGCTTGCGATGAAGCAACTTGTTGCAGCAAGGGCACCGAGTTGCAACTGTTCCATGAAACTTGGAAAAAGACGCGCAATGGTGGCTTTCATGCTGGCAGCGAGAAACCCGGAACGGTGCTCTTGAAATAGCCCGGAGAGTTCCGACAAGGTTGGCGAGGGGTTTTCCTCAAAAGCTGCGTCCAACTTGTCGAGAACTTCGTCTACGGCCTTGTGCACCATGGCTCGGTACTCCTTGTCAAGATTTCTAATCGGCAGGACTTTGCAGGCAACTCCCATGGCTGACAGCTCCTTTCCCAGCTTCATATACCTGGGAAAAGAGGAAATGTCTAGAGCTTCCTGTCGGTTACGCATCAAACCATGGACCGCCATCAGCGGGTGGTCCGCAGAACGAATGGGGAATGCTCCCATTCTCCGGGATGGCCTTATAGAGCCGTTGGGGAAGAAAGATGCCGCGCCGGTTCATCCCCCGAGGCGTCATGGACCCCGTGGCCTTATAGAGCCGTTGGGCAAGATGCTGCGCCGGTTCATCCCCCGAGGCGTCATGGACCCCAAGCAAATACCGGCCCTTGGTAAATACCACTTCGAAGGAATCGAAAACCTGCAGCACCCTCACTCCAGGGATGCTCCCCGCTGACGGCTTTTCGCCGCCGCCGTTGGCCACCAGGAACCGGCAGTAGGAAGCCGCCAACTCCTGGGCTTCGGCCGCCGAAGCCCGTTCCGACACAAACGCGGTCATCGGGCCGGCAGTGGTCTGATAGCTAGCCGTATACACCTGGGTCAATTCATCAAAACCGAACACGTCGGAAGCCAGCAAAGTAATGCTGGTCTTATCCAGATCCTCGGGCGGAAAGGGTGGACCCTCCGGGACCTCCCCATCATCCATCGGTTGCTGATGCACGAAATTTGCGGCGAAGGCCAGGACGGATCGTGCGATTTCATCGCCGGCTTGAGCCGCCACGATTTCCATATAGTAGTGCCCATGAGCGAAAAATACCGCGTTGGCCGTGCGGTAGGCATGGCGAGTTAGTGGCAGGGCGTCTCCGTCGGCACGCCGTTGGGCACTGAACACGGCAAAGGCATTGCGCGGCGCGCCCATATCGAAAAGGTAGACCTCCAGCCAGGAAGCCGGATTACCTGCCAGGACGTAGCGCTGACAACTCAGACCGACGAAACCCGCGGAGAGATAGAGCTCCGCTTTGCCATCGATTTTGTCTGACAGATTCCCCGGACCGAAAGCCTCGGGCGGTGTCAAAACGCTCAGGCCTTCGGGGAGATAACCCTGGAGGCGGATGGCAGTTTCACTAGCCTTTGATGGAGGGGCGCTTGAAGTCGATGTTGATGACGGGGAATCCACAAGAACAACCCGAAAGGGCTCAGGATCATAGCGGGCTTGCCGGATGAAAACCCAGGAGGCAATACCAGCCAGAACCAGCAGAACCGCGGCACTTACCAGTGTCTCCTGCTTTCCAGCTCGACTTTTCGCCACTCCAGCACCTCAATTCCCCATGCCACTATCAGCAGAAAACGCCTGGCATTCGGTCGATCCCAACGAAGTCTATGTGGCTACCCTGCCGCCGGAATTGCGCCCAACTGCCCGCCGCTTTGCCGCGGACCTTCGCTGTTGATGGGGTTGCAGGCAGCAGGTTGCTGTTAGCCCCCTTCGGCAGATTCCGGAGCCTGGCCACACACCTATTCTAGCAAGCGCCCCCCAGGGTTGCAACACATCGCTCGCTGATATGCCATTGCTTTGCATCGTCCTCGCCAGACACAATGCCGTTGATCTAGTGTTACGTCCCTTAAGTTCGTAGAGTCATAAAACCGTTCGCCCTGAGGTATCGAAGGGCAATTCGCCTCTGACCGCTCATGCTTCGATACCTCAGCATGAACGGTAAAGAATCGATCCATTTGCGGGACACAACACTAGCCCTCTCTCCGTATCCCCCCATCACCGCGTCACTGTCCCACAGATCCCTCACCGGTGACACAAGATGCCGGAGTGAACAACACTGCCATTAGTGGGCCCTCACGGATTGGTACAGGAGGGGGTTGACCTCCCGCCTATTTTCCATTACAAGAAGCCAACCTTGGGAACGATGCCGGGCTGTTGTTCAAGCCCGCTTTTTCGTTCTCCGTTGTGGCAAAATTCGTGGAGTGGAATCCGTGGAGAAGTGCAATCAGCAGGAAGTTGACCGCCGGCGCACCTTTGGGATCATCAGTCACCCCGACGCCGGCAAGACCACGCTCACCGAGAAGCTCCTGCTTTTTGGAGGCGCCATTCACCTGGCCGGAGCCGTTAAGGCGCGCAAAGCGGCGCGCTACGCCACCAGCGATTGGATGGCGGTGGAACGTGAACGCGGCATCTCCGTAACCACCTCGGTGATGCGCTTCCAATACCACGGCTACGAAATCAACCTGCTGGACACACCCGGCCATCAGGACTTCTCCGAAGATACCTACCGGACCCTTACCGCCGTGGATAGTGCCTTGATGGTCATTGACAGCGCCAAGGGGGTGGAAACCCAGACGCGCAAACTGATGGAAGTTTGCCGCCTGCGCAATACCCCCATTATGACCTTCATCAACAAACTGGACCGCGACGGCCGTGAACCCTTGGAACTCCTCTCCGATATCGAAGACACCCTGCAAATCGAATGCGCCCCGCTGACCTGGCCGATCGGTATGGGCAAGGGTTTTCGCGGCATCTATAGCCTCTATCGCCAGGAACTCCACCTGTTTTCCGCCAGTGACAGCGAACGCGTGCAACAAGGCATAGTGATCCGCGATCTGGCAGACCCGATCCTGGACCAGATGCTGGGGATACAAGCCAACGACTTGCGAACCGATGTGGAACTCCTTTCCGGCGCGGCCAACCCTTTCATCCTGGAAGACTATTTGAAAGGCAGCCAGACCCCGGTTTTTTTCGGCAGCGCCATTAACAACTTCGGCGTGCGGGAACTGTTGGACGCGTTCGTGGAAGTGGCGCCGGCACCGGGAATCCGGACCGCCACCACCCGCGAGGTGTCTCCCTATGAAGAACCCTTCTCCGGGGTGGTATTTAAGATCCAGGCCAACATGGACCCGGCTCACAGGGACCGGATCGCCTTTCTGCGAATCTGTTCGGGCAAGTTCCATCGAGGGATGACCGTGCGTCATCACCGCCTCGGCAAAGACTTCACCATCCACAACGCCACGATCTTCATGGCTCAGGACCGCAGCCACGTGGACGAAGCCTACCCTGGGGATATCATCGGCATTCATAACCATGGCACGATCCAGATCGGCGACACCTTTACCCAAAAGGAAACCCTTCAGTTCACTGGAATTCCCAGTTTTGCGCCGGAGCATTTCCGCCGGGTGCGTTTGCGCAATCCGCTCAAGACCAAACAACTGGAAAAGGGTCTGACTCAGTTGGCCGAAGAGGGCGCCGTGCAGCTTTTTCGCCCAATCCTGACCAAGGACTATATCCTGGGAGCTGTCGGGTTACTGCAGTTTGATGTCATTATGGCGCGGCTCCGAGATGAATATGGTGTTGATGCGGTCTACGAAACCGCGGACTTCGCCACAGCCCGCTGGGTGACTTGTCCAGACCGAAAGAAGTTGGAGGAATTTCAGAAGGAATTACCCTCCAATCTGGCCGTGGACACCAATGGCAACATGGCTTACCTGGCACCATCGGAATGGCGCCTGCATTACACCACGGAGCAGTGGCCGGATATCACCTTCCACAAGACCTGTGAATACCATTAAGAGAACGGCCCAATTGTCGAAACGCTGCCGTTTTGCCCGGCCATTACTCGGTCTTAAGTCATAGAGCTTGTTTGGGAATTGCCCTGTTTGGTTTTGGTGTGACCCTAAATCGTGAAATCGCGCGGTCGGGGATAAACCCCGACCCTACGAGGCAATGCGGCTGACCGCTCGTAGGGGCGGGCTTTATGCCCGCCCGCTTGGGTTCCGGATATTCACCCAAATAAGCCTCACCTCCAGTCCATGGTCATGGGGGGAAAAGCATTGGTTTCTCTTTACAGTTCTGCTAGCGTAATTGGCTTCTGCTTTCCGAATTGAATGGAATCGATTCGATGCGCATCAACCCGAACCAAGACTTGAGAATGAGCATCCGGCTTTGGAGCGCCCGATTGGGTGAGGATCAATCACCATGAGATGGGTGGAATGGATGAAACGTTGGTTCGTTAAGCCAGCGGACCCGGGCATTTTGACCGTGCAAAATGATGGCTTTGGCTATGCACTCCAGGGTAAGCCTCGGTTTCTCCTTCGCCGATGGATTGAAAAGCTGATTGCCAAGACGGTGATGCCGGAGGATCAGCAAAGACTTCTAAATGAACTCTCGCAGCGCGGCACCGTGGTCTACGCGATCAAATATCGTTCCCAACTGGACTTCGTGTACCTGACGCTGCGCCTGCACCAACTGGGGTTGCCGGCCCCTGGTTTTGTTTACGATCTCCATCCCTACGCCTGGCAACCCCGCTGGTATTCGATCAAAATCAGGGCCTTCCACCTCTATCATTTGCTCAGGAGATGGCGCCTGCCCAATCCTTACACCCATGGTTACTACCAGGACAAAATCCGCAATCAAGTACCGGGTCTGTTCTTTCTTCTAGGCGAGAAGGGTTACTATCAGCGCACCGTCCTCTCCGGGGAAGATCCCCTGCAGCAGTTGTTTCAGGCCCAGAAAGAATCCGAGCGCCCCATCTTCGTGGTGCCTTCGGTGCTGCTCTATACTCGGGATCCCGGCAGGCAACGCCGCGGCCTATGGGAAACCTTCCTGGGACATCGAGAATATCAGGGCTCTGTCCGCAAGTTGCTTTCCTTTTTCCGAGGCTATGCCACTGCCGTTCTGGAGATTGCGGAACCACTCAACCTTCAGGAAATTCTTCTGGAACTGTCCGACGACCAGGATCACCTTCGCAAACAATTGTTCCAATTGCGTCGGGAGATGATCGACTCCGTAGATGTTATCAAACGTGCCGTGGTCGGTCCCACCATCAAGAGTAAGCTCGAACTCAAAGAAATCATCCTGAACAACCCCCGTCTGGATACCTTCATGCAGCGGCGCGCACGCTCCGCCAACCAGGAAATCTGGAAGGTCCATCGCGAAGCGGATGGCTACCTGGAAGAAATCGCCGCCGATTATAGCCATACCGTCATTCAGATTGGCGTAGTCATCCTCCGTTGGCTCTGGCGTAACCTGTTTGACGGCATTGAAGTAGATCTGGCCAGTCTGCAGAAGGTCCGTCAGGCCGCTCGGCATCATACGCTGGTCTATGTTCCCTGCCACAAGAGCCACATCGACTATCTGGTGTTGAACGACATTCTTTATTCCAACAACTTGCAGGTGCCATTCATTGCCGCCGGGAAGAACCTGTCCTTCTGGCCCATGGGGCCCCTTTTCAGACGTTGTGGTGCGTTTTTCATCCGCCGTTCCTTCAAGGGATCGCGTTTCTATGCGGAGGTGTTTTCGCTGTACATCAAGACCATGGTGCAATTGGGTCATAATCTCGAGTTCTTCATCGAAGGTGGACGAAGCCGGTCCGGCAAAATGATACTGCCCAAGATGGGGCTGCTGGCCATCCTCATCCAAGCTGTTGAGGAAGGTTTTCTTGATGATCTGGTATTTGTCCCGTCGGCCATCTGCTATGACCGGATTCCCGAGGAGGAATCCTACCTCAATGAAATCACCGGTGGCACCAAGGTGGACGAGAACCTGGGACAACTCATCCGCGCTCGCCGTTTTCTCAAGAAGCGATACGGCCGGGTTTACGTGCAATTTGCCGAGCCCATGTCACTACGGCGCTACATCGAGCGGCACAACCTGGATCTGGCCAAACTGCCGCCCCGGGAGCGCCACGCAATGTATCGGGATTTTGCCTATCGTATCATCAACGCCATCAACCAGGCGTCGCTAGTAACACCGCATGCCCTGGTCGCATCGGCATTGCTGACGACGTCCAGCCTGGGCATCTCCATGGCGGAATTCCAGAAGATCTGCCGCACCTTTCACGACTACCTGGCCACACGCGGTGTGCAGTTTTCCAGAACGATCAAGAACTACTCGTCAGCCATTGATGATACTCTAAGGACTCTGGAAAAGGCCAAGCTGGTGGGGAAGCTTAAGGACGAAGACGATGACCTGGAAGAGGAGGTCTTCTCGCTGGAAGATGCCAATCGGCTCACCTTGGAATACTATAAGAACAACATCATTCATTTCCTGCTTCCAGCGGCTTTTGTGGCTACGTCCATTTTGGCTCAGCAAACCTTCCGCTTCAGCATGGCGCAGCTCTTGGCTGATGCGGCTTTCATGAAGAAGTTTTTTAAATTCGAATTTGTCTACGACAATGAATTGAGCAATGAAAAGCTGGTGGGTGACGTACTGGAGGCCTTCGCCACCCTGGGACTGGTGGTGGCCAACGACCAACACCCTCCGAATGAACCGACGGACCAACCTTTTACACTTACTCACCGAGGGATGCAGGCGGCCCATTCGTTCCACAATTTGGTGCGCAACTACTTCGAAGGCTACTGGGTGGTGCTGAGGGCCTTCCGTTACCTCCAAAAGAAGCACTACAACGAAAAGGATTTCCTCAAGAAGATCCTCACCCTGGGGCAGAAGTTGCTGAAATTGGAGCTTATTGAACGCCCCGAGTCCCTGTCTAAGATCATTTTCAGCAACGCTCTGAAGTTTTATGTGGAACAAGGCTTGCTGGAAAGGAAAACGGATAGGGAAAACGGTGAAGAGGACTCCCCGGAACAATACGGCGACACCGGCAACCGTGCCTTGGTACAGGAATTTAGCAGGCGGATCAGTCACTTCCTGCGATCAGCGCATTTCACTTTGCACTGACGGATGCCGAAAACAGCCTCACAACACGATCATTTCTTCACTAGCGGTATTGAGTGATTCCAACCCGCCCCGGGTAACCAGATAGGTGTTCTCCAAGCCGGCTATACCGACTCCAGGGACGATAAATTTAGGTTCGAAGGCAAAGGTCATGTTGGCTTGAAGTTCTAGCTTTTGGCCTTGGGCAATGAACGGGAACTCATCCACTTCGATCCCCAGACCGTGGCCGATGAATTTGACCCGGGCAGTGTCCGCTCCCATGAAGAAATCCTGCCATCCCAATCGGGTCACCTCCTGCCAGGCCCAGTCATAGAGCTCTCCGGTGATGGCGCCGGGTATGGCTCGCGAGCGCATGCCCGCATGGATTTCCCGCACCAACTGGTAGGCATCCAGCAATTGGGAAGGGGGTTGCCCAACGGCAAAATTGCGGGTCTGGTCATTGAGGTAGCCGTTGTAGTTCAGCATGGTATCGACACTCACCACCTCATTTCGACCGATGCGGCGAAGACTCGGTCCCTGGCCGAAGGCGGGACTCAGCCCCGTCCCGCCGGTGGGTGCATCCGCATAGGAGGACACCGCCGCTTCAGGCCCCGAGAGGATGTGGCCGAAGTACATGTCCATATTAAAACCGCGCAGCCGAACCAGTCCCAAGTGCCCGGCGTTGCGTGCCACCCGCTCGAGTTCCGCGCTCAGCTCCAGCTCGGTAATCCCCTCCCTCAGAAGACTCGGAACCGCATCGGCCACAGTCTTGGAGATTGCGGCCGCACCGCGCATCATCTCGAGTTCCCAACCAGATTTGACCATCCGCACCTGGCGCACCAGTGGGCTGATGTCCACAATCTGCTGCCGCGGAAAGAGCTTCTCGTCATAAAAGAAGAAAGCGTTGGCAGGCAGCACGTCCAGTTCCATGCCGATCCGACCCAACGCTTTTCCCGCACAGGCCTGCTCCGCGGTGGGTAGCAGTTCTTTCATGCTCTGCATTGCCACCATCGGACGGATGGGCGATTGCGCTTCGGCCCGCCGGACATCACGGCGTACCACCAGGATCGGCGGCCCTGATGCCGGCACCAGCAGGTGGGCATCTTGGACCGTTCCGCAAAAGTAATAAAGATCAGCATTCTGACGGATGATCGCCAGGTCCACCTGGTGCGTCTCCAGTAACGCCTGTAACGCAACGATTCGATCGGCAATCTTCGTTCGTGGGAACGGTTTGCACAACCCAACACCCCTTTCAGGAGCAACTTGGCCACCACCATCGGTTTTCATGGGCGGAGCAGCAATCTGAATTGATGGGATCACGGTTACTGGGTTTGCTTAGATTCAGCCACCAGCATGGGGCCACTACGGTCTCGAGTATGGACGGTCACTTCGAGGGATAGGCCGACCCGCAGCGGATGATCCGCCGGAGGCGGTTCGTTGAGCCGGATCTTCACCGGCACGCGCTGGACCACCTTGATCCAATTGCCGGTGGCATTCTCCGGCGGGAGTAAGGAAAAAGCCGCTCCGGTACCCGAGCGAATCCCTGCCACCTTACCCCGATACGTGAAGCCTGGGTAAATGTCGGCAGTGATGGTGGCAGGTTGTCCGAGGCGGACATCGCGTAACTGGGTTTCCTTGAAATTAGCTTCCACAAAAACATCCCCGAGAGGCACCACGGCCATGACCGGTTGCCCGGGTTGGATGCGATCACCGATCTGGAGGCTTTTTTGGCTGATGTAGCCGCTGATGGGTGCGGTGATGGTGCAATAGGATAGGTTCAGTTCCGCCGTGGCCAGTCTGGCCTGAAGTTCACCCCGCTCAGCCTTAAGTGCCGCCAATTTATATTGTTCGATTTCCACCCGACGCCGATCCCCTTCGGAGGCCTGTCGCTGGGCTCGAGTCCGGTCAACATCCTGGAGCAACGCCTGGAGTGCGGAGCGGGCCGCGGAAATCTCAGCCTCAGCCGCTTCCACTTGTGCCCTCGCCTTTTTCAGCGCGGTTCTGGTGCGGTCGCGTTGCTGTTCGGAGCCAGCACCTTGCTGAAAAAGATTCTCAAAGCGTTCGAAGTCCCGCTGTGCATGCTGCAACTCGGCCTGAGCCGCATTGCGCTTCTGCTGCAGCTCTTCCATGCGATGCCGGATTTCCTGGGCCTTGTCCTTCGTGCCCTGAACCACCGCCTCGGCCGCTTGGAGCTGTGATTCGGTAACCGTGTCGGTAAGCGGAACGTTGAGCTCGGCCGCATGGATATTGGCTTCCATCCGAGCCAGACCGGCCCGAGCTCGATCCACTTCAATCCGGTAATCTCGAGGATCCAGCTCAACCATCACCTGACCCGCCTGGACCGGGTAATCATTATCCACCAGAACGCGGAGGACGGTTCCGGGAACGCGACTGCTGATCCGCGCACTTTCAGCCATCACATAGGCGTCGTCGGTGACGGCTCGATGGCGTAGGAACACAAACCAGTAGCCGGTGGCCAACAGCACCCCCACCATCAGGATCCCAAGAATCAGTTGCATCCGAGGCCGGTTGTTCTTGCTGTTGGCGGCCGGTTGATCGGCGTTTGGAGATGGAATCATGGAAGTTCACCCTGACACATCAACTCAAGAGGGATCATGGACCCTGATGCAACCCACCACCCACTGCGCGTTCCAGGTCAGCCCAGGCCAATTGACAGCCATAGAGCGCCTGGAAGTAGTTCGCCTGGGCCTGGGTAAGATAAACTTGTGCGTCCAGGACTTCAGAGAACACCACCACCTGCTCTTGGTACTGAGCCAATGTCATGCGTTGGTTTTCCTTGGCTTGTTGGATTGCAACCCGAGAGGTCTCCAGGTTGGCTTGGCTCACCTGGAGCTGCTCGTGGGCATCCTGGAGTTGCACGTAAATCTGACGTAAGACATCCTGACGACGCTCCTCGATCGCTCTCCGCTTGTACCGCCACTCCCTGATGGTCGCATAGGTCTTGCCACCTTCAAACACATTCCAATTCACCTTGACCCCAACCGCACCGTTGTGGGGATTGGTGTAATCGTTCTCGGTTCCCCAAAAATCCTTGCCTTCCTGGTAGTAAGTTCCAAACAGGGCAGCCTGCGGATAGAAACGGCTCATGGCCAGGCGTTTGCCCTCCTCCGTTTGGAGAATGGCTGTGTCCAGGGACAAGAGTTCAGGACGCTGTTTCTCTGCCCTGGTAAGCAGCTCTTCGAGATTGAGTTGGGGCTGGTAAAGGTCGGGAGCTTCGTTCCATTCAGCCAATTCCAGCTGGGTTGGAAGGCTCAACCCCAATAGCTGGTTCAACTGCAAACGCAGCACCCTTACCTGCTTGGCGGCATTCAGCTCTTTCTGCCGGGCATCAGCCAGTGCGACATCGGCCTTTAGTACATCGTTTTGCGGGGTTAAACCTTGGCGATAGTATGCTTCTGCATTCTGACGGTGGTTTTGAATCTGGCGGATGGTGTCTCGTTGCACCTGCAGAAGCTTTTCCGCCAGCAGAGTCTGAAGAAAGGTGTGCTGGATGTTGCGGACCAGGTCCAAGCGGGTTTCTTCGCGATGATGTGATGCCAGTTCGCGCTGCAGCTTGGCGTTTCGATACTGGGCCGTGTTGGCAAAGCCGGTGAAGAGTGATTGCGTGATCCGTGCTTCCCATCGATGCTGATCGGGATCACTCGTCTGAAACACATTACCCTGGATCTTCATATATGGGGCATCATCCATGAAAGTGGAGCTATGATCCGGCTTCCACCTTCGGGAAGAAATCAGCCTGGGCCTTACGAACCCCCTGCTCAGCAGCTTGGATCTCCTGGTCGGTAGCCTGCAGACTGGGGTTGTGCTCCAAACCGTAGGAGACGGCGCCATCCAAGGTGAGGGGCTGGGAAGGCAGTGTTTGAGCAGCTTGAACTGACGGCGCGGGAGCCGCAACCATGAAGAATGCCAAGGGTGCAACAGCCATGACCAGGATCCGCAAGGAATTCAACTTGAAAGTGATGCCGCCAGCAACCATGCCCCTACCCTCAAAGCAGCAACGCACTTCATGGATTCAGCTTTCAGCCCCGGCCACACCATCGTTGGTAAGCAAAGGCCGGATAGCAGGTGCGCAAACGATGACCGCGGCGCGACGCAGTCGCCTGAACCATGATTCACCCGCAATCCAGAAGCATGCACGGACCAACAGAACAGCTCAAATCAGAAAAAAGCTCTTATAACTAAGTATTTACTAACTTCCATACCATGGACACAACAGCGGGCGCAAGCACAAAGCAAGGATGCCGTTTGCATCGCTCCTCACCTCACATATGGTTAAGGAGCCCTGCGACTTGAGAAGAAAATGCTCACAAACCTTGACAGTCAGCTTTCCAGTATCAATAATTGTTACTAATAATCGAAAGGCAGACCATGACAGCGGCACAAACCAAGAAGAATTCTCGCAGCACCAAACAGAGACAAGTAATCCTGGAAGAAATCCGTAATACCTTCTCCCACCCTACAGCTGACGAGGTCTATAAGATGGTCCGCTCGCGTTTGCCTCGCATCAGCTTGGGCACCGTATACCGCAATCTCGAAGGTCTAGCCGCCCAGGGTCTGATTCAAAAACTCGATGCGGGTGGCACTCAGCGGCGCTTCGACGGCAATCCGGGACCCCATTATCACATTCGTTGCATGGATTGCGGTAAGGTGGATGACATCCCCGGCGAGGCAAACCAACATCTTGACCACGTGGTCAGAAGCTTCAGCGACTATGAGGTCTGGGGCCATCAGTTGGAATTCCGAGGCCTTTGTCCGCAATGTCAACAAGCGGACAACCAGTCGCATGACATCCGGGCTTCCACCGAGAACCCCGGCACGAACGTCTATGGGACCGTGCAAGATTCGGGAGCAACGGTGGCGTAGTTAGAATTGGCATCAAAGCGCCTGAGACCAGTGCGGGTCGTGTACCTTTCCGAGCCGCAATTTCCACAAACCATCAACCAATCAGGCTGACCGGCAGCCTAAAGGTTGCCTTTACCATCAACAAGGAGGAAGGTCCATGTCAAGCATCAAGGGAACACAAACCGAGAAGAATCTGATCACTGCTTTTGCCGGGGAATCCCAGGCACGCAATCGCTATACCTACTTCGCCGGCAAAGCTCGCAAGGAAGGATACGACCAGATCGCTTTCATTTTCGACGAAACCGCCAATCAGGAGAAAGAGCACGCCAAGCGTTTCTTCAATTTCCTTGAGGGAGGCGACGTCATTGTCAGCGCCGATTTCCCGGCAGGAATGATCGGCACCACCTATGAGAATCTCAAGGCCGCCGCCGCCGGAGAACATCATGAGCACACCCAGATGTATCCTGGATTTGCCCGGGTAGCCCAGGAAGAGGGTTTCGATGCCATCGCTCAGGTATTTCTTGCCATCGCCGTAGCTGAAAAACAGCACGAGAAAAGATACGTGGACTTGGCCGGGAACATCGAAGCGAACCGGGTTTTCATGCGAGATCCACAGACTGTGTGGCGATGCCGTAATTGCGGATATTTGCACCAAGCTGCTGAGGCTCCCGAGGCTTGTCCTGCCTGTGCCCATCCGCAAGCCTATTTCGAACTGCTGGGTGAAAACTGGTAGGTTCAATGGCCCCGGCCCGAATTTCGACCAGCCGTTGAATCCTTTGAAAATTGCAGATTCCGTCACCCCGGCGAAAGCCGGGGGCCACAAGCCGTTGAAGAGAGATCAATAGGAGAAGATCATGGCCAAACCTGAAGAAATGTATCAGTGTCAGACTGTGAATTGTGGGTGTCTGTACGATCCCGACCGAGGCGACCGCCGCGGCAAGATCCCCAAAGACACCTGTTTCTGCGATCTCCCCGAGGAGTGGAAATGCCCGGTTTGCGGAGCATCCAAGCGGATGTTCCGGCCACTGGCTGGTCCTGGATCCACCAAAGAAGAGTCATGATGAGGGGGGCGAATTGCGCAGAGTCCGTTTACCAAGAGGGGGGAGTGAGGCATGAAGAATATGGAGATCAAGCCGAACGTTTACTGGGTCGGCGCCATTGACTGGAACATCCGCGATTTTCATGGGTACTCGACCTACAAGGGCACTACCTACAACGCTTTTCTGGTTAAGGATGAAAAGATCGCCCTGTTTGACACCGTGAAGAAGCCATTCCTGAGCGATCTGTTACACCGTATTCGACACCTTGTAGAACCTACCAAGATCGATTACCTCATCGTCAACCACGTGGAGATGGATCACTCGGGAGCCTTACCGGAGATTATCGACCTGATCAAACCCGAGAAGGTCTTTTGCTCCGAGATGGGGAAGAAGGCCCTGATCGAACACTACCACCGGGAGGACTGGCCGCTCGAAGTGGTTAAGTCAGGACAGACCCTGAGTCTCGGGAGCAAGACCGTGCATTTCCTGGAAACTCGCATGCTGCATTGGCCGGACAGCATGTTTTCTTACATCCCCGAAGATCGTCTGTTGATTTCGAGCGATGCTTTTGGTCAGCACTGGGCAACCAGCGAACGTTTCGATGACGAGGTGGATCAACCAGAATTAATGGCCCACGCCGCCAAGTACTACGCCAACATTCTCCTGCTCTACTCGCCGCTGGTACAGAAACTCCTCGCCGGCGTCCGCCAAATGAATCTCGACATCGACATGATCGCCCCCGATCACGGCCTCATCTGGCGTTCCAATCCCGGCAAAATCATCACCGCCTATGACGATTGGAGCCAGCAAAAGACCGCCCGCAAGGCGGTGCTCGTCTATGACACCATGTGGCAGAGCACCGAAACCATGGCCAAAGCCATTGCCGACGGCCTGATCGATGAGGGGGTCAGCGTCAAGATGTGCAACCTCAAGTTCAATCACCGCAGTGAGGTCATGACCGAGATCCTTGATGCCCGCGCCGTTATTGTCGGTTCATCGACCCTCAACAACGGTATGCTGCCGACCGTCGCCGATATTCTTTGCTACCTCAAAGGTCTGAAGCCGGTTGGCCGAATTGGCGCGGCTTTCGGCTCCTATGGCTGGAGCGGCGAGGCCGTCAAACTCATCAGCCAGTCCCTGGAGGAGATGAAATTCGAACTCCCCGAACCCGGTATTCGTGTAAAGTTTGCGCCCACCCACGACGATTTGAGCAAGTGCCGGGAACTGGGCCAGAAGCTTGGACATGCCGTGGTAGCCGGTGGCTGAGCCGGGCGCGTGGCCGACCCCGAGTCAGCTTGGCAGCGGATGGAAAGGCTGTGCTGGTCATGACTGGTTCAATCCACCGATTCGCTTTTCTTTCTTTGAGGATATCTAAATGGACACACTACTGCTATCGCGACTGCAATTCGCCATGGCGGCCATGTTTCATTTTCTGTTCGTACCACTGACTCTGGGGCTCTCGGTCCTCATAGCGATCATGGAGACTCAGTATGTACGCACCGGGGATGAAGAGTACAAACGCATGGCCAAGTTCTGGGGCAAGTTGTTCCTGATCAACTTCGCCATCGGTGTGGTCACCGGGCTTACCCTGGAATTCCAGTTCGGTACCAACTGGTCACGGTATTCACGCTATGTCGGTGACATTTTCGGTTCGTTGCTGGCTATTGAAGCGACCGTGGCGTTTTTCCTGGAGTCCACCTTCATTGCCGTGTGGGCGTTCGGATGGAAGAGGCTGTCAGCGAAAGCACATGCCGTGTCCATCTGGCTGGTGGCTCTGGCCTCCACCCTGTCGGCCCTGTGGATCCTGATTGCCAACGCCTGGATGCAGCACCCGGTGGGTTACACCATCCGCAATGGTCGAGCCGAACTCACCGATTTCATGGCCGTGGTCACCCAGAAGGGGGCACTGGTGGAATTTGCTCACACCGTGGGTGGAGCATACATTCTGGGAGGTTTCTTTGTGATGGGGGTAAGCGCGTACCATCTGCTGCGAAAACAGCATGTTTCCTTCTTCACCAAATCTTTCCGCATCGCGCTCGCGTTTGCACTGTTCTTTTCTATCTTTGAAGTGATCCAGGGCCATTTCAACGGCGCCCTGGTGGTGGAACAACAGCCCGCCAAGCTGGCCGCCATGGAATCGATGTGGGAAACCAAGGCGGCGGCCCCCATGTACCTGGTGGTGTGGCCGGATGAGAAAAACGAACGCAACCTCATTGAATTGGGAGGTATTCCCGGGGGGCTCAGTTTTATGGCCTACAATGATTTTGGTGCCGTGGTCAAAGGCTTGAAAGATTTCCCTAAGGAGGAACGGCCGCCGGTCACCATTGTCGCCGCCTCCTTCCGCACCATGGTCGCACTGGGGGGGTTGTTTGTCTTCCTGACCCTTTGGGGCTGGCTCAGACGCAATCGCTTGGAATCCAGTCCGAGGTATCTCAAGGTGATGCTATATGCCATCCCCCTGCCCTACCTTGCCTGTGAATTGGGCTGGATGGTTGCTGAGATCGGCCGCCAGCCATGGGCAGTCTATGGCCTGATCAAAACATCCGATGCGGTTTCTAATATTGCCGCGTCCCAAGTCATGATTTCGCTTCTGGCCTTCACCGTGCTCTACTCACTCCTGGGCGCGGTCGACTTCTACCTGTTGGCCAAGTACGCCCGCTTAGGCCCGAAGCCGCCCCCACCCGAAGCGGTAGTGGCATCGACGGAAGGAGGGTTGAGCCATGCTTGAATCGATCTGGTTTGTGCTTTGGGGTGTTCTATGGGCCGTCTACTTCATGCTGGACGGCTTCGATCTGGGCGTGGGAAGCCTTCTGCCGATCCTCGGTAAGACTGAAACCGACCGTCGGATCATGATCAATACGCTGGGACCCTTTTGGGACGGCAACGAAGTGTGGCTCATCACTGCCGGCGGCGTCACCTTTGCCGCCTTTCCAACCACTTATGCGGTGCTTTTCAGCAGCCTTTACACGCCGCTCATGATGCTGCTGTTCGCCTTGATCCTGCGCGGTGTGGCCTTCGAATTCCGTGGCAAGGTGGACAGCCCTCGCTGGCGAGCCATTTGGGACGCTTGCATCATGGTGGGCAGTTTCGTTCCGGCACTGCTTCTTGGGGTAGCCTTCGCCAACATATTCAAAGGGATTCCCATTGACGCCGACGGGTTCAACCATGGCAACCTTCTTGACTCTCCTCAACCCTTATGGCCTCATGGGAGGTTTGCTTTTTGTGCTGCTGTTTCTCACCCATGGCTGCCTGTGGCTCAGCCTTAAGACCGAAGGGGACCTGCAACGTAGGGCCGCGGCTCTGGCAAGACTTCTCTGGTTGCCGCTTCTATCCGCCGCCGTGCTGTTTCTGGTCTCTACCTGGTTTTCGACCAGGCTCTACGACAACTATGTCAAGAACCCCTTGATGTTCGTGGTACCGCTGGCCCTCATCCCGCTCTCGGCAGTAGGCGGGTTGGTGATGATCCGGGTATTCATCGATAAACAGGAATGGTTCAAGGCCTGGGTGGCGTCTGCCACGACCATCGTGGCCGCAACGCTTTTCGGGGTGGTGGGATTATATCCCAACATGCTGCCGTCCAGCATTAACCCGAATTTCAACCTGACCATTTATAACTCGGCATCAAGCCCTCTTACTCTTAAGATCATGCTAGGTGTGGCTCTGACCTTCGTGCCGGTGGTGATCGCTTACCAGATATGGGTATACCATCTGTTTCGGGGCAAAGTTCGGGAGGAAGATCTAGCCTACGACGAGTCTTATTGAACAATCTAGGGGTCGTAGCGGAGTCCGGTCCTCCCCGAGCCTTTCCCCGTTGGCGAGGAAGGTCTCGGGGAACGGCAACCCAAAGCCCGGCGAATCGCCGGGCTCAAGGGCAAAACCCACACACAATGTTGGTCAACATACTGGGGGTGGCATGCACGCCACCCCCAATTCATGCTTATGCCCACAGGAACGATTGTTCCGTTTCCTCCTGCCACCCATCCCACAGGTAAGCCTCTTCCTGACCGCGGCCAATGACCCGGAAGGCGTAACGCACCTGCTCTTCGTAAAACCCACAGTAGGGACTGGGGGCCTGCAGCGTTCCGGCCAGGGCTTTGATTTCCGCCGGACAGGGCGCACCGCAGAAGTGCCGGATGGCACACCCGGCACAAGGCATGAAATCCTCCGCCTTGCGGGTGGTGACTTCCTGGAACGGCCGGCTCTGCAGGATAGTGGCAAGGGAATGTTCTTGAAGATTTCCTCCCTTGCTTTCGGGAAATCCGATGAACTCGCTGCACGGAAACACATCCCCCCGGGCGGACACGGCAAAGAAACAGCGCCCGCCGCCACAGGGCGAAATGTCACACATCAGGCGCCGCCCGGTAGGTCCCGCGATCCCCGCCAGGACATTGGCAAAATTGGCCACCACCAGTTTCTGCCCGGTCTTGGCGTGGATTTCCCCGCAGCGGTCCAGGGCTCGAAAGAAATACCGAGCTAAGACCTGGTTGTCCGGTTTGCCGGCAAGCCCTCCAGGCCGAGTGCAGCGCACCGGGTTGAACATGGTCACGCGCACCCCGTGCTTGTGGTAGAAATCCACCATGTCCGGGAGCGTGTGCACGTTGTGCCGGGTCACCGTGGTGATCACGTTGAAGGCCGGGTAGTCGGCGAGGCGCTCCAACACCTGGATAACCTTTGCGAAGGCGCCGGTACCTTGCCAGTTTTTACGGGTGGCATCGGCCACGTCGGCGGTCGGACCATCCAGAGAGATGCCGATACCCACCTGGTGACTGGTGAGAAATCCAATGGCTGCCTCATCCAGCAGAGTGGCATTGGATTGCACTCCGAAATGAAAATCCTGACCATACTTCTCGATGCCCGCAAAGACAGCATCGCGCGCCAGCATCGGTTCGCTGCCGTGAAAAATGAGCTGTGGCTTCATGCCGGCCGGCAGGATTTCCCGGAAATAGTCCAGCAGTCGCTGCAGATGCTCGCACAACTCTTCGGCGGTCATGGTGTGCCCCTGGCGGCGCATCTCTTCCGGAAGGTAGCAGTAATCGCAGTTGAAATTACAGCGTTCCGTCGGGTTGAAATAGGCCGCCGATGGTTTCAGACCAAAGCGCAGGTGCTGCATCTCTTGTTGGAAGGCCTCGGCCTGTTCCCGAAAGCCGGCAATCAGCCCGCCGGCCAGGGCTTCGGGAAGAGCCTCGCGTTCCACCAAGGCCCAGAAGGCACAATCGGGTTCCACCACCGCCACCTTATCGGCGAGCCCGATTTCAAGCACTGCGAAATGCGGTCCAAAACCGGTATTGGCGTAATTGCCGGTAGCGGAAAACCAGTCGGGGGATAGATTCCTTGCAGTGTTCATAGGCGACTCTTGTTATTTCTCTACGGTTTTGGGGGTTAACAGAATGTAATGGGAAAGGCCGGTGCCCTGGCCCTTCAGGGTACAGCGACGACGATAGGCAATGATCTTGGCGCTTTTCTGCATCATATTCTCCTTGGTTTGTGTTAGGGTTGTGTGCGGGCTCCCACAAAAAAACCCGGAAAAGCCGCTTGCGCAGCCTTTCCGGGTTACTTTTGCCATCAGTGCCCCTTGGGACTTACCTTGTTCCGTTCTTCACCAGGTCTTCTGGCTCTCGGATCATCCGAACCCCTGCGGCCTTCCCTGGCAGGTAAACCTCCCAAGTGACCGAGCCATCGCTCCAGGCAGGGCTTCATCCCCGATTACAGCGGCGGGACCGCCGCGGATTTGCACCGCGTTCCGGGATGGTGAAGAACTCCTTTTGTCACAGAACATCCCCCTTGAAACAAAAGACGGCCCTCATGTCAAGCAGAATGTGGCCGGAGTCTCGAACTGAACTCAAGCTAACCACCCATTGGATGGCACATCGAAAAAAATCCTGATGCATGCCTTGACAATATATGAACATTGCAATATAGTTGTATTGTAATTTTGATATATATGAAAGGAGGCATGTTGCCAGTATGACACCTGAAGGATGTACCCTCACCGATCTGGCTCGATTGGAAGAAGCTGCCGCGGTGCTCAAAGCAGTGGCCCACCCGGTGCGGCTGCGCATTGTGGAATTGTTGGAACCAGGAGAAATGACCGTTACCGAATTGCTCACCTGTTTAGGAACACAGCAGGCCTACACTTCCCAGCAACTGAACATTCTTAAGTCAAAGGGGGTGGTGGCAGCCCGTCGTCAGGGCAATCAGATTTACTACTCCATCGCTAATCCGGGCGCCATCAAAGTGATCCACTGTATACGCGGTCAAAACCGTTATGAAGAGGAACAGCGGAAACCGGGCGGGGCTGCCGCCGAAGAAAGTAGAGCCGATTGGTCTCGACCTCGGCACCAGGAATTCCCATTAAACTACGTTCACACGGCTGCTAGCAGCCACATCCATCGAAAATAAGGAGATAACAACCATGTCACAACTGACCCCAGAACAAATCGAGATGATGAGCGCCAAGGTTCAGTCCCAGATGCAGCAGGACTCAGGCAATTTCATCTGCAGTCGGGACACCATCGACGGGGTGTATCCGTCCCTCATCTTGGCCATCAATGCTCGCCGCCTCGGCATGGAGGCATCGATTTTCTACACCTTCATGGGAATTAATGTCGTTCGCAAGGGTCGTGCGAGAAAGGTGAAATTTGTGCCCAGCGGTCCGATGGGAGCCATTCCCGGGATGTCGGCATTCGCCACCTGGATGATGAAAAGGAAGATCGACAAGGCAGCGATTCCCACTATTGAAGAACTGATGGAAGTGGCTCAACTGGAAGGGGTCAAGCTGGTAGCCTGCCGGATGACCATGGACATGATGGAGCTGTCGGCGGACGACCTGATTGAAGGGGTTGAAGTCCAAAATGCCGAGGAGTTTGTGAAACATGCCCGCAACTGCAAGATCAACTTGTTCACCTAGAGCCTGTTTGGTAATTGCTTTCGTGGCTATGGTTTGACCCTGTAACAGGGGTTCGGCGGTCGGGGACAAACCCCGACCTTACGACAACTGACGTCTCACCAACGCTAGGGCGGGCTTCACGCCCGCCCGCGAGCACCAGTTTCGTATGGAGTTACCCAGGCGTTTGGGTGAAGGTCTCTTGTATGTGGAGTCTGCAGGTGTGTTTCACACTGGCACAAGTCTCAGACGGAGGCAAGAGCGGAACCGCATCCAGGATTCGCAGCAGGGTCAGCTCCCGCGGCTTGTTTTCGTAATCTCGTGACACCAAACGAGTGAAACATTCATAACTGAATCGTGTGGGAGTTTCCGTTTTTGACAGGATGAACAGGATTGTCAGGATGAAAACAAACGGAAAAATCCTGTAGGTCCTATAAAGCATTTTGAGTAACGTGGTTGGCACCTCCATGAAGGGGAAAGACCATGACGGGGCCGGCGACGAAAAGAACGATCTATGAAGACCTTTTTGAGATTCCCGAAAACATGACCGGGGAAATCATCCATGGAGAGTTGTTCGTCACTCCACGTCCTCCAGGAAACATATCAACACGCGCTCGATACTGGGTGTCGAGATTATTCCTCCTTACCAATTCGGCCGGAGCGGCGGTCCAGGTGGGTGGATCATCCTCATCGAGCCCGAGGTGGCGTTCGGGGAAGACATTCTTGTGCCGGACCTGGCTGCTTGGAAGAAGGAGCAGTTCCCTATCGAGGAGCCTCACCACTGGATTTCTGCTGCACCCGAGTGGGTTTGTGAAGTCTTGTCGCCCCGGCCAGTGTCCGATTCGACGAAGCGGTGACTTGGCTCCTTTCGTTAGGCTTCGTGGAGCCCGATGCAAAAGGGAGTCACATCGCGTTGGCTCTTAGCGGCTGAGGGTGGAAAGCCGGGATCAAAGGGTGCTCTGTGTTGACCGTAAAAGTGGGCGTTGACGGATCTGCGTGCGCTCTACGACGGTAAAGCGTCCCTCCAGCAAAAGACTCCCTACTTTGAGCAACTGTAGAATGAGCTCTGCCGGCTCATTTGGCGTAGCAGGAGCAAAGCGAAGGTAGATGAGCCCGGCAGGGGCAGGGTGTTTCAGCCGGTGAATGAGCTCCCCATAGTCCCGATCGAAGGTGAGGATGATGCACTCCTCACGCGCGGCCCGCGCGAGGACCTCGTGATCCTTGGCGCCTGGAGAATCCTCAATAACGGCAGCCACATCATGGCCGGCCGCTCGCAGGCTCCTTACGCTCTCCAGTGGGAAATTCTCATTGGCGAGGAAGCGCATCAGCTCGCCTCTGGAGGCATGGCATAGAAGGCTTCATCCCGCGTGCATTCAGCCGCAAAGGCGAATACCGCCCTGATGGACTCAGCACTCAGGGTCGGATAGTTCTCAAGGACCTGCTGCTCTGTCCACCCCTGGGCAAAAAGACTCAAGACAAAGTCAACAGAAAGCCTGGTGCCCCGCACAACGGGCTTTCCAACCAGGACTTCCGGATCAGAGTGTATGTGTTGATGCCAATCCATTTCGCTTCCCTTCCTTGCAAGAGATCTCAGAAGTCTTTGATTTCACTTTAGCAGATGAAGAGAGACGATGGAAGGTGCTTCCCTTCACGGCAATGCGCACGGAGCTCAGGGCAGATGACGGGGAGCCCCCTTGAGGGGACGGACGGGCATTGCCGGAGGGGCTGCCCTGGTGAAAGGGCGACAAAAGGGGACGGAGGGAGCAGGGCCGGGCGGGAAGGCTACTGCTGCACGTCATCGACGGTGATGCTTCGGGCTGCGCTTGCAGTGTTTTTCATCAGCCGTTCCCATCCGGGATAAGTGACAGCCGATTCCATACAGACGCCAACCAACGGTTCATGCATCCCTACCGTAAGCAGACTTTGATGGAACTGCGAAAATGCCCATCTATTCCCGGCATGGCGTGTCACACGCATGGCTCATCGATCCGCCCCTGAAGTCTCTGGAAGTCTACAGGTCTGAGCCCGGCGTCTGGATCGGCATCGGAGCGTATACCGGGTCAGCGAAGGTACGGGCTGAGCCGTTCCTCGTGCTCGAGCTGGATCTTGGCCTGCTTTGGCTTGAGTGACAAGGCCCCACCGAAGGACGACAATACTCATTTCAAAAAGGGGACGCGCCACGCATCACAAACCAAAACAAGGGACGCCCAGCAACATAAGGCCCGCCCATCAAACGATGCGCTTCCGGCTCCAACAGAAACCTGTCTCGGCTCAATTGCGTGGCACATGATGTGGTGCAATGCACCTGATACGTCAATGTGGGTTTGCCGTGCCAGGAACAGGTGATTTTACACCCAGAAAAGGAAAGAAGCGCATAATTTCAATGGCGTTCCGCATGTTCTCGAGCGCGCCAGGGTTCTGAACAACACTTTGGTCTGACCCCGGTCGGCGAGCAGAAGACATAGGGGAAGGCCTGACTGGTATGATCCTTGGCAGGCGGGGGCGGGTGTTATCGAGGGCTTATCGCCGCCCAAAAGGCGCCGATAAGCTCAAAATCTGAACTCACCACAGACCCTTTCGCATTGAAATCAGCCTGTTGGTTTCGTCCGACCCCATTCACTCCCATTCACCACCATTCACCAAAACTGTAGGGGACCGGTGATTTCCGATCGAAGGTGACCGACGATTCCGGGCACAGCGGAAAATCGGTCACGTTCGCCCGGAATCATTGATCAAACTGGGTCAGGAGACAATGGATCCTCGCCGTTGAACCATGCCTCCATTTCTGGCGTCACGATTATGATCAGCGGGCACGGAATCAGCCTGCCAACAATTGGAGCTTTTACCTTGCAATACCTCGGTCGCTTTTTTAAGAAGTTCCTCCATTTTTATGCCTTGCTTCGCTAATTCATTCATGGCTTTGAGCATTCCAGTTTGTGACGATTCTGGAAGCATGGAGGCATAGAGCGCAACTACAATCCGAGTATAACGCCAGAGATCATGCACCCAGGAAAGCCCTTTGGTATCCGTAAGGTTTATGGGGTCGATGGCCGCATAGGCGTAGAGATTCTCGTCACCACCCTCGAACACCGACGGATCTTTCGCAGTCCACCGTCCCGTCACAGGGTCATAATCCCTGGCTCCGAATCTCACCAATCCCGTATCCCGATCATAGAGCCCGCCAGCGAAGCCGAACGGTTGGAAGCCGGGGTTTGTGTCGGAGGTGACATTGCCGAATTCATCATAGTCCATTTGCTGGGCAATGGTTCCATCGGCGGTGTTGACAACGAATCGCGGGCTGCCGAGGTGGTCGGTGACGATGCGATATATGTTGCCGCCTTTCACCATGTAGGCCGAAACGTTGCCGCGGGTGGCGTAAACGAAGCGGCTAATGACGGCGCCGCTGCCGTCAAGCTCCGCAATGGGTTTGAGGCGATCCTGGTAGAGGAAGCCCTGCACCAGAGTCCCGTTTACCCTCTTGCCGACGCGTCGG
>CAWDJT010000007.1:0-31429 GCA_963802715.1 uncultured delta proteobacterium
CCTTTATAAGCGCCTTTGCCAAAACATGCACGAAAACCCGGATAGACGATATGAATACTCGCGGCTTGATTATCTCGGCGGCAGAAGCTGCTGATCACTCCGCCTACAGCCATCGACTACAGAAGCTCGCTGAGGGCCTCGAGGCAAATGGAATATCCGTGCGACTTCTTCCACATGCCAGATCATTGGCCACTCGGTACGGTCAGTACGGCCTCACTGTTTCTTCCTCTCTGGATCAGGAGCCTGAGGAAGTATGGTTTCATCCATTGCGGAGTTGAGGAGGCCGGCCAGGCCATATTCTTCTGTCGGCCCTTCCTTCGCAGCGTTGTCATCCTGGACGCGCACGGCGACGTCCTGGCCCAATCCGCTCTTGCCAATGCCATCAGAACTTCAGGGCGCAGACAGTCGGCCTCACTGCGCGTACGCCTCTTCATGCTCATGGCCCTCAAAGCCGCCGATCATGTGCTGGCAGTATCCAAACCACAGATGCGGGCACTGCTGAACTCGGGAATCGCAGCCGGAAGTATGAGCCTGATTCGCAACGGTGTCGATCTGGATCTTTTCAGACCCATGCCGTTTCCCCATCCGGCACGATTTTCCTTTGCCTATGTGGGTGAGTTTCAGGTCTGGCAAGGAATTGACAATCTGCTCGAGGCTTTCGCGCGTGTGCCAGATCCCAGCGCCCGTCTGTTGGTGGTGGGCTTCCGCGATGAGGACTCGGTCATCAAACAAGCTTTCCGCAAACGCCTCGGTTCTCGAGTCGAATTGGTAGACCGCACCGACCGCAGGACCATGATGGAACTCATTGGTTCCGTGGCAATTTTGGTCATTCCCCGAATGGCGCACCCAGCCATTCGGCATGCTTTCCCAACCAAATTCGCCGAATATGCCGCTCTTGGCAGACCCATCCTCGTGAACGATGTGGATGAAACCGCTGACTTCATTCGAAAATACCAGTGTGGATGGGTGTCGCAGCCTTCCCCCGAGGCGATGGCCCAAAAGATGGCAGAAGCCCTGACATGCACCCATCAAACCTTGGTAGACATGGGCCGACGCGCCCGTCAAATGGCCGAAGAGAACTTTTCATGGGACGAAATTGGCAACGAGTACGCGGCGCTGATTCGGAACCTGACATCGGGGCGACATGAATCGTCCATGCTATTCACCTGATCCCCTGCTAGAGTCCATTGCCCGATGATCACGGTTCGGCGCTTCATGATCCTCCAGGATTGAACACGACCGTCCCAGGGACGGTAGCACAACTCGACGGTATCGCTACTCGGGATGGATAAGGTCGTTTAGGTTTTCGCGATAGCCCAAGAAACGCTGGGCGAGCACGGATATCGCGAATATCGGAAGGTCGCTGGTATAACGACGCCACAACTCCGGTTCCTGGAAGATCCGGAATAACCATCCGAAACCAGCCTTTTGCAAGTACTGCGGCGGGTGCTTCAGCTCGCCCGCCAGGAGCTTGAAGAGCCCACCACAGGTGATTGCCAGACCTGCCCGAAGTCGATGCTTGACCATCTCGACCCAAAAGATCTGGCGTGGATCTCCCATGCCGACCCAGAGCACATCAGGGACAAAGGTCATTGATCATCGAAACCACGTGCTCGTCCATCAAGTCAAAATAGCCGTGATGCACGCCGACGATGGCCAAATCAGGGTACTGCCCCAGTATCCGATCTCTTAGCTCGCTCGGCAAGACCCTCTTCCCCGCCCAGCAGAAAACAGCCGGTATTTGCGGCGCTGGGCCAGTTCACAAAACGCCGTCCAAACATCGCCGGTCCAAAGCCGTTCCGGAAGCCGCCGCTTCAGCAGTCGCGAGGCGAGAACAACGGATGCTCCGTCGGCATGAACTATGTCTGCCTCGCGCAAAGCCCGTAACAACCCGGGGAAGCGACGAGTCAGACACAGGGTATGGGCACAAACGGCGTAGGCGGTCGCACAGCCGGGTCTGCGGATTTCCTGCTCCAGGGTATCCAGGAGCGACGACATGGTATGCGCCTGGATTGGAATTCCCAAAACAAAGACTCTATCAATATCGGACATGGTTCTTCCGTCCTCTTCGCAATAACAAGACCTCAATGCGAATTGTCTCGATATTCTCTTAGGAAGGTGATGATACGACCGGCTGTTTGGCCGTCCCAAAGCTCAATTTGACAAGGATTGCGCACGAGGTTCCGAGATATCTGCGTAGCCTTCATCCTCAAGTCATCCCATCCGCACAGTTGATTGGTACCGTGACTGATGGTAATTGGCCTTTCGGTATTCTCCCGCACCGTCAGGCACGGAATCCCAAGATAGGTCGTTTCCTCCTGAATTCCGCCCGAGTCCGTTATCACAAAAAGACTGTTGAATACCAGGTTCATGAAACGAACGTAGCTCATGGGTTCGGGCAGCCAAATATTCTTTAGATTCATCATAGAGGCAAGCAGGTCATTTTCAGCCATATTCTTTCGAGTCCTGGGATGCATCGGAAAAATGAGCGGTGCCTCTTGTGCAATGTCTCTCAGGACCGCGCACAATTTCTTCAAGATGAGCGGATCATCCACGTTTGAAGGACGATGCAGGGTGACCATCCCATACTGTCTTGCTTGAAGTCCAAAGGCAGCATGCATATTTTGACTCTCGATCTTGTTCCTCAACATCTCGAGAGAATCTATCATTATGTTACCCACTAACTGGATTTTGTCCTGAGATATTCCTTCTCTTACCAAATTATCGCCAGCATCTCTTGACGGTGTCCAGAGTATGTCCGCAAGAGCATCAGTAACAACTCTATTAATTTCCTCGGGCATACTTCTGTCGAATGATCTCAGTCCGGCCTCGATATGACCAACTCTTACGCCAAGTTTAGATGCAGCGATCGTTGCAGCCATTGTTGAATTAACATCACCGACCACAACAACTAGGTCGGGTCTCTGATCGTAGAGAATTTTTTCGTATAATATCAAAATGTTACCGGTTTGTTCCGCATGAGTTCCACTTCCAACGCCAAGACAAATGTCTGGATTTGGTAGACCGAGGTCTTCAAAAAAGATATCTGACATATTTACATCATAGTGTTGTCCTGTATGCACTAGAACTTGACGTGCCCAATCTTCATTCTTCAGTCCATGATAAAGAGGTGCAATTTTCATAAAATTAGGTCGAGCACCGCATACGAGATGGATGATCATAGTATATAGCCACCATTTCCGTATTTTAACATTGACAAAATAGGTAATAACTATCTATAGTTTAGTTTGACCACATTAGTATATTACCTCGGGTATAATTGAGTGATATTGTATTGTATAATCAAATTCATGGCAACCTGAGCGCACTCGATGGCTGCTCATATCTGTGTGGATGTCATCATGGCGACCGGCAAGACGAGAGTAAGGAGATTTGCGCCGACGGTCCGACGGTTTGCTGTCGCTTTTCCGCCAACTTGACCCCGAAACCGGGGTTCCAAGGAAACCTTCATACCAGACGTGGCAGCAAGATTCATAGTCAAAACAGAGACACCAAAAATCCTTTGTATGTGGCATTCTGAACAGATAGTATCGGCTTTGACTGCCCGGTAGATTGAGGCTTGATCTTGCAGGAATAGCAATTAACTTAGCTTCCGCGCCACCAATACCGTCCCACTCTATCATTGGAAACCCGCGTCATGGCGGCAAATTCTGTTTGTGACCGGGGTGCGGTCAGGTGGGATTTGGCTCAAGATTTGGTTGAGATTGCCGATAAAAAAAATGGTAACATGCCACACGATCGAGGAGGATCAGGCGCCGAAATGCCGCTGCTCGACACCCTGTTGGGACGAAACGCATCATGTTCATGTGACGCTTGCCTACTTGTTACGCTGAATGAGCGTCGTCGACGTGCTTGCAGTGCTGGAGATTGAGAGATCAGAAATGGATCGTAGAGTTCACACGGCGGTTCTTCTGGCGAACGGGCCGGCGGTTTTGGACGGAAGCCAAATAGCCTCGTTTCCCAAGTGTTTTCTTCCCATAGCAAATCGCCCCCTGGTGTTTTATCAAGCGGCTACCTTGATGTCGGCGGGGGTGGAGCAGTTGATCTTGGTCGTCGGGGCTGAACAAGGTGAGGTTGCGCAAAGGCTTGTCGAGCAAATCCAAGACCTGCCCATCGAAACTCAATGTTATGTTCAGGAACACATTCGAGGAACAGCGGGTTCACTCAAAGAGATCGAGCACCTATTGCAGGCTGGTCGATTTTTGGTAATTAGCGGCGATCTTTTTCTGGACGCCGATCTAAAAGGCTTGGTGGATTATCACCTGGGGTCCAAGGCAACAGCCACGGTGGCGGCGGCCAGCATGGAGGTGCCGGCCTGGCAAATGGAACGTATAGAGACCGACACCCAGGAACTAGCCAAAACAATTCACCGTATCCACCCTGCCTACAGCAGAAGAAGTAAACTCAGACCCGTAGGACTCTACCTGTTCGAACATGCGGTGCTGCAATTCATTCCAGAAGAAGGCGTTTTTGACATCAAGGAACAACTTATAACTCGCCTTTACTCACAATTTCACCGTACCAGAGTCTGGACCGTCCGCACCTACTGTCAGAACATCCTGAGTGGGACCAGATACCTGGCAGCGAATGCGGATGTATTGCAGAAACAAGCGGTCTTCAGTCAACTGAAACGTTCTCTCCCTCCTTTTGATACCACCGTCCCGGCACTGGGAGGCTATCCAGCAGGGCTGACTGTCCCACCAGTTGTCAAGGCCCCATCCAGCACTATCCATGACGGGGCCATGGTCATCGGTCCGACCGCTATCGGGGCGGGTTGTTCGATTGGCAGAAATGCCATTGTCAATTCGTCGGTACTGCTCGACGGTTGCAAGGTGGGAGCCGGAGCTCACCTTACCGGCTGCGTGTTGGGAGAAGGGGCTGTGGTTCCGGATGGAGCCGCATTCCACCATGTCATAGTCCGATCGAAAACCCAAAAGGTCGAAGCCGAACCTCTCGTAGTCGAATCAACAGACATCGATGCCTCGTATCTTTGCTCCCGCCATGAGACCGTCACCTCACGCATGACCAAGAACAGTCGGTTCATGAAGCGCGTCGTCGACATGGTTTTTTCGGCATTGTCGCTTATGGTCCTTGCTCCCCTTATGGCCGCAATCGCCATCTGGATCAAGTTTGACTCCCCTGGCGAAGTCATCTTCCGTCAGCGTCGTTGTGCTGAGAACGGCAAGGAATTCACCATGTATAAATTCCGGTCGATGGTGGACAATGCTGAGGAAGTGAAGCGCGAGATCCAGGTCCTGAATGAGGTTGACGGTCCCATGTTCAAACTCAGCAAAGATCCGCGAACAACCAGAGCGGGTTGGATTCTGCGGGCGACCAATCTGGATGAACTGCCACAACTATGGAACATCTTCTTGGGTGATATGTCCCTCATCGGTCCTCGTCCTCTGTCTTGGGACGAGATGAGATTCAACCCGCGGTGGAGGGATGTGCGCCTTTCCGTACCCCAAGGTTTGATCGGGCTCTGGCAGGTGAAATCACACTCCAAAGCCAGCTTTGCTGATTGGATTCGCTACGATATGGAGTATGTCAGTAATTGGTCAGCATGGCTGGATCTAAAGATCTTTCTTAAGGCTTTTTTCGATATGACCGTCGGTCACTTCAGGTCCCTGGAGAATGCTTGACGGTGCGGTTGAGTTTACAGGCGCCCCACTGGTGCTGGAGCGTATTTTCAATATTTGCACTTCGAGCTTGATCCCAAACATTCCCAAAGGCTCCCTACCTGATTCTGGTCCATGTTGCCACAATTCACAAGCGTTACCGCCAAGTCTGCTTCCTTGTCGGATCATGTCACATGCCGAGGGCTAAAGCCCACCCGAGCTGGTCATCGTATGGATTGGCTCATCCAATTGTTTGCTTTCCCCACCGGATCACGAGAAGAGTTGCCCCGGCCTGGTCACGGATGGTACCGTTGGATGCCTTGGGGGCAGTGCAGTCGAATACGGCCACCACCATCATCGGTTCGGCGCACCAGCCCCGCGGGTAGACCGGCGAGCCCCTAAAATCGTGGTGAGGAAATATCCCATTTATGTGCCAGTTCTGTCATCAACATGGCGAAGGGAAGAAGTGGTATTTGAAGGCGGAACACTATGCCGAAGAGCTGCTTGCCGATATCGACCGCCGCCGATATATTGTGGACTTCATCAAGAGCGCTGGCACCAGTGGAGTGGTCGCGGAACCGCTGCGTAAGTCGATGCGGAGCCCTGCCTGGCTGCGACATCTAGCCTATCGGTTCCATGAAAGACGATTTCGTCGCGATCATTTTGGCCAGGTGGTGCCCCTGGAAGATGTGGAGCGGGTCCTGGGGCTGGCCAATTCGGTGGTGCGTCTGCCGTGCGTTTGCCGCAGGAGTACCACGGGAAAGACCGACGCCATGTATTGTTTTGGACTGGGTCTTGATCCCAATAAACTGCTGGATATCCGCGAAGCTTTTCTAGAAACCTTTCAATTGGGACCGGATGCGGATCCCTTTGAGCGGCTCACCCGAGAAGAAGCCTTGGATCTGCACCGTTCCCTGGAAAAAAAGGGGCTGGTTCACACCATCTGGACCTTCAAGACGCCCTTCATTGGTGCCATCTGCAATTGTGACCGTACTGACTGCCTGGCCATGATGGCTCACCGTTATGATTTTCGGCTCTTTTTCCGTGCCGAATACGTGGCGGTGGTGCGTACCGAAACGTGTACCGGCTGCCGTGCGTGCCAGCAACAATGCCAGTTCGGGGCCATCGGTTTTTCGGTGGTGCGTCACCAGGCCTTCATCGATCCGCTGCACTGCCACGGCTGTGGGATATGCCGGACTGCTTGCGAATACAACGCTATCCAGCTTATTCCCCGTAGTGAGGATGAATTGGCCGGGAATCTCTGGTGATTGGTGGGATTTGGTTTCGTTCCATGGCCATCCCTTCATGGGAAGGAATACCAGCAGCCGGGGTCTTTCCGGAAGGGATCTCCGGTGAGGGCGTAGGCCAGGCACCTCAAGCCGCCACGGTAGAGACGCGCATAAAGGCGGCCCTGACAGCCGCTGCAGACGCTCGGCCACCCCATTGTCGATCAGGGTGCCATTGGTCAGGACCTCGAAACTGAACCACTCCCGCTGGGCCGCCAGGGTTTCAGGTGTTACGTCCCTTAAGTTCGTAGAGTCATAAAACCGTTCGCCCTGAGGTATCGAAGGGCAATTCGCCTCTGACCGCTCATGCTTCGATACCTCAGCATGAACGGTAAAGAATCGATCCATTTGCGGGACACAACCCTAGCAAGTTGGGGAATTCCTCGTGTACCCAGGGCTCGCCACCGGTTACCGTGATGTGTCCACACCGGCCCGAGGGGTTATCCTTGCGGCAATCCGCAAAATGGACGGGAGAAACACAAAGAGGATTGCCCGGGGCAGGGGAATACCATTCGCCTGATTCCAACCAATACCAGCGCGCCTATTTGGCAACGGCTCACCGGGAAATGCGGCACTGAGCCGTCCCCTGTTCGCCTCTCGCGGCCCTTCCACAAAAGCCTCCTGCACAACCTCGTCTCATGCTATCCTACGGCCGTCGAAAGCAAGCCGGACCTCAGTGGTTGGAAGATGATAAGCTGAACGAAGGGCGACCGTCGATGGTTAAGATACTGGTGATCTGAAGGGAGCCATGCAAAGGAAGGCTTGATCATGAAACCTCCAGAAACCTATTTGATGGATGGGCGCCGTTTTACCCAGGAAGAGTTGAGCGAGATTCAGGAAACGGTGAAGCTTTTTGGTAAGCTGAGCCTGACTGAATTGGTGCAGACCATCTGTGAGCACATGAACTGGCTGACACCTACCGGCACGTACAAGATCGATGCCTGCCGCAAACTCTTGGAGCAGTTGGAAGCGCGAGGAAAACTGCAGCTTCCCAAGAAGCAGAAGGTCACCAAGCAGCCCGAAAGCGTGTGCTTGACCCCACGGAGCGAACCGCAACCGGAGCTTGTTGGCGAACTCCCGGATGTCGCTCCGGTAGCGCTGGAACCAGTAAGGGAAAAGGATGGCAACGCTTTATGGGCGGAATTCGTGGAGCGTTACCATTATCTGGGTTACAAACGACCGTTTGGTGTGCACCAACGCTATTTCATCCGCTCGGGTACTGGGAAGCCGCTCGGTTGCCTGCTGATGGCCGGAGCGGCAAAGCTTCTAGCGCCTCGGGAACAATGGGTTGGCTGGACCGAGCGGCAGCGCTTGCGCCATATCCATCTGGTGGTCAACAACGCCCGTTTCCTGATCCTGCCGTGGGTGCGGGTGAAAAACCTGGCCAGCCATGTCCTGGCACAATTGATCAGGAGAGTGGGCGATGACTGGGAAGGGAATTGGGGCTACCGACCGGTGCTGTTGGAGACTTTTGTGGATGTGGCCCAATATCAGGCCACCTGCTACCGTGCCGCCAACTGGATCTACTTGGGTGAAACCACCGGGCGGGGGCGGGCACGCCCCGGCAAGGAATATGCCTCCAGTCCCAAAGCGCTCTACATCTATCCGTTGGTCAAGGACTGCCGGAAACAGCTTTGTGCCGAATATTGATTCACTGGGTGGTAATGCCAGTTATCTATCAATAGATAACGTGATTATATTTATAATGATCGTATCATGTATATGATTCAAGAGGTATGCGAGCATGTTGAAACCGATAAAGCGAAGATCTAAGAAAGCTGGTCTGCCGCCAGGCTCTCTAGTGCATATAGGTGAAAAGAAGGCGGAGCATGTAAAAATTAGTGTTCGTGAATTTGATACTGATGAGTTTCATGAAACGATTATGGACTCATTTGAGGGATGTTTAACATTAAAAAACAAGTCTACGATGACATGGATCAATGTTGACGGGATACATCATGTTGAGACTCTTGCAACTCTAGGTGAATGCTACGGATTTCATCCACTAGTTCTTGAAGACATATTGAATACCGACCAGCGTCCCAAAATGGAAGATTATGATTCATACCTATATGTTGTGGTTAAAGTATTGAGCAAGGAGCAGGATGATATTGACGCAACCATGATTGAACAGTTCAGTATGATCATTGGACCCAATTACGTCATTTCCTTTCAGGAGAAGGAAACCGATTTGTTTGCGACCCTGGTCGAACGCATCCGCACCGGCAAGGGACGCATTCGCAAAATGGGAGCCGATTACCTGGCCTATGCTTTACTCGATATGATTGTCGACCGGTACTTCGTGATCCTGGAAAACCTGGGTGAACGTCTCGAATCCCTGGAAGAAGACCTGGTCACCCATCCCGATGCCAAGACCCTGCAGGAGATTCATCGGCTGAAACGCGAGATGATTTTTCTGCGCAGGTCGGTGTGGCCTCTTCGGGAAGTTATCAGCGCTCTGCAGCGCGCCGATTCCTCGCTCATTACCTCCCACACCCATGTATATCTGCGTGATGTTTATGATCATACCATACAGGTGATTGAAACTATTGAGACGTATCGAGATATTCTTTCCGGTATGTTGGATATCTATCTTTCCAGCATCAGCAATCGTCTCAATGCAGTCATGAAAGTCCTTACCGTTATTGCCACCATTTTCATGCCTCTCACTTTCATTGCCGGGGTCTATGGAATGAACTTCAGGTATATGCCCGAGTTGGAATGGCACTATGGGTATCCTGCTATTCTTCTGGGAATGCTGTCTGTAGCTCTAGCTATGCTGGTGTTCTTTAAGAAAAGGAAGTGGATGTAGAAGCCGGCGACACCCTTTTTGCTTCATGATAAGAGCGACTCACCGGCCTCCAGTCGCGTGAGTATGGTCATTGTCTAGGTAAGGATGTTTGGTTCCATGCAGGATTTCTGGTTGTCTTTGGTGATGATCTTCATTGCTGAACTGGGGGACAAGACCCAGCTGGTATCTTTGGCCCTGGCGACGCGCTACAATGTGCGCGTGGTGCTTGCCGGGGTGTTTGTGGCCACCCTGGTGGTACACATCTTTTCAGTCGCTCTCGGCAAGCTGGCGGGAGGTTTGCTGCCGGAGCATTGGGTGCAATTCCTTTCCGGCCTGGCCTTCATTGCCTTCGGGTTCTGGACCCTGCGGGGCGACAGTCTAAATAGTGAGCCAAGAGCACACGGGCGTCTGGCATCCCCGTTTTTCGTGGTATTTACGGTTTTCTTTCTGGCCGAACTGGGGGACAAGACCATGCTTGGTACGATCACCCTTGCTGCCACAGGCGCCTTTGTGCCGGTTTGGCTCGGCTCGACGCTGGGCATGGTGATCTCCGACGGGCTCGCCATTGCGGTGGGGAAGCTCATGGGTGCGCGTCTGCCGGAACGCCTGGTCAAAGTCGGTGCAGCCCTGATCTTCTTTGCCTTTGGGTTATGGGGGGTGGTGACCGGTGGCATGAAGCTGAGTCCCGTGGTGTGGGGGGCCGGATTCGCAACCATGGCCGGACTGTGTTTCCTGATGCTGTTTACCCGAAAGGAGACTGATGATCACGACCAGGCCGATCCCTCCCCGCTTGCATAAGGTGATGGGATCTCCAATCGTGATCCGGCTCGATACTCGATCCCCGGGCGAAGCTGACGAACCTGTGGTTGATGCAGCACCAGGACAGGACGAGCGCTGAGGACCGCTATGGCGACCGAATCCAGGATCATACTGGTGGTTCCCCATCAGGACGATGAGATGTTCCTCTTCCATCGACTGCGAGCCCTTCTCAGACAAGGAGTTGCGGTTCAGGCGGTGTGGCTGACCGATGGCGCTTCCCATGATGCGGACTTGCGCCGCGATCCTACCATCCGGTGGTTCTTTCCGATCCTGGCTCGGGCCGATAACGATACCATCCGTCGGGTGCGGGAACGGGAGTCCTCCAACTTAATGCGATACCTGGGGGTCCCGGCCAAAAACCTGACTTTCTTGGGCCACCCATCAGGACGCTTGCACGACCGCTTTTCGGCCATCCTTGATGACCTTCGGCAATTGTTTTGCCGGTTGGAACCGCAGGAGATCTATACGGTAGCCTTCGACCACAGCCACTTCGAACATGACCTCTGCAATGCCGCGGTCAGACTGGCCGTGCCGCCATGCGCCAAGCTGTACGAATTCCCGGTACTGAGTCTCGCCCATGGGCCAGGCCGCTACCGATGGCTGGTCCCCTACGCCGGGGCCGCCATCCGTCGAACCCCGTTCAGTCGCGGCGAGGAGCGCTTGCGCCTGGAGCTTTTTCGCAGGGCATTCCCGAACCAATGGTCGGTGGTGCTGCTGGAGCGGCTCTGCGGTCTTTTCCCCACAGATTATCGGAGGTTCGGCGAACCGTACCGGGAAATGCCTCACTACGATTATTCCAGACCGGTTTCGGGCATGGTTCCGCACTATCTCCCCAAGTCCTTGACCTTCGACGACGTGCGCCGCGTCCTCCTTCCCTTTCTGGAAGGCCGGTCCAAGGCATCTTGCGTGGATGAGTGATTTCCGGGATTGCTGGTATGCTTTCCGACCGAACCTTGGGACGGTTGCTGGGCAGGTCCACAGACTGGGTGTAAGTTCAATCCGCCATCATGTTGGGGGGCAAACGGCCAGGTTTTCTGAACCGGTCACGGGATACTTCCATTGCGATTCAGCTATTGTCTTTCCGAAAGCGGTGATGTATCAGCACAGCATGGATCCGGGTGGGTCTGGGAGCGTGCCCGAAAAGGGATTATCGATCTCCTGCCGGTACGCAGGCCAAATGGGATTCTATCCTTTTCCGTTCTTCCAGGCATTAGTTCAAGACGGTTTGCAGCTAATCTCCGGGCAAGGATCAGGGTACTTGGGTTGCCGGAGGAGACTATGGTAGGATATATAAAAAAGCTGCTTAGGCGTTGTTTCATTGCTCGGGGACGCCCACGATCATGATTTGGTATGAGCGTTGCCGGAGTTTTAGCATAAGGAAGACAATGCATGTCACCTCGAAGTAGATTCCAGATCGCCCTATTGAAGGCATTATTGCTTGCGATCTTCGTTGTCGTGGCCATTGGTCTGGTACATTTCACCCCAATGAAAGACTGGTTTACGGCGGAGCGACTCAATGGTTTCCTGGCTGCTGCCGGTCTGTGGGCGCCGGTGCTGTTCATCTTGGTCTTTGCCCTGGGGTCGTCCCTTTTTATCCCCTACACGGTGTTTTTGCCTCTGGGTGTGTTGCTTTTCGGGGTGTACTGGGGGATGCTGTGTGTGTGGGTGGGCTCTGTTCTCGGTGCCAGCGTGTCGTTCATCATCGGTCGGACTCTGGGGCGTGATTTCGCGGCCCATCTGATTGGTGATCGGCTGCGGAAATACGACGATGGTATCGAACGCCACGGGTTCACGACCGTGTTGTACCTAAGGCTGGCCTACCTGCCCTACATCGCGCTCAACTTTGGTCTGGGGCTCACCAAGGTGCGTTTTTGGGACTACTTTTGGGCCTCGGGTCTGGCCCTGTTGGTTGTGGCCATCATCTTCACGCTGGCCGTCGATGCGGCCCGTGAAGCCTGGCTGCTTAGGAGCTGGCAGCCGATGGTATCGTGGCAGGTGTTTTTTTCCATGGGACTTTTTGGCTTTTCCCTTTTTCTTCCCAGGATTATGAAGAGCATTGTGGAACGACCTGTACAACCGGAAGCCGCGGCATGGGATGGCGAGGTGCCCGGCAAACCGGATTCGTCCGCATAAGGAGATCGCCTATGTCGCCCCGTGAAAATGCGCAGGCAAGTCTTGCGGCCAAGGTCGCCCGGACCGAGGGGAAGCATTCTGCCTTTGAAAAGGCCGTGCGCACCCTGCCCATCCCGGTGTGTTCGGTGTTTTTTGATGCCAATCGAAAACTGACTCCGGTGGCCTTTCAGGCAACCGATATTGTGATTATGGGCGGCAAACACGAGGAATCACTGGCGGTTTTTCCGCTCACCATTGCACGCAACCAGAAAGCGGTGTTGGAAGCTATCCCCGGGGACGCCGCCACCAAACCGGTCGGCAAGCGGGTGGCGGTTTTGTTTTCCGGTGGGCCGGCTCCCGGTGGCCACAATGTCCTGGCAGGGCTCAAAGCCATCCTGGGGGAGGACAATGTTTTACTCGGAGCCAGGCGGGGCACCAAGGGCCTGTTCAGTGGCGATCTGGTCGAAATCACCACTGCCGACGCGCGCGCTATCGTCAATACCGGCGGTTTTGATTTCCTGGGTACGGACCGAACCAAGGTGAAGACCCCTGAACAGTTTGCCAGCGTCAAGGATACCATCCAGAAACATCAGCTCAATGGTTTGGTGATTGTCGGGGGCGATGATTCCAATACCAATGCCGCCTATATTACCGAATACCTGCTGGGTGAGAAGATCGAATGTTGTGTCGTGGGGGTTCCCAAAACCATCGATGGTGACTTGGCCATCGGGTCCCTCCTGCCCACCTCCTTTGGTTTCGATACCGCCACCAAAGTCTATGCCCAGCTGGTTGGCAATCTGAACAAGGATTCGGCTTCGGCCATCAAATACTGGCATTTCGTCAAGCTCATGGGCCGCACCGCCAGCAAGATCACTCTTGAGGTGGCCCTGCAGACCAAGCCGGCGGCTGCTCTGATCTCGGAAGAGATCTACGAAAAGGGCCTTTCCCTGGATCAGGTGGTGGATTACCTGGTTCAGATCATCACCGAAAGACGGCTCAAGGGAATCAACTACGGCGTGGTCCTGGTTCCGGAAGGACTGGTGGAATTCATTCCGGAAATGCGGCAGCTGATCCAGGAACTCAATAAGGTCCTGGCGGAATACGACCGTGATATCAGGGACCTGCCCACGCTCAAGAACAAGCAGGAGTTCATCTACCCGGTGCTGTCCCCGGCCTCGGCCCAACTCATGGCATCGCTCCCGGAAGACATCCAGGAAATGCTCATTCTGGAACGAGGCGATCACGGCAATGTCAAGGTTTCCCAGATCGAGACCGAGAAGCTCTTGATTGAAAAAGTGCGCTACAAGATGTCCCAGATGAAGCGCCACACCGATCGCTACTTCGGCAAAGGCGAAGGCAAGATCGATATTCCGGAGGATCAGATCGAGGCGTTCAAGGCTGTGACTCTGGCGACACAAGCGCACTTTCTGGGTTACGAAGGGCGCTGTGCCACTCCTAGCACCTTGGACCGAGCCATCACCTTTTCCCTGGGGTTGGCCGCCGGTTCCCTGGTGCTTGCCGGGAAAACCGGCTACATGGCGGCCATCACGGATTTTGACAGTGGCGGTCGCATCCTGGCTTTGCCGCTTTCCGGGCTCATTACCAGCGAACTGCGCAAAGGCAAACCGGAGCTGGTCATCGAAAAGTCGCTGGTAGATCTTTCCTCACCGGCCTTTCAGTTCTTTGCCGAACACCGCGACCGATGGGCCAAGGAGACCTTGTTCAGCAGTCCCGGACCCACCCAGTACTGGGGGCCCACCTGCAATCAGGTACCGATCTCGGTAGCCTTCAACCAAGGTTATGCGGATTACGAAAATCTGAACCTGGGTGAGGAACGCAACATCGACGAACTACTGGCTAGCCGACATAGGCGGGCCATGGAAACCACCGGTGCCCCTGGACAGATGCATGGATAAATGCCGCCATCTGGTCCAAAGGTTGGCCCATGGCCTGTTAGGCGCGCGGTTCTTTTGCTTGACACTCCCCCGGGATGCGCCTATATTTCCTCCGTTTCTGCCGGAGTGGTGAAACAGGTAGACGCGCTGGACTCAAAATCCAGTGGGCCTTGCGCCCATGGGAGTTCGATTCTCCCCTCCGGCACCAAGAAAAATCAAGGGCTCAGCGGTTTCGGTCTGAGTCCTTTTTTATTTCCAAGTGCCTCTTGGTCAAGAGTTTGGTCAAGATTTTCCAGATAAGCCCCCAGTTGGTCAATGGCTTGTCGCTTGTCGTCGTGGTCCACCGTGTTATAGCGGTCAAACATTTCCCGCGTTGCGTGTCCGGTGATCTCCATGATGACCGACTTCGGCACCCCTGCCTTCCGCATATTGGTGTTGAAGGTATGCCGCAAATCATGAAATACGAAGCCACCTTCCACAAAGTGGCCATAAGGGAGTCCAGCGGCTTCACACGCCTTTGTGAGACCTGTTCTCAGGTCGTCAACAGGTTTCCCTTTATACAGAAAGACGTGGTTGTCGTGGATCGCTCGCGGGATTAATCGAAGGACAGCGTGAAGCTCATCCCCTATCGGCACCCGGCGAGATTCCCTGTCTTTGGTATCCTCGGCGTCAAGCCTTATAATGCGGTTGTCCATATCAACCCGGTTCCAGGTCAATGACAGGATCTCCCCCTGCCTCATGCCGGTATAGTATGCTGTGAGCAGAATCGGTTTCAAATGCCGTGGTGAATGATCCAAAAGCCGGTCAAACTCGTCTTTGCTCAGAACCCGGTCCCTGGCGTTGGAGTTGCGTTTTAAGAGCCTCTTCACCCGCTTGAACGCCTTGACCGTTTCACCCGAAACCATGTCATTGTCAAAAGCCTTGTTGACCACTGGAATAGGAAGACGCCTCACGACTCCTCCCTCTCCCACCACCGGGCGTATTGATCAGCTACCAAGGTGGTTGGGGAGAACCCCCGGCTATCCTTCATGACTCTCTGGCCGATATCTCACTACAATTTCCAGTTTGACGAGCGCGTTTCCGGTCTTCTTCATTCCGATTTTCGCAGCGGCAGCGGCCGACAGGTCGATCACACGACCAGCATGCCTTGGTCCGCGGTCGTTGATGCTCACTACGACCGATTTGCGGTTGCGAACGTTGGTGACGCGCACTTTCGTGCCAAGCGGAAGCGACCGGTGCGCAGCTGTCAGTCCATCCTGACAGAACCTTTGGCCACTGGCAGTCTTTCTGCCGTTCAGCTTATCTGAATACACGGCGGCCAACCCATACATCGATTTTTGGGACTTCCTAGGGGGTGAAGCAGTATGTTTGGTGGAGGTGAACGATGGTTTTGGTGCCTTGGCCGAGGTGGCTGCGTTGATTGATTGCCCGGTGGAAAAATCAATGATCGCCAAGCTGATCATTACCATGAAAACGAGCTTGGTGGTTTGCATAATGTCTTTCTCTCAAGTTGAAGTCGTGGAGGCTTTTGCTTTCAAGATCAGTATAGCAACCTTGCAGAATTCACAGCATTAGGGACAAGGAAATGCATCCAGCTCACTGGAACAGTCGGTTATTCAGCAAGAATCTGGGGTGGTGTAACTAGCAGTGTAAGATCAGGTGAACTTATTATGGACAGGCTAGACGCAAAGCGCAAGCCTGAAGTCGATAGGACAGGGGATCACAGTTCTCGGAGCTGGGTCAACTCATTTTCTGGATGCTTGCCACTGCGGATCGAGGATGGTATTGTGGTTAACACCAAACAAGCTGAAGAGTGAGCGTCCTTCTTCCTGCATATCCACTTACCCAGAACCTTCCGCCAGCACCCGGCTAAAACCCCAAATTCGTATAGTCTTTACAGGCGCCGTGGGACTCCGGAGCGAGGCCGGAGGGCTAATCTCCTTTCTCGGAGGAGGATTGAGTCGGTTCACCCTGACGCCGTTCTTATTTGGGGGTTACCATGAACGCTTCGCAGAACACACACGATTAATTTGGCCGCAATCTTAATGGGTTGCGGTCTTAATCTTTTCTGGTCGGTTGTGGATGGATGTTTGTAGAGGGTGTTTGCGATGTGGTTGCCAGGCGGAATCTGATGATCGCATCGGTCCACGGGCAAGGTTGCGCAACTGCACCTGAGCCGCCCCTTTATACAAGTTAGTCCCACGATGCGTAACGCTTGAAAGATAATCCCCGCTTTATTTCAGCATCTTACCTTGGCTGTGGTCCAGAAGCCGCGACGCTGGTCCACGTTTTCAAGGAAACTTTGATGCCCCTCCCAGCTGGGGGCACACAGTCAATAATTGATGTGAGGACAAACACCAGCAAGGAGCTCTCGACCTTCGTTATTCTCAGGTCAAAATCCTCCTTAGGGAAATTGGTCTCCTTTAGGTTTCCAGCCCCGATCAGGATTTAAGGAGCAATACCCAAAGGAAAGGGTTTTCTGAGAATGCGGCCCAGTCCTTGAGCATTCCTCGCCACAGCGGTTGATAGAGCTGTTCGTTTAGCGACTCGTCGCCACGAACGCCGACTTCGATCCTAGGGGGAGTCCAAGACCTCGCGCATGGTCCGAAGCAGATCCCTGATCTCGAAAGGCTTGCGCACAAAGGCTCGGGCTCCACTACGAACGATCTCGCGTTCCGATCCTTCTACTGCATGGCCGCTGGCGACAATCACTCGGGCCTGAGGATTCATCGCTAAAATCCCGTCCAGACAACGGCTGCCACCCATGCCGGGCATAATAAGATCTAGAATGACCAGATCGATCCGATCCTGTTCCTTGCGGTAGAGTTCCAGGGCACTTTCCCCATCGGTAGCGGTGAGTACTTGGTAGCCGTGCACGGCGAGCACCTGATTGCCGAGATCGCGGATGTACGCCTCGTCGTCCACGAGCAGAATGGTCTCTTGGCCCCGTTCGACAGCAACCCTGCCGTCCTGGATCCCCTCTATCGGTGCCACTTGTTTGATGGCCGGCAGGTAGATCTGGAAACAGGTTCCTCGTTCCGGTTCGCTGGAACAGGTAACGAAGCCGTCGTGAGCGTTGATGATGCCGTAGACCATGGCCAGACCAAGGCCCGTGCCTCTGCCAGGCCCCTTGGTACTGAAAAAGGGCTCGAAGATATGCTCCAAGGTCTCCCTGTCCATGCCGTGGCCCGTATCCGAAATGCTCAACCGCACATAATCACCGCAGTCGACGCCGAAGTGGGGCTTGCCGTAGGCCTCATCCAAGGTGACGTTGTCCGTGGCTATGATCAGTTTCCCCCCATTGGGCATGGCATCCTTGGCGTTCAGCGTAATGTTCATGAGGGTCTGCTGCATTTGAACCGAATCGGCGTTGATGATTCTAAGGTCATCGATAAGGTGCAGTTCGATCTCGATCATCTTAGGTATGGTCCGCGCCAGGAGTTTCCTGACCTGCAGCACCTCATGGTTCAGGTCCAGAGGACGCCGGTTGCTTTCCTGCTTGCGGCTAAAGGTGAGCAGTTGCTGGATGAGCTCCGCGCCTTTCTTGGCCGCTCCAATAATCTCGCGAAGTTCCGGGTAGCCACGATCTCCTTCCCTCTTGCCCAAAAGCAACAATTCCCCATAGCCCAAAACGGCCTGGAGTATATTGTTGAAATCATGAGCAATACCACCAGATAGCGTGCCGATGGCCTCCATTTTTTGTGCTTGAAGGAGCTGCTTCTTGAGCTGTACTTCATGGGTGACGTCTCGATTGACCGAAACGAAGCTGGTGATGATGCCGGTATCATCCCTGATGGGTGAAATCGTTGTTTCAAACTCACAGGGCCTGCCGTCCCTGTTGCAGTTCATGATCTGGCCTTTCCACACTTCACCTCGGGCCAGAGTCATCCACAACGCGTTATAGAACGCATCGGTCTGGTCGGTGCCGGCAAGAACGCGAAAACTCTGCCCGATCACCTCTTCGCGGGAATAACCGCTGATACGTTCGAAAGCCGGATTGACATAGTGAATGGTGCCATCTTTATCGGCGACGAGGATGCTTTCGGCAGCGTGCTCGACAGCGGTCGCCAGGCGTTGGCGTTCTTCTTCCGCGCGCTTGCGCTCGGAAATGTCACGGGCGACACAGCGGAAGCCGGTCGGCTGGCCTGCAGCATTCAGGATCAACGATGTGGACATTTCCAGAATTCGTGTGGTCCCATCCTTTCTCAGGACTTCATGGTCTGCTGTGATAGCCGGTCTTCCGGTTCGACCAATCTCATCGAAAACCTGGTCCATTCTTTTTGCGGTTTGGGGTGTGGTGCACGAGCGTCGATTCAACCCCAGCAGTTCTCCCCGGGGGTACCCCAAGATCTCACACAGCGAGTCATTGAAAAACGTGAAGCCGCCGGCTAGATCCAGCTCGAAGTAACCTTCCTTGATGCTTTCCAGGATGGTGCGGTACTTTTCCTCGCTTTCCCGCAAGGCTTGGTGTGCCCGGGTAGCCCGTAGCGTCTCGGAACCGTAGGAAGCCAGGATGCTGCCAAGATCCTGGTCCTGTTGCGTGAAGCAGCTGGCAATGCGATTGTGCAGGGACAGAACCCCCACAACACTGCCGGCATCGTCTTGCAGGGGAAAAACCAGCAGGGAGCCATCCCTGTAACCCTTCCATCCACTTGGCTCAACATCGCTTTCCTGGTGGATATTTCTTACCATGATGGGTTCGCCGGCATTCAGAGCCTGCTCGAAGATGGAGCCCTTCCGCAAAGGGAGGGTGATGGTCCCGGGGGCGTGCCCGGGATCCAGGGAGTGGACCAACACCAGGGCCTCCCCGTCGCGCAGAAACAAACTACCTCCTTCGGCAGCCATATTCTGGGCGAACTCCTCTAACAAATGCGGACCTACTTCTCCCCATTGCGAGCGAACCGCAAGGCCTTTGGCAGATTCGACGATCTTTCGAAGCCGGGCGTTGACCTCTTCAAGCTCTTGGTTTCTCAGTCTCAGTGCCGCTTCTGCGTGCTCTTTTTCCCGCTCCAATCGGAGCTTTTCAAAACACCGTTCGAGAGTGGCAAAAAGGTCATGGGCATTCAGCGGTTTGCGCAGATAATCGTAGGCGCCTTGGTGAAGGGCCTCGATAGCGGTTTCGATACCCGCGTAGGCGGTCATCATGACGCACAGGATTCGCGCTTTCACTTCCCTGAGTCTAGCGATCAATTCAATGCCGCTGCTACGGTCCAGCCGAATGTCCACCAGGGCCACTTGCGCGTCGAAGTGCTTGAGCGTGTCGAGGGCGCCTTGTGCGCTATAAGCCTCGGCGACTCGGTAGCCCCTAGGTTCAAGGATATCGGTGAGGCTGCCGGCAAAGTCCCGGTCATCGTCCACGATGAGGAGCCTCCTTGGCGAATCCGGTTCGATTCCGTGCTCGGGTTTTCCGTGCATCATGGAAAATCCTATGGGCTGCTGGTCGGAAGCCACAAAGTCACTGCCGTACCCTCTCCCGGCCGGCTTTCAATGTCGACCCCACCGTGATGGAGCTCCATAATCTGTTTCACGATGGCCAGGCCGAGGCCAACTCCAAAGCCCTTGGTACTGTACAATGGCTGGAACACCTTTGCCAGTTCGTCGGGATAAATACCGGGTCCGGTGTCAGCCACGCGGATCTCAAATCGCCCACCGACCACGCGGCTTTCCACTTGCAGGTGGTCTTTCCCGGGGCGCGCTTCCTCAGAGTCCATTTCTTTATGCTTTTCCATCATAGCCTGGCAAGCATTGCCAACCACATTCAACAGACAGCGGCGGAGCCTTTCACGATCCACATTCAATTCGGCGCTGGAGACCAATTGATGCGAGAATCCTATTCCCGCCGGGATGATCTGCTCATTAAGCACCTCTGCCAACCATTGATCCATGGCTGTGGGTTCCAGGTCAAGCTCATGGCTGCGAGCGTAATCCAGAAGTTCCTCGATGATCTTGTCGCAGCGAACAATGTTGCGCTCCGCGCGCTCCAGCGATTGATCGACTCCAAGCCCCTTGCCTCGGGCCCGTTCTGTCACGGCAAAAAGAGAGGCACGGATGGTGCCCAACGGGTTGCGAAGTTCATGACTGACAACGGCAATCAGGTTGCCGAGCATGGCGAAGCGCTCCTTTCGCACCAACTCCTCCTGGGCGGCCTCCAACTCAGCGGTGCGCTCCTTGACCCGTCGTTCCAGCTCCCGGTGCGCTTCCTTGAGAGCTTCCTCGGCGCGTTTGCGTTCGGTGATGTCGTTCAAGAGATTCAAAGCTGCGGGTCGGTCTTCCCAGGTGACCAGAGCCATCCTGATCTCCAGCCACTTGATGTTGCCGTCTTTAGCAATGATTCTAAATGAATATGTGTCGGCCGGCAAGCTGCAATCGAGTAGCTTGGAAAGCCTCTCGGCCACTTCCCGGCGGTCATCCGGGTGCAAAAACTCCACGTAGGGCCTGGAAAACAGCTCACTCTCCGTGCAGCCAAACACTTCCAGTGCTTTCGGATTGGCAAATCGGAAAAATTCATCTTGGACCACCAAGATGGCTTCGTTGGCATTCTCCACCACAAGCCGATACTTCTCTTGTGATTCGACAACCTTGTTTTCAAGCTGGCTTGAGTACTGCTTAAGTTTAGCATAGACTTCTTTCAATTCCGTTTCTAACAAAAACTCATTCCAGCGAAGACGATGATTGACGAATGAAGCAATGAGAATGATAGCTATCGTAGATATTATAAACATGTTGTTGCCGACAAACAGATCTAAATATCTATGATTGCTACTAGCAATAACAGATAAAACAAATATAAAATACAGCAAAATAGAATGTACTATCAGGTATCTTACTCGTATGTTGAGAACCGTGCAGAATGTTAGGAATACCAGGCTCATCCCGGCATAATAGGGCGATGCATAGCCATTGGTTTCCATAACCATTTTGGTAATACTTAATCCGGTCAGGTAATACCCGACAACCCCCAGGTAGAAGCTTTTGTATCCAAAATTCCACGTTTGATTGATAAGACACAGAAACAGACAGAAAACGGCAGTGAATAGCCGGTAGGTCATGAATTGCTTGAAAAGTCCAGGATAGAGAAGGTAATCAACCCAGCCAAAGAAGGGCACGAGGGTAGCCCCTATCAGCAGGATGATAGTAACCCGCCCTCGAACCAGCGGTTCTTGGTCCTTGAGAAATTGCTCGAAGAGTTCTGGCGCTATTTGGTGCTGCCGCATCACTCCACCTCGAGGCCATGGCCCAATAAAGATGCGTCTGCAAGCGTTCAGAAGGCGGCGATTACCAGCCGGCATTGGTTCAGGAAACCTTGGTGGCCACCGCAAATAGGTTTACCCCTTGGTCTTCGGCCAGGATCTCCGGGCTATGGGCAAAAGGGCTAGTGGCGAAAAGCTCTTCAAGATGGGCAGCGTCTCTATAGATCAGCTTCCAGTGGAGAATTCGGTCCATAAAAACCCGATTGCGGTTTTGCGGCGTGAAGTTGCCAACGATGAGCACCCCTCCCGGTTGCAGATGTTCGTGACAGCGGGCGATGAGCGCCTGGAACAACCTGCGGTCCAGGTAGTCGGTAAGCCCTGCTGAGTAGATAATGTCTTGTGGGCCATACTGGTGGCGCATCCCGCCCACCGACCACCTCACCACATTGTCATTCATCAGCCGGATCGATGCCTGATGGGGAAAAACGTTCACCTGCTGGTCCGTGTATTCCAGGGCGTGGGGATCGGCATCGACACAGGTGGCCTCAACCAGCTCCGTGTAGTCACAACGATGCAGAAAATCGAACAATTCCCGATTTGATCCGCAGGCAAGGTTCATAATGCGGATAGGTTTCCCTTCGGCGAGCTTTTGTCGGCTAATGGATTCCAGCAGGCTGCACAGCAATGTCCGCCGGCCACGCACTGCTTTGGAGGCGGCGGAACTCAGGCACCAGTTGTCGGTGAGTGTGCCGAGTTTACCGTCACCTTCCGGGCGGTTCCGATAGATCATTTCCATCATAAGATAATCGCCTGCATAGCCTTTAGGCTTGTAATAGGCCCTCTCGGCAAAGCGGCTTCGCATGAAGTACGGAAAGATCTCCTTGAAAACGTAACCCCAGGCATACTCCTCGACTTCGGGCTTAGTCCCGTCTTGTTGCTGAAAATCCTGCAGGCGGTCGTTGAATTCATCCAGGATGGTACTGCATTGAAGCTGAAGGGTGGCGGGGATGGCCGGAGCCGAGTCCTGTTGGAGCTGGTACGAGAGGTCAAAAAAGCGCGCCTTGGCATCTTCCACGATCTTGTTGATGGAACTCCATTCCGTTGTTCGCAGAAGGTGTTCAGGAAGAGGCTTGGATTCCTCATAGCTGCGACGCCCGGTGGAGAGTGATGCGGCATACGCCGTGAGGGGCTCCCGTTCTTCCAGAACGCGACGGAACTTTCGCGCATATCGAGCGAGCCATGAAGGTGACGAACTTGCCGTAAAGCCGAGGATCCTCTTGTTGAGTTTTTTCCAAGGTCACGTGGTCAAACACGCGAATCACCGAGTCTTCAATGGCACGTATGTTTCTGACCCTGGAGATGCCGTCGAAAAATCCAATTTCACCGAAGAAACTCCCGACTCCAATGAGAGCAACCACGATTTTGGTATCGCGCAGGGAATGAAATACTTCTACGATTCCTTCTTGAACGTAGTAAAGACATCTGGAATCCGTCCCTTCAATTACAATAGCTTCATCCTTTCTATAGTGAATGGCCCGCGAAATTGACAGCATCTCTCGGACAATTTCCTCACAGTTGTCAGATATATCATCATCGGATCGAGCTTGGACGGGGCGATCTATAGGTTTTGCTGAGTCCATAGATGTAAGTCTCCAGCTATGTTACCTAGCATTCAGAAGGTGGGTATTTTTCGGATTGGGATTGTGGAGATCGATGGCCGACGAGCACTTTCGAGAATCCATTATGGCCGCTTTTGGGCCGATGTACAAGAGCTAAATCTAAAGATATCGCTCATTTCGTTGCGATTTGCATTTTCTGCACTATTGAGAATCGCGTTGCTGCCATGGAGTGCGGGGTGCGGTTATCCCTACAACGACATTTCGTGCCAGTGTGTCATTTCGAACGTAGTGAGAAATCTTGCCAATGCGTCGGCAACCGCTCAAGATTCCTCGCTGCGCTCGGAATGACAGAAGCGAATAGATGCGAAAGTGACGTTGTAGGGTTATGCAGCTGGGTAGTTCTGCCGGCGGTCTCGCCAACCTTTTTCTTGATTTACACCATATATACACCTATGCTAAAAATACGACCAGGGTTGATGTCTGGTTTTTCCGTCAAGGCGAAACCGGGAGAGAGGAGCATCGATCAGGAGGGAGCGATATGGGGCTGACACCGGCTCAAGAACGAGTCTACCGGTTTGTGCGTGATACTCTGCAGGAGCGTGGGGTGGCGCCATCCTACGAAGAAATCCGGCAACACCTGGGGTTTCGCTCGATCAATGCGGTTACCAAGCACATCCGCCAGCTGGAACAGCGCGGTTATCTGCAGAATCTCGGCAAGCACCGCAAGCGCGCCTTGGAGCTGGTGCCGCTTCGTACCAGCGCGGCCGCCATCCCGTTTCTGGGTATAGTGGCTGCCGGCACCCCCATCGAAGCCGTCGAGGTGCCGGAATCCATCGAAATCCCGGAGAGTTTCCTGGGAAGTGGCAACAATTTTGCTCTACGGGTGCGGGGTGAATCCATGATCGAGGAAGGCATTCGCGAAGGGGATATTCTCATCATCACCAAGCAGGCTCATGCGGACAATGGCCAGACGGTGGTGGCGCTGATTCGTGGAGAGGCCACCGTCAAAAAATTCTTCCGGCATGGCGAAGAAGTGGAACTGCGACCGGCCAACAGCCGCATGCAACCCATGCGTTTTTCGGCCGATGAGGTGGAAATTGTGGGTACCGTGGTGGGGTTGTTGCGAAACTACCGCTCTGTTCTCGCCAAGACGCCCCGACGCCAAGATACCCAAAAGGTTTAGCTCTTGCGCCTTTGCGTGAGATGCTTTTGGTGCAGATTGCAACAGACGCCCTATGGAAAGCTCGGGCCGGATTCGGCAGATTGCCCATCTGAATATCCGCGATTTTTATGCGAGCCTTGAGGAACTGCGTCATCCCGAGTTCCGTAAAGGGCCTCTGGCCCTGGCGGAAACCAAGGAAAGGGCGGTCATCCAGGGGGTAAACGCCATTGCCCGGAGCGAAGGGCTCCGGGAAGGGATGCCGGTGGGGCAGGCTCGACGCCTGTGCCGCCGCATGCGGACTATCCCCCCCGACCTGGGGTTTTACCGGGAACAGCACGAACAGCTGGTGCAGCGCTTCAGTCACTTTTCGCCGCTGGTGGAAGGGCCCTTCCCGGGTCGCTATTTTGTCGATCTCACCGGTACTCGAAGGCTTTGGGGACCGCCCCCGGATGTGGCCTGCCGCATGGAGCGGCAGCTCATGGTGGCAATCGGGCTGCATGCGCGGGTGGGGCTGGCCCCCAGTAAACTGGTGAGTCAGGTGGCCTCGAGTTGCATCCATCCCGGAGATTTGAGCTGCATCTTTCCCGGATGGGAAACGGCGTTTCTGGCGCCGCTGCCGGTTACCTCCCTGCCCGGCGTGGGATCCAAGACAGCCCTGCACCTGGCCGATTTGAACATTGGTCACATCGGTCAGCTGGCCGCCTTGCCCGCCGGGGCTCTGGCCAGCGTGTTCGGCAAGCCGGGATTGCGACTCCTGCGGATTGCCAGGGGCATTGACCCCACGCCGGTGGTGCCGTTCCAACGGATTCCCCGGGTGAACCTGGTTCGCCATTTGGACCGGGATGAAATCGATCGGGACCGGCTGGAGAGCATCCTGTTCCAGCAGGTGGAGGAAGCGGGCTGGGAGCTTCGCTGCCACAATCGCTATCCCGGCAAGCTGGCCCTGGAAATTCGCTATGCCGACGGTGGGACCGCGCGGCTGGAACGCTCTCTCGATCCCATCACCGTCCAGATCGATAAAAGGCTGTTTCAGACAGCTCGCCCGATCTTCCGGCAGGTGTTCCAGCGGCGGGTGGCGGTTCGCTGCCTGGTGTTGGAGCTCTCCGATTTTTCCATGCCCGGCCGTCAGTTGGCGCTGTTTCCCTGGGAAGAGGCCCGCTTCGACGGCGAGCAGAGGCTGCAACAGGCCCTGGATGAACTTCGCCGGCGCTTCGGCCGCCGGGCCGTTGTCTGGGGCAGGGGTTTGGGGGGAACCGGTTAGGGAAGCGATCTTTCCGAGAAGCGAGCGGTGTTGGCCTCGAGTCAAATCCCGGCGGTTTTGGCTGTAAGTAGCGGTTACAGCATAGCAACTACGTTTCCAATATCTCTCTGCTCAATTCTAGAAAACAAATTTGTTGCCAACGAGGATGTTTCTGTTGACAGGCGTTCGATGCCATTTTCCAAGTTCTGTAGGATCCTCCTTTACCGCAGTAACACCTTCTTGGCGGTTTTGAGAAAAAGTCCTTGAAGCCTCCTTTTATTCATCTGCATGTGCATTCGTCGCTACTCCATGATGTGGGGGGTGAGTTCCGTGGACGCCTTGTGCCGGGCGGCGGTGGCGGCGGGTTTTGAGTTCCTGGCGCTGACCGACACCAACGGTTTCTACGGGTTGATCCGCTTTCTGCAGGCGGCCCGTCGCCACGGCATCCGCCCCATTGTCGGGATGCATCTGCAATCCGCTAATGGTTCGGCGGTGATTCTGGCCAAAACCCCCAGAGGCTATGCCTTGCTTTCGGAATTGGCCAGTGCCCGCCATCTGGACGAGGATTTTTCGCTTATCGGCAGTTTCCCGCACGCTCCGGATGATCTGGCGGTGCTCAGCGGCGATGTGCGAGATCTCCAGGCCCTGCGGTCCCGGGCCGATTGCTGGCTGGAGCTGGTGCCGGGACAATCCCACCGTGACGCCTTGAAGATGGCCAAGACCCTGCGGGTCCCGCCGATTGTCACCAATGCCGTGCATTTTGAACGCCCCGAGGATTATCCGCTGCATCGCCTGGTGCGGGCCATCGATTTGAACCGGACCTTCAGCACCCTTTCGCCCGACAATACCGCCAGTCCGGGCCAGTGGTTAAAACCCGCGGAGGACATGGCGAAGCATTTCCCCCACTGTCCCGAAGCCCTGGAGAATACGGTGCGCCTAGCCAAGTCCTGTCATACCGACTGGGAACCTTTCCCCACGGTCTTTCCGCATTACCGGGACCGGGCCGATGATCATTTCGCGCTACTTCTGAAACGGTGCCGTGAAGGGATTTCGCGGCGCTACGGGGAGAGCAATCCGATCATTGAGGAGCGTCTAGCCGAGGAGTTGGAACTCATTGAGTCCAAGGGGTATGTGGATTATTTCCTGGTGGTGGCCGACATCGTCGGGCGCCGTCCCATCCATTGCGGTCGGGGGAGTGCCGCAGCCAGTCTGGTGAGTTATCTGCTCGGCATCACCCATGTGGACCCGATCCGCCATAACCTCCTGTTTGGCCGCTTCCTGAATCCGGAACGCCACGACCATCCGGATATCGACGTGGATTTCCCGTGGGATGAGCGGGATGGGTTGCACGAGGAAGTCCGGGATTCCTACGGCGATGAGCGGATGGCGGCGGTCTGCAACCATGTGGGGTTTGGTGCCCGAGCGGCGGTGCGGGAAGTGGCCAAGGTGTACGGCATGCCGGCGGCGGACATCAAGGAGGTGACCCGGCGCTTGAGTTTCTGGACCGACCCGCACCGGATCTGGGAGCGGGTGGAACACCACCCCAAATTCCGTGGTTTTGCCCTCGATCCTCCCTGGCCGGAAATCCTGCATTGGGCTACCCGGCTGGAATCCCTTCCCCGGCATCTGTCCGTCCATTGCGGCGGCGTGGTGCTGGCACCCGGGCGAATTTCGCGCCACGTGCCGGTGCAGCGGAGCGCCAAGGGGGTGAAAATCATCCAATGGGAAAAGGACCAGACGGAGGAAGCCGGATTGGTCAAGATCGATCTCCTGGGGAACCGCTCCCTTGCCGTCATTCGCGATGCCCTGGCGGCTGTTGCTCGAAACACCGGGAAAACCATCGATTATGCCACTTTCAATCCCATCGATGACCCGGCCACCCAGGATCTGCTGCGCCGTGGGGATACCATGGGAGTGTTCTACGTGGAATCCCCGGCCATGCGGCAGCTGCAGCAAAAGACCCAGCGCGGCGATTTCGAACATCTGGTGATCCATTCTTCCATCATCCGGCCGGCCGCCAACCGCTACATCAACCATTACATCCGGCGGTTGCACGGCGAACCCTACGAACCGATCCATCCCGGGCTCCAGGAGCTGTTGTCGGAAACCTACGGCATTCTGGTCTATCAGGAAGACGTGGTTCAGGTGGCCATGCGGCTGGCCGGATTCAGCTGGGCGGAAGGGGACCGGCTGCGGAAGGTGATCAGCAAGAAAAGCTCCGAGGAGCTGTCATCGTTTCGACAGCGCTTCCACGACGGCTGCCGGGAACGCGGCGTGGCCCCGGAAGTCATCGAGGAAGTCTGGGAGATGTTCCTCTCATTCGCCGGATATTCCTTCTGCAAGCCCCATTCGGCATCCTATGCCCTGGTGAGCTTCAAGTCGGCCTATCTCAAGGCCCATCATCCGGCTGAATTCATGGCGGCGGTCATCAGCAACGGCGGCGGCTATTACACCGCTTCGGCCTACATTTCCGAAGCGCGGCGCATGGGAATTACCGTTTTGGGACCGGATGTCAACGACAGCGACTGGAACTACCGGGGCTGGGGGAAGACCATCCGAATGGGACTGCAGCAGCTGCAGAGACATCCGGCGGGAGACGCTGGAAGCCATTTTGGCCGAACGCCGGCGCCATGGCGCGTTTGCTTCCCTGGAAGATCTTCTAAGCCGTGTGATGATTCCCCCATCCGACGGCCCGGTGCTGGTCAAAAGCGGTCTGCTGGATAGCCTGGCAGGGGGCTTCAACCGTCCGCAACTGCTCTGGTTTGTGAAAGCGGTGCTGAATGGGTATTGCCAGGGACAACGCCAGGGCTTGCGAGGCCAGGTGAGTGCCTTCACCGGGACGCGCCGCAGAATTGCGGTGCCGCCCCTGCCGGACCTGGCACCCCAGCAGAAATGGCAGCAGGAATGCGAGAGCTCTGGGGATGGTCTTGTCGGTACACCCACTGGAGTCTGTGGGAATCGCCTCTGCGCAAGCTTCCGCAACGCATCGTCCCGGCCGTCGACCTGCTGAGCTATGTAGGGCACCGGGTGTGGGTGCTGGGGTGGCCCATTACCCGCAAGGAAGTGCTGACCCGGGAAGGGGATACCATGGAGTTTGTTTCCTTCGAAGACACCACGGCCATCTATGAAACCATTTTCTTCCCCCAGGTTTTCCGCCGGTTTTGCCAGGATCTGGATATGGATCGCGCGTATCTGCTTTATGGGCAGGTGGGAAGCGAATTCGGAGCGGTCAGCCTTCAGGTTAGCCGGCTGGTGCGACTGGCACCGGGGGCTGATGACCAGCGACGGCGCGCTGCGGCTGGTGGGAGCTGCGAATAGGATCGGGGGTAAGCTCCACGAGGGGTTGTCCAAACAAGCTGCTGGCTGCTGTGCTGCTGTGCGTGTTCCGCTATTGGTATGAAGACTATGTCTTGCTATCTGTTTCCATATCAACCACTCCGTCCTTATGATCTTGTATGTAAAACGTAGTAATAACAGGTTTGCCGGTCATTATTTCCAAAATCGCGGCTGTCCTGTTCCATGCATTTAGAAGTCGATAAGGGTGGTTAATTGAAAAAATCGTACGTTTATCAGTGTTCATATTGATGAAAAATAATGAAACGATAATTCGTTTACGATTACTGATACATGTTACTGTATTATCGAATAAGAATGAATTGATAGTATCTAGTTCATATTCTTTGGCTTTACCCATGATGACAACAACCAAGCTATCGTGGTCAACAATCAAGAATGGCGAAGTAATCCTGCTCACATAATAAGAAATTAGCAAAATCAAGCCGATAAGTGACAGAATTATCAGTGTTGTCAGTAAGTGAATCTTTAAAGAAGTAGCCGACCAATCACCAGACGTGATCAGGCTGCCGATGTTTGCAGCAGCGATGAGCAATAAGGAAATCGCTGTGGCTTTGGGCAAGGCAACCCGTAAGGGGCTGGGGAAGTAGAGGGTCACTGGCTTGCCTCTGCCGGCATTGTCTGGGAAGTTGGTAATCATCTTCTTTCGATCGTATCTTCCACGGATCAACATTTATGATGTATTCGTATGGAGTCGTCACCCCGGCGAACCGCCATGGCCTTGCGGGCCACAACGAACCATGAAAGTCGTCATGCTCCGCCAGCGGCGGGACAGGAATCCAGAAAGATGGCCTGGATACCCGCTTTCGCGGCTATGACCGGTGGACTTTCACGGGAAAACCGGCGGCCAGTGGGGCTATACGCACCAAAAATTCCTGGATTCCGGCTCACGTCGGGATGACTGACAATGGTGTTTTCCGAGTCCTTACGAGATGGTCAACATATGGCTGCCTTGCATTCAAAGCTGCGACGTTGCGCCTGTTGCGCGCGGATCCCTTCTTGTCCCGTTGGTTGCTCATATTCATTACCCATTCTGCTGCCATTGTTATAATACTTACCAGAACTGACCTGTGGTGTGAATCGGTACCTGCTTTGTTGAGGCCGAAATGGCTTGGGGTAATGACCTTGTTCGGGATGATCCGGGCTGCCTAATGGGTATTGGCATCGGTCGAGGTCAGGAAGGGCGTTGGCAGGGAAGTGGCAGGATACAACGAGGACGATAACCCAATGAAGAGACCGACCTACGAGGAACTGCAGCGAAGAGTCGAAGAGCTGGAACAGCTTGTCGCCAACAAGGGCAGTCTCCAGCCTCCTCAGCTTGAGTCCATCGATCTGCTTACCTTCAAGCTGGGCAAAGGTTGGACCTTGGAGTTCATTGATAGGAAGATCTCCGATTTGTGCGGTTATGATCTGAAGGACTTTCTGAGCGCCAAGCTGAACTGGCTGGATCTCGTTCATGAAGAAGATCGCCAGGCGGTTGCGGATGCACTCAGCAAGGCCCTGGTTTCCGACAAGTACTTCCTATCTGAGCACAGAATCGTGAATCGCCAGGGGAAAATCCGTTGGGTAAAGATGCGGGGGCGGGTTTCCTGTAAGGATGATGGGGGATTCCTATCGCTGCAGGGCGTGCTCAACGACATTACCGCCCAGAAATACACCGAATTGGCCCTGGAATCCGAGCATCAGGCCTTTGCCTGGATGGCCAACAATCTGGAGGATGGCATCTACATCGTTTCCGGTGACTACCGTATTGAATTCATGAATAAGGCGCTCATTGATCTGGTGGGAGACCATGTCGGGGAGATCTGCTATCAGGCCCTGTTTGGGCGTGATACCGTGTGTTCCTGGTCGGTGATGAATGCGATCCAACACGAAAGCTGTGGCTTTCAAGAATATCAATTGCCGAATCTGGGAAAGACTTTCCAGGTGAGGAGCTTCTACATCAAGGGGCGAGACGGCTCCATCGGTAAACTGGGCCAACTGAAGGATATTTCCAGAACCAAACAGCTGCAGCAAGAGGTAAAGGAATTTGCCACGCGCCATCAGGCCATCGTGGAGGCTGCCAACATGGCCAACCTCGGCATTTTCATCATGCAAGACCACGATGACATGGAGGCCCGTTATCGATACACCAACGAAGCTTTCTGCAGAATCACCGGCTACACGTCGGAAGAACTGCTCAACAAAGGGGCCAAGGATCTGGTTCATCCCGACGATCTGGAGGTGGCGATGGAGCGTTACCGTCGGCGCCATCACGGGGAAATCATGAACCAGGTTTACGAGATCAAATTGGTGCGCAAAGACGGTGTGCCCATCACCTCT
>CAWDJT010000008.1:0-30155 GCA_963802715.1 uncultured delta proteobacterium
GGGCGGCAACGGCACCATGATCGGCGCCAGCGCCAACGTGGTCACGGTGGGTATGGCGGAAAAAGCCGGCTACAAGATCTCCTTCCTGGAATACATGAAAATGTGCTGGTGGCCGCATGATGATCACCGTCACCATGTGTATGATTTATCTGCTGATCGCGTACTAGTGGTTAGCGGTTTAAGGAGCGATTATGGGATATACAAGCATTGTCTGTGGCGTAACGGGATCGGCCCATGCTCAGAAAGCAGCCCTGGAAGCGGCTGCCCTGGCAAAGCAGCACAACGCAAAACTGACTTACGTCTATGTGGTGGACATCGGTTTCCTGAGAGGCAGTGTCGGCGGGATGTCGACCGGTCTGGCGGGAGACGGGCTCGAGCGTCTCGGCGAGCATATCCTGGGCTATGCGGAGCAACTGGCGCAATCTCAGGGAGTGACCCCGAAAAAGATCGTCCGGCGCGGGGCTGTCCTGGAAGTGCTCAGGCAAGTTATCCTGGAAGAGAAGGCCGATCTCCTGGTCTTGGGCCATGAAGAGCGGACCTTTTTTGAGAAAGCCCTGTTCAAAGGCGAGGTGGAAGACCACATCGAGGAACTGAAGCAACAGACGGGCACCGAGGTGACGGTGATCCGGTGAGGCCTGAGCGGGATACTGTCTTGCGCGCATAAGGTCGTTAACCTACAGGCTTGCCAAGGGGGGCAGAGGGACTTTGGCAAGTGACCGGCCCTGAGGTCCACCTTCACAGAAGGGGGATTACATATGAGGGCGAAAGGGGTTCAGATCGGCGAACTGGAAATCCCTTCCCCGGAATGCCCCCATTTCGGAAATGCGGGGATCTGTCTAAAGCCGACGCCTACTTGCAGGACCGGCTTGCGCCGGAATGACGACGGGGTCACTAGCTGTTGCGTTACTATCGATCGCAATCTGAGCACCAGGATCCACCATCAAGAAAAAGTTCGCGCTCCGGGGCGGGAAGGATAAGGACATGGAAACCAGTCGCTATTATCGATCATTGACCAGGAACATGCTGCTCGACGATTATCCTGGTCTCCTTTGCCCCTCTTCTCCTGGTTGTCAGCATCATCGGCTACAAGTTCGAGACGTCCTACCGCGAGAAGGTCTTTGCCCACCTCAAGGAGCTGCTCCAGAAACATGAGCAGCGTATCGACGCCTTTCTGCATGAAAGGCTATGCAACATCGCTCTTCTGGCAAAGCGTTACACCTTTGCGCAGGTAAGCGATGAAGCCGTGCTGGAGCAAGCTCTGGCCAATTTGCAGAGTATCTATGGCTCGGTTTTTGTGGACCTGGGAGTGGTGAACGAGCAGGGCGTTCAAGTAGCCTATGCAGGGCCTTTCAAACTGGAGCGGGCCGACTACTCAAAGGCCGCCTGGTTCAATGACGCCGTGCAGTCCGACTATTACATCAGCGATGTCTTCCTCGGGCTCCGTAAGCAGCCACACTTCATCGTTGCGGCCAAACAGGAATTCGGCGGCAAAAAGTGGATCGTGAGGGGCACGATTGATTTTCTGGCCTTCAATACCCTGGTGGAGAGCGTCAGCATCGGCAAGACCGGCTCGGCGTTCATTCTCAACCGGGCGGGGGAGTTCCAGACCAATCCCAATCCCGCTCGCCTGGTCTATAAGGATTTCTTCCTGGGGCTTCTCTCCGAGAGAAAAGGAGAGCAATCGCCACAGGAAATTGAGGTCTCTTCCAGCAATGCGATAATCAAGGCGAGGAGCAAGACCGTTGCGGGTCAAGCCCGGTATGCGGATCAGGACATTGTCTACCTGATGTGCCCGCTCAAGAGTGGCGAGTGGATTCTGGCGTATCAACAGGAGGCTTCGGATGCCTACTCCGATCTTTTCCAGGCGCGCATCCTGACCTTTGGCATCTCCGCCATCGGCGGACTTGGCATTGTGATCATGGCGCTCCTGTTTTCCAGGCGGATGGTCAGCTACATCGAGAAGACCGATCGCGAAAAGGAAATGCTCAATGAGCGAGTGATCGAGGCGGGCAAGCTGGCTTCCGTGGGTGAGCTGGCCGCGGGGATCGCCCATGAGATCAACAACCCGATTGCCATCATGGTTGAAGAGGCCGGCTGGATGGGCGACCTGCTCAGTGAGGAAGGCTTCTGGGAGAGCCGCAACGTCGAGGAATTCACCTCGTCGTTGCAACAGATCAGGACCCAGGGAGAGCGGTGCAAGGAGATCACTCATAAGCTGTTGAGCTTCGCGCGCCGGACCGACCCACGGATGAAACTGATGCAGGTGAACGAGCTGGTCGAGGAGCTGATCAGCATTTCCGAGCAACGTTCACGATTCGCCAACGTAAAGGTCATTAAGAACCTGGCGCCGGACCTGCCGGATATTTGTGCCTCGCCATCGGAAATTCAGCAGGTGATCTTGAACCTCATCAACAATGCCATTGATGCCATTGGGACGGCCGGGGGGACGGTCGAGATCACCACCAGGGTCGACGACAACAGGGTGGTCATCGACGTCGCCGACACCGGCCACGGGATCCCGCAATCCGTCATGGCCAGAATCTTCGACCCGTTCTTCACGACCAAACCGGTCGGCAAAGGAACCGGGTTAGGGCTGTCGATCTGCTACGGTATCATCAAAAAGATGGGTGGGGATATCACCGTAAACAGCGCTGTCGGTATCGGCACCGCCTTTCATGTGTTCCTCCCGCTGCCGCGCGAGGGGCAGAAGGGGTGCTCGTAGTGCTACTTCGTTACATGGTCGGCAGGCAGCTTCAGCCCCGCGGAACACGGGGTTGTCATCTCGACCGGAGGGAGAGATCTCCACATGGTTCCGAGCACTAAGATTTCTCGCTTCGCTCGAAATGACAAGGTAGTACCGGGGTGGTGCTCGAGATTGCCGGCTATTTTGGAAATCGTCGGAAACAAAAGGTATGGTAGGATTCACTTCATAGCATAATGCCTAGAGAGGGAGGATTCCTCATGATGCGAACCGTAGTGATGTTAGTCGATGATGAAGTGCCCTTTGTGGACACCATGACCAAACGCCTCGGCAAACGAGATCTCGAGATCGTGGCGGCCTACACCGGTCAGGAAGCGCTGGACAAACTGAAGGCCAACGAAAAAGTGGATGTGATCATCCTGGATGTCAAGATGCCCGGAATGGACGGCATCGAGACCCTCAGGGAGATCAAGAAGGCCCATCCCCTGGTGGAAGTGATCATGCTGACCGGCCACGCCACGGTCGAGACCGGTATTGAAGGGATGAAGCTGGGAGCGTTTGATTACCTCATGAAGCCTTGCGATATCGAGCAGCTCATGGCCAAGGTCCAGGAAGCCAAAGCCAAGAAGCGGCGGCACGAAGAGAAAATCACTCAGGCCCGGGTCAGCGAGATTGCGCTGCGGCGTGGAGCGTAGGCGATTGCTCGCTCATGCCCTCGGTGGGAGGGGTAGAGGAGGGGGTGATTTCCTGCCTTGCAGGATTGCATCAAGCCCCCTCCCCGGACCCCAATGCCGTAGAATTAAGCCCATCGGCTCGGGCGGGCATAAAGCCCGCCCCTACGTCATTCGTCATTTGATTCCGTAGGGGCTGGGTTCATCCGATACGCATCAAGCTAAGGTCTCCCCCTTTGAAAAGGGGGGCGGGGGGGATTCTTTGAGGGCTGACCCAGTATCAGCCGAAATCCCCCCTAGCCCGCCTTTTTCAAAGGGGGAATTGTCCGGCAATGGCTTAGCTGACAGAGCGCCTGCGTTGAACGGAGTGCTCCGTCAGCTTGATCTCAACCGGGTTCGCCCTTCGATACCTCAGGGCGAACGGGCTTTGGAGGTCGGCTCTGAAAGCCTCCTCACCCGGTCCTGTCTCCCGAAACGGGGTAGAGGGAGGATTGATTCCATCTTAAGTCAACAGCATTGCCCCCCGGCCTCCCCCATCGAGGGGGAGGAGACATACAGGGATTTTGAGATCGGTACTTCGTGTACTAGGCCCTTGTCATCGGGTTCCTCCGGGTGAAGCCACACTTCGGAAATCAGCTTAGGAAACGGAACGATGCCTGAGAGCGTAAAGGATCAGTCGGATCACGTTAAGCTTCTTCTGGTTGATGATGAGGCGGGCTACGTGAAGGTTCTGGCCAAGCGGTTGGCCAAGCGCAACATTGATGTCACTCCCGCCCTGAGTGGTTCCGAGGCCATCCGGATCCTGCGCAACAACCGTTTTGATGCCGCCGTTTTGGATCTGAAGATGGAAGACATGGATGGTATCGAGGTCCTCAAGGTATTCAAGTTGATGGAACCGCAAATGCCGGTGATCATGCTTACCGGACATGGCTCGGAAACCGCCGCCAGGGAGGGGATCGAGTTCGGCGCCTTCGATTACCTCATGAAACCGTGTGACTTAGTGGAATTGGTCAAGAAGATCAAGGAGGCATGCGGGAAGAAGGAGTAGTGTAGGGGGATTCGGGTTTAGGGCTTGTTTCCGAATCTCGAATCCCGAATACTCGAATCCCGAAACTCACCACGCATAAACACACCAACGTAGCAGGGAGCCGTTTCATGGGACAGCTGCAAAAACTCATTGATCGAATCATTGACCGTGTGAATGTCAATCTCAGGGAGCCTGCTTTTGATGTCGGTGCCTATGTGCGGAAGATCATCCCGCTGGAACAGTTTTCCCGCTTCTACGCATTCTACGGCCTTGGTCTGCATCATCCGACCCAGTTTCATTTCAATCATTCGAGCCTTGCCGGCAGCTACTTTCTAGGCAGGTGCGTGGTGGATCACGCGGTGCTCTATAAGACCGACGTTCGTGGCGATGAACTCAAACTCAAAGGGGACATCTTCAAGGATGGAGATATGGAGATTCCGCTCCACGACGATGAAATGATTCGCATCAAGGACAGTTACCTCATCAAGAACCTGGTCCACAGCAATTCTCATGACCCGGAGAACCCCGAGGAATTCCTGATCCAGAACACGGTCTCCATGCATTACGCCAATATTCACGGTTCACCCGTCGAAGGAAGCTTTCTCGGGCCGTTTGCAACCGTCGATCTTACCTCTCTGCACGATTGCGTCGTTGGTTCCTACGCCTATGTCCGCACCGGGGAAGCCGCCCACCGTCAGGTGGAACCCGGGCAGATCTGGATTCGGGCCAAGGGGTCCTTTAACTTCAACTACCGATTTCACCCCGAGGATCTCAAGCGCTATGTCCACGTGAAACCGGGTAAGACTCCCACCGGTGTGCTGATGGATTTTGTGGAAGGGCGTAAGAGCCGATTTCGAGCGCGGCTTTGCGGAGATCCAGTCGAGCCCGTCCATCTCGGTCGCCCACGGAGCTTCCTTGAGCAAGTATGCCGTGGTCAAAGGCGAAACCACCATCAGCGAGAATGTTCTGGTCGCGCAGCGGGCTTACCTTGAAGATGCATGGCTCGGCAAAGGCTCAAACGCCCAGGAAAACTGCTACATCATCCACAGTCGGTTGGAAGGCAACAACATCACGGCCCATGGAGGAAAGGTCATCCATGCGCGGCTCGGCGAAAAGGTGTTCGTCGGATTCAATGCCTTTCTTCATGGCAAGCCGGACTGCACATTAGGCATCGGGGCCGGGAGTATCGTCATGCCCCACACCATCATCGATCTTGATGAACCACTGGAGATCCCGGGCGGGCGCCTAATCTGGGGATACATCCGCAACCGACGGGACCTCGAACGGCACAGTTTGGATCTTGAGGAGCTCTCCCGGTGTGACGGCGAGATCGCAGTGGGCGCCATGATCTTCCAGGGAATCGGAGCAAACTTTGTGAAGGCGTTCCAGCACCGTATCGAACACATTCTGGAGGCCAACGGAGCCTACTTTGACGGCAGCAATAACCGCGGGCACGCCCAGAAGGCGCAGAATATGTCTTTCAATATCGTCCAGCCATACCCCGAGGGAGCCATGAAGGGCATGTATCCCACCATAGACATCCGGCCATAGGCAAGAAGCCGGAGTTTCCGGGCAGAATGTCCGGCGGCGCAACGCTTTTCACCTTTAAAGTTCAAGCAACAGTCGGGAGAGGGGGTATGGGGAAATTAAAGGTGCTTCTTGTCGATGATGAGGTCGAGTTCATCGCGACCATTTCCGAAAGACTCTCTTCCAGGGGAATAGAAGCAAGAACGGCCACCAGTGGCGAGGAAGCCCTGTATCTCATCGAGGCGGAGCCACCCGATGTGATGGTTTGTGACGTGATGCTGCCGGGAACCAGTGGGACCGAGCTGCTAAAGCTCATAAAGCGGGAGTATCCGTCGATTCAGGTGATTCTCCTGACCGGAGGAGACGTCTCGACCCGTGAGAGGATGGAAGGTATGCGCTTAGGCGCCTTCGATTACCTGCTAAAGCCCTTGTCCATGGAAGAGCTCGTTGATAAACTGCACAAAGCCGCCGGCGAGACTGACGTCGAATGCGCTCAATAGCCGATGGCACCTGAGGTTCATGGGATTCCTTGAGGTCGGCAAAGACGGTGAGAATACACGACATCCGCCACACCTTTGCCAGCTTCTTGCTTACTATCTATCCGCAACTGGCCCCCAAGCAAAAGGCGTAACCCATTAGGATTACGGATCAAGACTACATTGACAAGGTTCGTATGATCTTCAGGGTCAGAACGGACAAGGAGGCGGTCAACAAAGCCTTGGAACTGGCGATCATCGATGATGAAATCATCGGGGCTCATGAACGGGCAGGTGGAAAAGGGGAGCTGATCGATGAGGTCTTTGAATGAAAGTCATGTTCGATACCAATGTCTACATCTCTTTCATTCGGGATCGGTCACATGCTGAAGAGCTTCAGCTCCGCGGCACGGTAAAGTATATTTCCGCCATCACCCTGATGGAACTTTGGGCTGGAGCCAGAATCAAGAAGGCTGAACGACTCGTTCACCAGCTCCAAAAACCTTATGTAGACGCGAGACGTATCGTCACCCTGGATGCCAATCACTATATAGCAATGGGTCGTTTCTTTGCCGGACTTCCCCGTCAATATGACACACTGGTGAAGATGGCGGGGTTTGTGAACGATGTTCAGATTGCCTTCGGGGCAATATCCATCGGGGCACTGCTATACACCGAAGACCAAGACCATTTTGATATTATCAAAAACGGTCTCAAAGCTCTCAAGGTCGAGTATGTCTGATCGGTTTCCGACCTGGACTTCTTATCCTATAGCCCGGTACCAATTTTGAAGTCAGCGCCGGTAGGATGACTTGGCGATGGCGCAGCGCCTCCAAGGCGTGTGCAACGAGCACCAGTGCCTTGTCGGTCTGCATGGCAAGTTCGGTCACACTAGGTAACTATTTGAATTTATTAGAACCAAATTCTGCCAGCGAAGTTGTGTTACCTTGCAACTGGCTGAATTTGCTTTTATTTTTTGGTATGCCGAAGGCCGGACTCGAACCGGCACAGGTCGCCCCGCCACCCCCTCAAGATGGTGTGTCTACCATGTTCCACCACTTCGGCACAGGTTGTAGTCTGGCCGCCGCCGGTTCGATACCGGCCGCCAGTCTACGGTTTTGGTTGGTCTGCTGATCCTGCCGCGCTGTCGGAAGCCGGTGTAGGATTGGCGGGCTGGCTGGCACTCTGCCCACTGGCGGCGCCTTGGTCGGGAGCCGCTTTCGGCACCGCGCTCGGGTCGGCTGCCGATGGCACCTTGGTTGAGGGGCTAGGAGCCGCCTGCGCCGGTTTGGCATCCGGCAAAGCCGGACCCTGTTTTTCCTCGACCTCCACCTTCACCTTTTCCATGACCGACTTGCCCTCGGGTCTGGAAGCGAAGTAGGTCAAACCCAGGCAGGTGATCATGAAGACAATGGCGGCCGCTGTGGTAAGCTTTCCCAGGAAGGTCGAACCCCCGGTGCTCCCAAACAGGGTTTGTGAGCTGCCGCCGAAAGCCGCCCCCATCTCAGCGCCGCGACCGGTTTGCAGCAACACGATAGCGATCAGCGCGAAGCAGGCGATCACATGTACGATCAAAACAAAGGTTTGTAACATGAGTAAACGGTTGTCTCCCCATCATTGGTATTGGACTATACGACGAAAAGACGCCACATCCAGGCTGGCGCCGCCCACCAGCAAACCATCGATGTCCGGCTGGGCCATCAGGGCGTCCACGTTGTTTGTTTTGACAGAGCCTCCATATACTATTCTGATATGATTGGCAATAGTTTTGTCGAACGGCGCCGCGCAACGCTCCCGGAGGAAATTGTGGACCTCCTGGGCCTGTTCGGGAGTGGCGGTCTTGCCCGTGCCGATGGCCCACACCGGTTCGTAGGCGAGCACCAGTTGCTTGGCCTGGTCTGGGGAAAGCCCCGCCACCGCCTCCTCGAACTGCCGAACCAACACCTCGAAGGTTTGCCCCGCTTCCCGTTGCTGCAGGGTCTCGCCAATACAGAGGATCGGGGTCAGACTATGGCGATAGACAGCCGCCACTTTCTTCCGGATCATCGCATCGGTTTCTCCAAAAAGCTGGCGTCGCTCGCTATGCCCGACAATGACATACCGGCAACCCACATCTCGGAGCATCCCCACCGATACCTCTCCGGTAAAGGCCCCCTGTTCTTCCCAGTGGCAGTTCTGAGCGGCCAGAGAAAAACCATTTTCTCGCAAGGTTCTGGCAATCGCGGGCAGTGCCGTGAATGGCGGCGCAATCACTACTTCCCGATCGTCGCATGGTCCGACCTGGGCCTGCAGTTCCTCGACAAAACGGCGTGCTTCGGTGATGCTCTTGTACATCTTCCAGTTGGCTGCGACCAGTGCCTTTTTGTTTTCCATGCTCACCTCGCGTTCGTCTAGGGCAAGGTACCTTGCGCCTTCCGTGCACATTCCTCAAGGGCGGCAATGCCCGGCAGGATCTTGCCCTCCATCATCTCCAGGAAGGCCCCTCCACCAGTGGAAACGTAGCTCACCTTATCGGCCACACCGGCCTTTTTGACCGCTGCCGCGGAATCCCCACCTCCGATCACGGTCAGCGCCTGGGCATTACCCAGGAACTCGGCCAGGGCGAAAGTGGCCTGATGGAAAGGCGGCGTTTCGAACACCCCCAGAGGGCCATTCCAGACGATGGTCCGACAGGTCTTGAGGGCGGTGGTGAACTGTGCCACCGTCTTAGGGCCGACATCGAGCGCCTGCATCCCGGGCGGAATCTGATCGACGGATACTTCGCGGGCATTGGCGCCGTCATCCAGGCCGGCGGCCACCACCACATCCACCGGCAGGTGCACGGTAACGCCGCCTTTGGCCGCCTGGTCCAGCAGATCCCTGGCCGTATCCAGATAATCGTCTTCCACCAGGGAAGCACCAACGGCCAGACCCCGAGCCTTCAGAAAAGTGTTGGCCATGGCGCCGCCTATGAACAGATGCTCGGTTTTGGGGAGGATGTTAATGAGCACGCCGATCTTGGAGGACACCTTGGCGCCGCCGATGACGACCGCTACCGGTCGCTGTGGGTGGTCAAACGCCTTGTGAAAATAACTGATTTCCTGTTGCAGTTGATAGCCCCCGACACAGACTTTCGCATAGCGGGTGATGCCGTGGACCGAGGCATGAGCCCGATGGGACACGGCAAAACCTTCATTGACGTAAATGTCGCAGAAAGCCGCCAGAGCCTGCGAAAACCCGAGATCGTTCTGTTCCTCTTGCGGATGAAAACGCAGGTTTTCCAGGAGCAGCACCTGCCCCGGTTGAAGCGCCTCCGCCAACCTGGTGACCTCTGGTCCGATGCAGTCGGGAGCCAGTGTCACCGGCCGGCCGATCAGGCGACTAAGATTCTCCGCCACTGGTTGCAGCGACATGTCTGCGACCACCTTGCCCTTGGGGCGCCCCAGGTGAGACGCCAGAACCACCCGGCAGTGCTCCTCCAGAAGTTTTCGCAGACTCGGCAGGACCGCCTGAATGCGATTGTCATCGGTCACCTGATGGTTCTTATCGAGCGGCACGTTGCAATCGACCCGCATCAAAACGCGTCTACCCTTGAGGTCCACATCATCGAGAAATCTCATGGCGATCCTTCTCTCTCCTGTCACCAGGAAATGCAGCGGCCAATGCCGGGGGAACTCGACGGCAGTACCCGGCCGAGAGTTGCCCGACACCGCGACCGAATGCGGGTCATTAATCCAAGTACTTACCCATGAGTACCGCCAAGTCGATGAGTCGGTTGGAATACCCGTACTCGTTGTCGTACCAGCTCAGGACCTTCACCAGGCGCTGGTCGATAACGGTGGTGAGCGCCGCATCCACCGATGAGGAATACGTGGTGTGGTTGAAATCGATCGAGACCAACGGTTCGGTAACGTAGCGCAGGATTCCCTGGAGAGGGCCGCCGGCTGCCTCGGCCAGCGCCCGGTTGACATCGTCCTTGGTGGCTTCTCGCCCGATGCGGCAGACAAGGTCCACCAGGGATACATTGGGCGTGGGTACCCGGATGGCCAGCCCGTCCAGCTTGCCCTTGAGCTCCGGAATCACTTCCGCCACCGCCGAGGCTGCCCCGGTCGTGGTCGGAATCATCGACAGCGCCGCTGCGCGGGCCCGTCGCCGATCCTTGTGAATGGAATCCACCAGCCGCTGATCGGCGGTATAGGAATGGATGGTGGTCATCAAACCATGCTCGACCTCAAACTGATCGTGGAGCACGCGGACCACCGGAGCGAGGCAGTTGGTGGTACAGGAGGCATTGGAGACGATATGGTGATTGCGGGGATCGTATTGTTCTTCGTTGACGCCCATGACAAAGGTGGCATCCATGCCTTTGCCGGGAGCACCGAGAACCACCTTGCGAGCTCCCGAGGCTAAATGTTTCTGGCACGAGGCGTGGTCCGTGAAACGGCCGCTGGTCTCCAGCACCACATCGACCCCCAGGTCGTGCCAGGGCGCCTGCGACGGGTCCGACACTTTCAGGCAGGAGTATTCCTTGCCATCCACCACGATCCGGTCTTCCTTGGCCGTCACTGACCGCGACCACACCCCATGGACCGAGTCGTACTGCAGCAGGTGCGCCAGATCGTCCACCGCGCCGATGTCATTGACCGCCACTATTTCCAGGGGTTCACCACGATCCACAATGGCCTGAAAGACAATCCTTCCAATCCGGCCAAATCCGTTGATTGCAACTCGAATCGCCATCGTCCTTTTCCTCCTTAGAGCCGGTTCATGCCAGTGGTTGTCCTCGGCATCACCAGCAACCAGAGCTGCTAACCGCGCATCAATCGCGCCACGCTCACCGTTCGATCCCCAAGCATGTTGGTGTAGCTGCCCAATTCATTGTCATACCAGCCGTAGATTACCGCCTGAGTCACCGGGATTTCGACCACCTGGTCCGCCAGTGCCGAATCCGCCACCGAGGCCACTGGGTCGGGGCTGTCCGGAGGCGCCGACACCGGCCGTCAAGGAGCAGATGGCGGCGATCCGGCTTGAAATCGAGACGGACCGCGGAGGTCCGGGTGTGGGTTTCGTGGCCCTCGATGATCGCCGCCGCCCGCGGCATGCCGATGATATCCGACGACACGTTCTGTTCTTCGGTATACAACAGATAGCCCTCCGGGAAGTGCTTGGTGGCCTCCCGGTAGACGCCGTTGATGATTTCCCGGCTGATGGGATTGCGCAGGCTTTCGTCCTGGATCAGTGCCACCAGAATGATCAATGACCCGGTGGTGGTCGGAATCCGCACCGACTCAGCGATGAAACCGATCCGCTTCATCTCCGGGATGACCAGGGCAAGAGCGTTGGCGGCCCCGGTCGTGGTCAGGATGATGTTGTTCATCACCGACCGGTTCTTGCGCAAATCGGTGGCCTTGGCTTTGGGGGCCCGGTCCAGAACCTGCTGGGAACTGGTGGCGGCATGGACGGTGGTCATCGAGGCCGAAAGAATCCGTTCACTGCCGAAGTAGTCCAGCAGCGGCTTGACCAAGTAGGCCAGGCAGGTGGTGGTGCACGAGGCATGGGAAACCAGCAGGTGGCGTTTGGGGTCGTAGTCGGCGTCATTGATTCCCATCACCGTCGTGATGGCATCGGCCGGCATCTCCTTGCTCTTGTCCTTGATCTTGAACGGTGCAGAGAGTACCACCTTCTTGGCGCCGGCCGCCAGGTGGCCGCGAAGCGCCCCCTTGGGATCTTCAGCGAGCGCGGTCGGGTCCAGGAATGCCCCGGTGGCATCCACCACCAGCTCCACCCCTTGATCGCGCCAACCGATCGCGGCAGGGTTGCGATGGTTGCGCAAAATGGTGACCTTGACCCCGTTGATGCGCATGGTCCCGGCCTCTTCGTCCAGATCTTCGATCACGCGTCGTGCCCGGCATCCGTAAAGGTAATTGTGCAATGCTCCGTAGGTGGAGTCTTTCTCAATGAATAATGCAATGTCGTGGAGGCTGCTGCCCACTTCGCGCCCGGTGTTCACCACCAGCTCGGAAAAATACTGGCGTTCCACATGATGCCAGATGCTCAATTTGGCGATCCGTCCCAAGCCATTGATGCCCAGCTTCAGAGGCACCAGCTTTTCCTGAGGACCAGCTGTTTCCATATTGACCTCCTTCCTCAAATCAAAGCCCGTGCGTTGCGCGCCCATATTATCGAGTTCAGTTGACGATATCCACCCAGCGGGTTTCGTGCAAGCCGGCATAGATGGCGCCGCTGTGACCATCGATGCCGATGCGGTCACCGCTGCGCAGTTCGCGGCTACTGATAAGGCATCTTCCTTCATTTTCCCACACGCGCATCTTGTTGCAGCCCACCACGCAAGTCTTACCGAGGCGATTGGCGACGATGGCGGCATGGCTGGTGGCACCGCCCTTGCCGGTTAGAATGCCATCGGTAACGGAGATCTCGCGGATGTCGTCGGGAACCGTATCGGAGCGGATCAAGATCACCGGCTCGCCGGGATGCTCGCCGCGGATGCGCTGGATTTCTTCCAGGTTGAAGGCTGCCCGACCGCAGAGCGCTCCGCCGCTCACCCCGATGCCGCTCGACAGGTAGTGCGCATGCAGTTCTTCGGTGGAAGCAAACACCTGGTACCGGCGACTTACCCTCGGGATCATGTTGCGTGTCTGCAGCACAGAGAGGCTCGCCTCCTGGTCGCCCTGGAAGGTGAATTCGATCTCCTGAGGGCTCCAGGTCTGGCGAGTGATCAATTCCTCGGCAATTTCCACCAGCTTCCTGTAGATATTGGGAAACAACGATTCCAGCGAGACCTTCTTGCGCCGACCGTCTTTCAGCCGCTGTTTTTCCGACAGCGGCAGGGTTTCCACCAGTCCCCCCACGACGTCTTCACCCTGGTTGCCCATGGTGAAATCACCGGTCGGATCGATCTGGTCTTCGGAGGTCTTGGGATCGTGGGTGAACATCACCCCCGCGCCGGAACGGGTATCCAGATTGCCGTAGACCATGGTCTGAATGGTCACGGCGGTGCCCCAGGTGTCCGACAGCCCCATGATTTCCCGGTAGGTCACGGCTTTGGGTGCATACCACGACTCCATCACCTGGCGGATGGCGGTAAACAGCTGTTCCTTGGGATCGTCCGATACGTCTATGTCGTTGTTTCGCAGGGCATCCTTGTAAGCCAGGGTCAACTGCCGGATCTCACTGGGTAGAAATTCGCGTTTAACCTTTCGCCCGAAGCGTTTCTTGAAATGAATCATGATGGCATCGAATTCATCGCGCTGCATGCCAAAGGACATGCCCCAGGATTGCAGAAACCGTCGGTAATTGTCCCAGGCAAACCAGGCTTCGCCCATCTGGTGGATGAGGCCTTCCACGATGGCTTCATTGATCCCCACGTTGAGGAAGGTGTTCATCATACCCGGCATGGAAACCGCCGAACCGCTGCGAACCGACAGCAGCAGAGAATTGGTGGCGCAATTGAAGGACCGTCCACTGGCCTGCTCCAGCTGCTGGATGTGCGCCATGACTCGGTCCACAAAGTCCTGGTTGGCTTGACTGAAGCCCTTGATGACATCGCGGCAGCGGAAGTATTCGGTGGTGATGACAAAACCCGGCGGCACCTTGATGCCCAATTCATAAAGATTGGTTAGATTGTAGCCCTTGTTGCCCAGGTGAATCAAGTCGCAGGTCAGTTCGTTGGGGGCGTGGATCAGCGACAGGGTCTTCTCCGGATCGTAGCTGAGCAGCAGGTCGAGGCGCTCGGAACTGAGCACCTCGGTCTGGGTAGCCAGAGTGGTCAGAATGCTGGTGATGAAGTGGTCGAAGTATTGAAGCCCAAAAGTTCTGGCCACCAGATCGCGGAGGAAGCTCTCCGCGACCCGATGGATGCGTTCCCCCAGCGCTTCCCCGCGGCTTTCCCGGCGATAGCGCGGCAGCAGATTGTCCTCGCCGAGCTGTTTGGTGATGAGACACCAGGTTGTCCTCGTGGACGGAGTTGTAGTGAGTCTGAATGAGCTGTTTGATGGCTTCGGAAAAGCCACGGAAGATGTCGATATACTGGGAATGCGAAAACCTCCGAATCTCCAGCGACTTCTGAAAAAGCTGGGCCTGAAGCTGCAGCCGCCCCGAGCTGATTCCATCAATGGCCAGCGCCTTGAGGAACAACGGCAGGAACTTGTTGATACGGAAAAACGTGGCGCGGGTGATGAAACTCAGGCTGAAGGACAAAATGATGTCCTCGAATAGCACATTGGCCAGGTTCTCCAAACGAAAGGTCAACCCCAGGGCATCGAATTTACGCTCGTTGTACGATCCGTACATGCTCGGGATGTCCACCGCAATGTGGCGCTTGTGGTAGATGTTCTCGATGATTTCCATCTTCGCCGGGGCCAGGATGATCTCTTTGAGAGCCATGAGGTAGTCGAGGATGGCCGAGAGCTTTTCGAACTGGTCCTGGCTCTGAAGCGTTTGAATCAGTCGCTGGGGGTCCGGCAGACCCAATTGGGCGGCCCGCTGCAGATGCAGTCCGATGTCTTTAAAACTGAGCGCGTACTTCTCATGGACCAGTTGATAGAAACGGATCATCAGCAAGGCCCGCTGTCGCTCACGTTCCGGAATAACCGCCAGCTCATCCAAGATCGCCCGGGCTTCGCTTTCCTGCAAGTCGAGGAGATCCTTCACGTGATGGATGGTAGGCGATTGAAAGAGGTGGGTAAAGAGAACGTGGACATCGCCCACCCACGGTCCCGAAGTCGGGATGTCGCGATAGACTTCAACCGGCACGAACTCCTTGAGCGGCTCTTTGTCGAGCGTGCGCCAGAAATGGATGATCGCTTCAATGAAATGCACGATCAGGTTGTTGCCTTCGACATGGCTCTGTTTGCGCAAGAAATGGATGAGCCGGTCGTTGCGCCCCGAGAGCTCATCCACATCGGTGGATACGGTTCGAAGTTGGCCTTCGGCCCCGATCTGATTGAAATAGACCGGAAAGACCTTGGCCAGTTGCTTTACCAGGTTGTAGACGCCGGCAACGTCACTGTGCAGCAACCAGCTCACATCTTTTTGGAACAGGTCGGTGTCCCGAATGCAGATCCCACCCAGCGAAAGGTTCACCAGCAGGGCCGACAACAGCATCCTCGTGGCTTTCGGGTCTTTCTGGATGAATTCGAGCCAGATGCGAACATTGAGCAGGTGGGCGGCATTCACCTGAATCTGCCAATGTTCGCTGACTCCACCCAGACCGGGGAGCTGAAAACCCATGGCGATCACTCGCCTCAGGAAGAAATCGATCAGCTGGGGGTTACGCGTGTCCAGGATTTCCAGGCCGATGGTGCGGATGCACTGCAGAGCTGCCTCCGGATATTGGCGCAGGCTGCCGTTCAAAACCAGGAACACCTGGACCAGGAAATTCTGCAGGTTTTCAACCGGGTCGTGACGGATCAGACGAATGAGCCGTTGATTGATTTCGCGTAACGTCTCCTCGTGAATGACCTCAAGCCCCTTGGTTTCCATAATCTTGAGGAGCATGAGCATGCTAATATGGCTCTCGGCACCCGCTGTTTCAAAGTCAGCCAGCTCCTGAGGAAGCTTGTGGTAGGTGCGAACCACATCCTGGTAGTCCGGCAGTTGGATCAGGTGCTGCACCGCCTGACGGTCATCGGGTTCATCATCGATCCTTTGCAAAGTGTGGAGATGCTCCTCGAAGCTGGCGTGGCTCAAAACAGTGCAGACCCCCAGCCAGGGCGGCCTCTCCTCGGTTCGTTGAGTTTGTTTCCGGAGCCACAAACAGGGATCGTCGCCGAGCAGCCAGGCTCGATAGGCTTCCCGCAGCAACCGCGCCAACAGAGGACGCAATTCCGCGAAGGACTTTGGATCTTCCCAGCAGTGCAACAGCCCCTCGGCGATCTGTTTGGGTTGGTAGTAGCTTCTCATCAGCAACTGCAAGGATTCTACCGGCAGAGCCAGCAGTTCCTGAAAGAAGGCGCGCAGCACCCCCTCATGGCAGCCGTTAATTTCCGCCGGTTCGCGGCCTAGCTCAGCCACGCTCAGCCCTGCAGGTAAAGGCTGGCTGATAGCTGCGGGCATCACCTCGAGAATCTTCAACCAAAACCCGAGGAGGTGATCCGCGGCCAAAGCGCGCACCATTGGCTGCTGGGAATCCTGTAACGCTTCCAGAAAGATCCGCGTGAGCAAATAGATAACCCGCCCATTGCTGGGATGGTTTTGGTAAATGCGAATGTTGCCAATGGCATAGCGCCAGGCTTCCTGTACGACAAACTGCCAGTTGCGATATTTGTGATGATATTCCACCAATAGCTGGTGGGCCTGCTGACGTTTGCCGGTCAAGTTCCGCACAATTTCTTCGAGAAGCCCGAAAAGTGGCTGGATCTCCACAGGTACATTGGTGAGCGGCATGTTTCGCAGGAGTGCTTCCGATTGGACCGTATCCAGGCTAGCGTTCAGATTCACGTTGTTCACCCTCTTCATGATTGATGCTACAGCAACGGCGTATCGTTCTGCATATTCAGGTTGCGAGTTCGCGCGAGCGTCTTCAGGATGCCACTGTCTGCTCTTGTGCTCCTTGACTTCCGACCACTCCCCAGCGGACACACCAGTCTCGATTCATTTCCAGCTCCATGAGTACAGCGGGTTCACGCAATCCCCCGTAGTAGTCCTTGCGCTCCCCAACCTGCTGAAAACCCAGGCTGGCATAAAGCTGCCGAGCGGCATCGTTGCTGCGGCGGACTTCCAGAACCGCCACTCGGGCCCGGTTCCGGTAGCCGATCACCAGCGCATGATGGAGCAGCGCGCGACCGATGCCGCAACGTCGGTGCGCGATATCCACGGCCAGGTTGAAGATCTGGACTTCGTCCACGACCAGCCAGAAGCAGACATATCCCACAACCCGACACCGGCGGGCCGAATTCTTGAAACAAGCAACATAGGCATGGGATTGCGGACGTTGCAGCTCCTCCACAAAAAACCCCTCGCTCCAAGGCTGCACATGACAGCTCCGCTCAATCTCCATGATGGCGGGTATGTCATCCATTGTCATCGGGACGATTTTCAAACTCATCGGATCATCCCCAGTCAGCTGGCATCCCCACAGCGAGTCAACAGACTTGTTGGTCACGTTTATCGAGGATAAGAAAAAGCGCGGGACTGATCCAGTCTGCAATCAAGCCCTCAGCCATTCCCACCAATGGACCATGCGACGCCGCCTCAACCACACCGGCAACACGGACTCACAGGCCAGTGGCCACGGATCGCGAGAGGATCTCACTGGCCAGGGCAATATGCCGCTGCCCGTATTCCTTGACCAAGGCGGCGGTTTCGGCAAGGCTCTGCTGTTCACGGCAGCTGGTCAGCTTGATCAGCATGGGCAGGTTCATGCCACAGACCACTTCCACCTTCGGACCCAGCAACGACAGGCTAATATTGGCCGGAGTCCCGCCGAAAAGATCGGTAAGGATCAGCACCCCTTCGCCCTGATCCACCGCTCTCACCGCCTCCTTGAGTTGGACCAGCAGAACATCTACCGCCTGCTGTGGGTCCATCGAGACCACTCTACAGGCTCTCAGTGGTCCCACGATCAATTCCGCCGTCGTGAGCATTTCCTCTGCCAAATTGCAGTGGGATGTCAGTACTACTCCAATCATCGCTCGTCCACATTCACCTGGGCATAGGCCGCTTGAGAAGGTATTGCTGTTCCACCGTCAACATTGGAGATGCCAGCGGGACTACTCCAGATTCAGATCCCGATGAAAAACCATACAATCATGGCCTTGGTCCACGAGCCTGGCCGCCAATTGCTCGGCAATCACCACCGACCGGTGTTTACCTCCGGTACAGCCCACCGCAATGGTCAGATAGCGTTTGCCTTCTTCTATATAACGGGGAAGGAGCTTGAGAAGAAGAGCACTAAAGTCCGTGACAAACTCCTGGGCCATTGGCCATTGCAGCACCCACTGGCGAACCTTGGGAGTGCACCCGCTTAGAGCCTTCAGTTCCTCGACAAAATAAGGATTGGGCAGAAAGCGAACATCCATCACCAGATCCGCTTCGAAAGGTAAACCATACTTAAACCCAAAAGAAAGTAACTGAATGGTAAGCAGTTCCTTGTCGCTGATGAGCGAGTAGCTCCTGATGAGGTGATTCTTCAGTTGGTGGACAGACAGGGAACCGGTGTCGATGATGCGGCTGGCCCGGTCGCGCAGGGCCTGAAGTTGCAGGCGTTCGCTGTGAATAGCATCGAGCAGGTTGCTCTCCGGTGAAGCCAGGGGATGCAGCCGGCGCGTCTGTGAGTATCGCCGTTGGAGGATGTCGGTAGCGGCCTCCAGGAAAACGATTTCAAAACGATAGCCAGCGCTCTCCAGAGACTTGAAGATGCCGTCATAATCACTTAAGAACTGCCGTTCGCGGATGTCAATGCCCAGGGCAACCCGCTCCAGATCATGCATCCCCTTGACGCACAGTTCGAGGAAATTTGGCAGCAACGGCACGGGCAGATTGTCGATACAGAAATAGCCGATGTCTTCAAAGGCTTTGATCGCCGTGCTCTTACCCGACCCCGACATGCCGGTGACCACCACCAAGTGCACTGCTGGCTCCTTTCCCGGGAGAGAACCGGCCCACAGCATGGGAACAGCCGCCGTGACCCTGGCAAACGGTTCTGATTGGGAACCCGGTGCCTGCGCACGCCTCGACTGAAGCACCGTGGGTCTCAGAGACTCACCGGCAACACCCCTTTCACTTCATGGCGATCTCCAGCAAACATGACCACCGGTCAAGCGGCCATCAGATCCGAAAGGGGCGAAATGGTCACGATCAGCTCCATACAGAACTTGGGTGTCTGACAGGCGTGGACGGCTATTGGAAATGCGTGATGCATATGGACTTGCAGGACAGGGGAAAGGTGACGCCCTTCTCCCCAATGACAACCGGGTAGTACAGGATACATCCCAAGATCGCTCAGATTTCGTCCTCATCCTCCTGCAGAATTGCAGCGACTTCATCTTGGGTCTGCACTGCCCCAAGGCGCTTGCGGATGGTACTGTTCTTCAGGAACCGGGCAATCTTGGCCAGGGCGCGCAAATGGATGCCAGCACAGTTCTCGGGTGCCACCAGCAAGAAGAAGAAGTGCGCCGGTTTCCCATCCATGGATTCAAAATCCACCCCTGATGTGGAACGGCCGAAGGACAAAGCCAACTGATCAAGATCCTTGATCTTTCCATGCGGAATGGCGATTCCGTCACCGATTCCGGTGCTTCCCAAACGCTCTCGTTCCAACAACACCTCCACCACCTGAGCCCGGTCGAGTTGAGGTCTATGTTTGAGCAGGGCATCCGTCAACTCTTCCAAAACCTCACGTTTGGAGTGACCTCTCAACTCAGAAATGATGGATTCCTTAGGCAGAATATCCAGAAGCTTCATTCAATCCTCTCAGTATCACCCACGTATCACCCACTTTGTTCCGCCGCCAGCCAACGCTCTCGCCACATTTGCCGCAAATCCAGCCGAGATCATCACGGATTCCACGGCAAGACAGATGGCAGAACCACTACTGCAAAGGTTCAATCAACCCGAAGTTGCCATCCTGGCGCCGGTAAAGAACATTGAACCGGTGGGTGCGACTGTTGGTAAATACCAAAAATTCACCGCTTGAGAGATCCAGCTGCATGATGGCTTCATCAACGTCCATAGGCTTGGCATAGAACTGTTCCGTTTTGATTACCCGTGGCTCCCATTCCTCTTCCAACTCACCCGAAGCCAGAACATTCATACTCACCGGCAGGTGCTTAACTCCGTCGGCCGGTTTGCGGCGCCGCAGCTTGTCCCGATATTTGCGAACCTGGGCTTCGATCTTGTCCACCACCATATCGATGGCGGAATACATATCGTCAGTTTCCTCGGTGCCATTGATCCGCAACCCGTTGGCGTCAATGGACACTTCCACGATATGACGAAATTTCTCAACCCTAAGCACTACATGAGCCTCGACTGGCTCCTCGACATACTTCTTGACCCGAGCAATCTTTGCTTCGGCATACTCCCTCAGGCTAGCCGCCGGTTCAATATTGCGGAATGTCAAGTTGATCTGCATCTGGCTATCCCTCCATCCAATTTCCCGTGCCTTTGTCGGCGGCACCCAATCACGAATCAAAGGGTGATAATATGTGCATCTGGGCATGCAGCCCGCTGCTGCTTCTCGGACCGCTATCGTCTGCCCTTGGCCGAGCCTCCCCAAGGGGCCTGACGGCGCTTACTGGACGGCAAAATCCCTAACATTTCACGATACTTTGCCACCGTGCGGCGAGCAATGTTGATGTTTTCCCGCTCGAGCATGGCAACGATCTGATTGTCGCTACACGGATTGGCTGAATCTTCCTCACTGACGATTTGCCTGATTCTTTGCTTTACACTTTCGGATGCGACAGGATCACCAATAACACTATTAATGGGATTATTGAAAAAATACTTAAGCTCAAATATGCCCTGTGGAGTATGAATATATTTGTTTGTAGTTACACGACTAATAGTCGACTCATGCATGCCAACATCTTCAGCAACATCTCTAAGTACCATTGGCTTTAAATACGCTACTCCTTTTTCAAGAAAATCACGCTGAAAGTCAACTATACTTTGTGAAACTTTATATATCGTTCTCTGTCTTTGGTGTATGCTCTTTATCAACCAAGCTGCTGAACGCAACTTAGTATGGATATACTCCTTCGCTCCGGGAGACAGTTCAGAACCATTCGCCATCGCTTCCTTGTAATAAGAACTAACCCGGAGTTTTGGCATACCATCTTCATTCAGGATAATAACGAAATCATCATCCACCTTGATGATGTAAATGTCCGGGCTGATATATTGGACATCTTCCTCATTGAACAACAGACCTGGCCGCGGATCCAAGCTTAGGATGATATCAACAGCGCCCTTGACTTCTTCCGGGGGACGTTTTACCGCTCGTACCAGCCCTTGGTAGTTCTTGTTCTCCAAGTACTGAAGATGATGGCTAATGATCTGGATGGGCAAGTCGTCCTCCAGAGCCAGGTTCCGGGCTTGAATCAGAAGACATTCCCTAAGGTCGCGCGCAGCAACGCCGAGCGGATCCAGTCCATGAACCGTGGCCAGGACCTTTTCCACCGCCTCGACCGAAGCATTCGCCATTTCGGCAATTTCTTCCAAGGTTGCGTCCAAATAGCCATCCTTGTTGAGATTGCCGATGATGTGAACACCGATCTCCTGCTCCCGGGCATCCAGATCGGTGAAGCGAAGCTGCCAGGCGAGGTGGTCATAGAGCGAGGTCTTGCTGGTCAGGTAAAGATCGTAAGCGGGTGCCTCCTGACTCGAATCCCTTTCCATCAGCACCGGGCTACTGACATTGTATTCGTCCAGGTATGACTCCCAATCGAAGTCATCCCTGTTTTTCTCGACGATTTCCACCTCCTGGAAAGGTTCCTCACTGATGGGTTCATTGGACTCTTCCCCACCGGCCTCCGAATCTTCTTGAACCTCTCCCGTGGATTCTTCCAGCAGTGGGTTGGTTTCCAGCTCCTGATGGATGTTTTCCAGCAGTTCCAGCCGCGACAACTGCAGCAGCTTGATGGCCTGCTGCAACTGGGGAGTCATTACCAGCTGCTGTGTCAGTTTTAGGCTCTGCCTTAACTCCAGTGCCATGCCTTCCACCTAACTATGCCAAGTTGAAATGATCACCCAAGTAGGTACGACGCGCCACATCGCTCTTGGCAATATTTTCCGGACTTCCCGCTTCAAGGATCTTACCTTCGTGCATGATGTAGGCCCAGTCACAAACCTTCAAAGTCTCCCGGACGTTGTGGTCCGAAATCACCACCCCAATGCCGCGATCTTTGAGGGAACGGATGAGACCCTGGATCTCGGCCACGGCAATCGGATCGATGCCTGCAAACGGTTCATCCAAGAGAATGAACGCTGGTTGAGTCACCAATGCCCGGCATATTTCGACTCGACGGCGCTCACCCCCAGACAGATTGTAGGCTTTGCTCTTTGCCAGATGACTAATGTTCAAATCGGCAAGTAATTCCCGCAAACGCTGCTGCTGCTCGTCTCTCCCGATATTCAAGGTCTCCAGTATGGCCAAAACGTTTTGCTCTACCGTGAGTTTTCTAAAAATAGACGATTCCTGTGGCAAATAGGTGATCCCTCGTCGAGCCCGCAAGTACACTGGATACTGGCCGATGTCCTCGCCGTTCAGGTACACTGCGCCGCCATCCGGCCGAATCAGGCCAATGACACAGTAAAACGTGGTCGACTTGCCCGCACCATTAGGACCAAGAAGGCCGACGATTTGCCCCTGCTCCACAAACAGGCTGACCTGGTCGACAACCCGACGTTCCTGATAGATTTTCACCAGGTCTTCGACAACGAGTGTCTTTGGAGACACATCCACGATATCAGTCTACCTTCTTGCCGTCTGGGTGAAGGGTTGCCTTAACCGGGTTTTGCCCACCCCCTTCGACAACACTCCGTTCTTCCAGAAGGTAGAGGGTAATCAGCTGTCCGTTGAGCACATCCTTACCCTGTGAAACCCGAGGGTTACCCGACAGGATGATTTTCTGATCCTGTCGGTAATAAACCGCTTTTTCGCAAGTGGCCAGCTTGTCGCCCTGGGTAATCTTGACATCACCAGAAAGCTCGATACGATCCAGGTGTTCGATCATGCCGGGTTTCTCTTCGGAACCTTGGGATGCTTTGGGTTTTTCCTTAACGGCATAGACCACCAGCTTCCTGCCGGTCATGGTCAGATTCTCCTGTTGCGCAACCACATGACCTTCAAAGACGATGGTCCCTTCCTTCTGACTCGCCTCCAGCTTGTCGCTGCTGATGTGGATGGGTTTGTCCTTATCCAGCACCTGCTGAAATGGGGCAACCCCAGGCTTTTGGGCGGGTTGCGCCGCCACCGCCGAAACCATTAGCAGGAGCGATATCACCACCAGGCCCCAGGTACAAACAGCGGATTTGACGCGCTGCCGCCCAACTCTACCAAAATGCATCATTGCTGTTGCTTCCTATGGTTTAGACCCACTCCGCTGCCCAGTATTCGTGGCGTGAAGATGATCCGAGCCTTGATACCCCCATCCACCACGCCTTCCTGTTGATCGACCATGAACTGCCATCGGCCACCATCCAAGAACAACTCCGGGCCCTCCACGTGAATACCGGAATCGGAGTAGATCTTCCGCTCCTTGTGGTTGTAGTAGGCATAATCCGTATTCACTTGATAGGATTGAGCAACCGAAGCGTGAACCTGGCCAACCAGTTCCATGTCCTTGCTACCGGCATGGAGAATACCGGTCTGACTACGAAGTTCCACTTCATCACCACTTCTCATGTACAAGACCAGATGGACATCTTCCAGTTCCGTCTTCTGCCCCTCCTGGAAATAGCGTGCCTGCGTCGCCTTGAGAGTCCATTTTCGCTTCTCTTGTTCTATTTCGGTGAATTCGATGTTGGTCAGTACCATTTCTCCTGGGGATTCCACCAACGGCACAGTATCCACCCGCGAAGCGGGCTCTCGCCCTTTAACATAGACCGTGACCAGAACGCCTAACCCCAGCCCGAGGACTATCACGATCCATTTTCTTCTTAAGACAAAGCCACCCATGGCCACCTTCCAGCACTCGGTTTCTTCTCAATCTCGGCATTCAAAATAGCGGGCTGTCAATGCCTCCCACTGCCCTTGAACCTGCAGCAGCAGTTCACACACTTCGCGGCAGGCGCCGTTCCCACCAGAAGCCCGAGTGACGTAGTGGGCATAAGGCAAAACATGATGGCTGGCGTTGGGCACTGCTATGGCGAGGCCGACGCGGCGCATGACCGGGATGTCAATGAGATCGTCTCCCATGTAGCCAATCTCCCGATCTTCCATTCCCGTTTCCCGCCGGATCTGATCATAGGCTTCGAGCTTGTGGTGAATCCCCTGATAGACCCTGGCGATGCCGAGCCCAACCGCACGGTGTTCGACCGCCCGGCAGGTTCTCCCGGTGATCAGCGCGACATCGATTCCCGCCCGTTGCAGCAACTTAATGCCGTGACCATCCTGAACATCGAAGATCTTGGTCTCCGACCCATCATCATGAACGATAATCTGACCTTCGGTGAGGACCCCGTCCACGTCAAATATCATCAACCGGATGGGCAGCATGCGATTGCGGATCTCCTCTTCCAGCAGGTCCGCATGGATGGGCTGCCCCACGGCAATACCTTCATGGCTTGGTTCCGTCCATCTATTTCTTCGGGAACCACTCATTGGTCAACGTCCTGACTGTCCACCCGGGGCGGACGCATGCGACCCGCCCGCGCCACCTCATAGATCGCGAGGAGCCTTTCCAGGAGCCCGGGAACCTCGTTGAGCGGCAATGAATTGGGGCCATCGCACAATGCCCGATCCGGGTCCTCGTGGACCTCCAGGAAAACCCCGTGGGCCCCGGCAGCTACGGCGGCACAAGCCAGAGCGGGAACATAGCGGCGATCGCCTCCAGAGCAATCTCCCTTGCCACCGGGGAGCTGCACGCTATGGGTCGCATCGAACACCACCGGACAGCCGTGCTGGGCCATGATTTCAAAGGCCCGCATGTCCACCACCAAATTATTATATCCGAACTGGGTGCCTCGTTCCGTGAGCAATATTTTATTGTTGCCCGTGACGCGGATTTTTTCAACCACCTGGCCCATATCCCAGGGGCTAAGGAACTGGGCCTTCTTTACATTGACCGGCTTGCCGGTCTTGCCGGCCGCCGCCAAGAGGTCGGTCTGGCGGGCCAGAAAGGCCGGAACTTGCAAAACGTCTACCACCGCGGCCACCGTTTCAGCCTGGACGGGTTCATGAATGTCGGTGATCACCGGCACCTCCAAACTGGATCGCACCCTGCCCAGGATCTCAAGGCCTACCCTAAGCCCCGGTCCGCGAAACGACTTCCACGACGTTCGATTGGCCTTATCGAAGGAGCTCTTGAACAGATAAGGGATCCCCAAATCACCGCATACCCGGCGCATGGTATCGGCAACCGTGAGCGCCAGGTGCTCGCTTTCGAGCACGCACGGACCCGCGATCACGAACAAACGCTCGGTCCCAATGGACTGCCCCAAGACCTCAAATGCCTCCATAACCTGCCAACCTCTGGTGATCAGCTCGCGCCCGGAGTCCCCCCGGCTTTCTCCTGCCGCCCCTTGGCTCGCTCCAGGGCCTTGCCCACAAAGGCCTTGAACAAAGGGTGCGATTCCATGGGGCGGGATTTGAACTCCGGATGGAACTGGCATCCCAAAAACCAGGGATGATCCCCCAATTCAATGACCTCCACGAGATTACGGTCGGGTGACAGTCCGGTGAAACGCATACCCTTTTCGGCCAAGCGATCGCGATATTCGTTGTTGAATTCGAAACGGTGGCGGTGCCGTTCCGAGATTTCCGCGGATCGATAGGCCTGCATCGCCAGTGAATCAGGCTCCAGGATGCAAGGGTAGGCCCCCAAGCGCATGGTCCCCCCCAGATCGGATGTCTCAGTGCGTCGTACCGTGGAGTTGTTCTTGTAGTCAAACCATTCACGCATCAGAAAAATGACCGGATGCGGGCTGTGCTTGTCGAACTCCATGCTATGGGCCTTCTCCAGTTGCGCCACGTGGCGGGAGAACTCCACCACCGCCAACTGCATTCCCAAACAGATCCCAAAGAAGGGGATTTTGTCGACTCGCGCATGCCGAATGGCTTTGATTTTACCGCCGACACCGCGGCTGCCGAAACCACCAGGCACGAGAATCCCGTCGGCGTCGCCGAGGAGGGTCTCACCGCCCTCCTTTTCCACGTTTTCAGAATCGACATAGTCCAGGATCATGCGGCAGTTATTGGCGATACCGGCATGAATCAGGGCTTCGTTGAGGCTCTTGTAGGACTCCTTCAGATCGATATACTTGCCGACGATGGCAATACGGACTTCATGGGCGGGATTACGGACTCGATCCATCAGTGCCCACCATTGATCCAGAATCGGCGCCCGGGTCCAGATATTGAGCAACCGCACGATTTTCTCGTCCAAACCTTCCTGATGAAACATCAAGGGCACTTCGTAGATGCAGTCCACATCCTTGGCGGTGATGACCGCATCAGCGTCGACATTGCAGAAGTGGCCGATCTTGGCTTTGATCTCGGGAGCCAGGAATTGCTCGGTACGGCACAACAAGACGTCCGGTTGAATACCAATACTGCGAAGTTCCTTGACGCTGTGCTGGGTAGGTTTGGTTTTCAGCTCGCCGGAGGCCTTCATGTATGGAACCAGAGTCACGTGGACATAGATGACGTTTTCCCGCCCCACATCACTACGAAACTGACGGATCGCCTCCAGGAAGGGTAGACTCTCAATGTCACCCACGGTCCCGCCAATCTCAACAATCACCAAGTCGAAGTCGTTGACGATGCTGCGAATGCAGTGCTTAATTTCGTCCGTGACATGGGGGATGACTTGCACCGTACCGCCCAAATAGTCACCGCGACGTTCCTTGGAAATAACCGAGTAGTAAACGCTTCCGGAAGTGAAGTTGTTCTTCTTGCTCATGCGCGCATGGGTGAAGCGCTCATAATGGCCAAGATCCAAGTCCGTTTCGGCGCCATCATCGGTCACGTAGACTTCCCCATGCTGGAACGGATTCATGGTTCCTGGATCCACGTTGATATAAGGATCCAGTTTCAGAAGAGTGACTTTCAAGCCGCGGCATTCCATCAAGGCACCAATGGACGCAGCCGCCAAGCCCTTGCCCAACGAGGATAACACCCCGCCCGTGATGAAAATGTATTTTACCTGACGCAAGATCGCCCTTTCCTACCTAGCCGGCACCAAAACCCGCGGCTGACGAGTGAACCAGCCACCCGGCCGCGGCAGGGAACGCCTTCTCCCATCTCCCCATGCCGAGAGGGAGTAGGGAAAGCCCAATTTGAGAGCACTTATGGCAACCGGAATCCAATATAGCAGTCAGGCATCAAAAGTCAATCACACCGGCTCCGGTGGTTCATATCCCTCCCGGCGGTCGAGGATTTAGTGAAGCAGAACTCGAAACCTCAAGTGAATGCAGGGATAGCCGAGTTTGCACAAATTTTCTCTTGCATTACGACTGAAATTACCTTAAGTTTGGCGGCGGGAATAGTGCGTGCTGTCCCAATTGACTTGCCGATCCATCAGTACCATGACTTCCTTTCAGCTCCCCTTGACAGGCAATCCGGCATGGTGGGATTGTTCATATGGTTGTACGTCATTGGATGACCCCCAGTTTGGTGACCATTACCAAAGACGCTTCCATCCAGGAGGCTCTGGCGGTGATGCGGCAGCACTCCATCCGTCATCTGCCGGTAGTCGATGAGCGCCATCATTTGCAGGGATGGGTCAGTGATTCCGACTTGCGCGGCGCATTGGTCGCGTCCATGCTGGAAGAATTGAGTGTCGCGGACGTGATGATTCACAAGCCCTACACGGTTTCACCGGAGACGGCCCTGGAGGAAGCCACTAGAATCATCATGGAGAAGCGGATTGGCGGCCTTCCCGTGGTGGATCACGGGAAGCTGACCGGGATCATCACCGTGGTGGACATCCTGGCCGCATTCATCACCATGATGGGAGTCCTCACCGATTCGGCGCGATTGGATGTCCGGCTGCCGGCTCGAGCTGAGGCGCTGGATCAGATTACGCGCCTCATTCAGAACCACCACGGTGAGATTCTCAGCATCTGCCATATGCCGTTTGTTAAGGATGAAGAGCGCGTTTATTCCATCCGCTTCGGCGGCGTCGGCGCTGAATCCCATGGCGCAGGTACTGAGGGACGAAGGGTTTGATGTCATAGCCACCAGCTAGACAACTTGTTGAGTAATCCTTGGCCATTTCCGCAGCGAACGGGGAGTTTCCTCGGCCGTTGAGGGTTCTCAGGAAGGGGGCTTTGGAGATCATGGAGCAAGCCGAATTGTCGCTTTACCGGGCGGTTTGGGCAGGCCCTTAGAGGATTGAGCATAGCAATTGATAGAACTGCGAGAAGGCATTTGTCCCCATTGATCTACTCCACCCTCACGAATAGTGCTGTGATTGGTTGTCACCCCGTTTCCCCCGGCATCGGGTTCTCAAGGGACGAACGCCTAAAATTGGAACTCTTGCGCAAATATTGCCTCTTCACACGTTTTCCTTGTTGTTTTCGACATTTCCTGGTTCCGCTTGCACAGGACAGCCGTGTTTCCACAAGGTTGTTCTCAGTGGTGTGGTTCGCTCCCCGCGCAGAGTTGGCCGGCTCCCCTTGACGGCTCAGGCAGGATTTGTTGCCGGCCATTTTGAGGTGTGGACTCAGACGTGCGCATGAGATTGAAAGGAGGTGGTAAGCAGGGCTTTTCCAAACAGAGTCAACCTTGCTGATGGGTCAGCCGGTGAAAAGCCTCGGCTGATTGGCTTCATTCACTGGCATTTGAAGAATCATAAATCTCAAGGAGGACATTAAGGATGGCTAAAATACCGGAGAAATACCTACCACCAAAAGACACCTGGCCAGAATATCTTGTTCCTGAGGAATTTGCCGACACTCCCATGGAGGTGAACCTCGCCGACTTTCTAATCGACCGTCACGTCAGGGAAGGCCGAGGGGACAATCCCGCCATCAAGTTCATGGACAAGACGATCACCTATGCTCAACTCCAGCAGCAGGTCAACAAGTTCGGCAACGCCCTGAAGGCGGTCGGCGTGGAAGCACAGGACCGCGTGGGAATCCGCCTGGTGAACCGCCCAGGCCATCGTGGCCATTTTTGCCATCGAGAAGATCGGCGCCATCCCCGTGCCCACTTCACCCCTGTGGTCCGGCGAGGAAGTGGCGTTCGTGGCCAACGACGCCGAAATGAAGTTCTTCGTGGTCAATGCCCCGCTCATGGAAGGCGCGACGAAGGCCAAACCCGAGTTCAAGCACGGCACCAAGGTCATCGTGATCGGCGGCAATGCCGACCAAGTCAAGGCTGCCGGCAACTTGGTGTATCGAAGAGATGTTGGAAAAGGGCTCTCCCAATCTCGACGCTACCATGCTGAAGGCCAACGACATCGGGATCATGCTGTACACGTCGGGCACCACCGGCATGCCCAAGGGTTGCATTCACTTCGCGCGGCCTTCGGTCATCGAAGCCAAGGTCGTGAACAAGTACGTTTACAAGATGGAACCGGGCGATACCCTGGGTGGAGCCGCTCCGGTGTCGTTTGCCGCCGGGTTCGGCACCTTCACCTTGCTGCCCTTTGAAGGCGGCGCCGCCATTTCGCTGATTCCCAAATTCACCCCGACGGAAATGATGGAGCTCATCGGCAAGCACAAGATCACCGTCCTCACCGGGCTTCCCACTGCCTACCGCGGCCTGATGAAGTTCCCGATTTCAAGAAATACGACATCAGCTCCATCCGCATGTATACGTCTGGAGGCGACGCTCTTGGAGCGGAAACCCTGGAAGGTTGGACGAAATTGACCGGACTTCCCATTTGGGAAGGGTTGGGCGGCACCGAAATGCTCCACCTGGTCACCTCCAACACCATGAACCCAGCTCCGGTGCCCAATTCCATTGGCAAGCCGATTCCCGGCGTGCAGGTGCGGGTCATCGACGCCGAAGGCAAAGACTGCAAACCCGGTGAAGTGGGCAGCATGATCCTCAAAGGGGCTTCCGGTTCCTTGTATTGGAAACCCTATGAGAATGATGAAAAGCTGCTCAAATCTCAGAAGAAGGGCGTTGTTAACGGCTGGAA
>CAWDJT010000009.1:0-35093 GCA_963802715.1 uncultured delta proteobacterium
TAGGATCCGACCATAAGGTCTGGGCCATTTTGTCACGGGCGGGGAGCATCGGGCTCCCTGCCACAAGAATCAACCACTTCGAAGAAAGTGAACTGATATGAACGAAGACATTGTTTTGCGAGGCCGGCGAGTGGACCCTGGTATCCGGGCGCCAGTATCCCAAGGTCACACCATCGGGCAGGCACTTGAGCAAGTCGAACGCCAGGACCCCGAAGCGTTTCACCATTGGAGCCGCACACCGGGGAAGGGCTTAAGGACTCCAGAGCAATGGCAAACCTGGGGGCAGGATGTGACCGTCGAGGCCAAAGCCATCCGCGGGGAACGACCAGCAGTAGCGCGGGACCGTCCTTCGATTTCTGGCGTGTGGTCAGGCTCTATCAGTCCGAAGGCCTCGACCGATCGGCGGCGATCCGGAAGGCCACCAGCTTCTGGCCGGATCTTCACGGCCATATGCTCAATGATAACCGACCTTCACGACCGGAGCCGGCGAAACCAACACAACCACCGTCACCACAACCACCGTCACCACAACACCGGCAATCATCGCAACCGACAGGAGTCCAAACCATGCAGTCACCACGAACGTTTGAAGAAGCAGTAGCCGCGGCTATCCGCGCCGGGAAAACCCGAAGTGAGGCCATCCGATCGGTTGTCCGTGATTTTCCCGAGCTCCACGGAGCTGTACATTTTGAGGACCAATGCCGAACACCAGGCCGAACAAGCCGCCAAACGCGAGAGATAAGGGGGCAGCATGGCTTTGAACGCAGCGAAAATTCCCGTCAAATTCCCAGCAGGGGGCACCACCCGACCGAGCAACATTGTGCCGGAAAACTCCGTGCCATTTTACGGTCTGCTCAAGAACGATTTCAGAACGTGGGCGCCACTGTATCTATCATGGGTGAAGGTCAAGGCTGAGGTTGGGAGTTTGGAAACGGAACTCTCCGGGATACGGAACCAGCCGCTTAGCCGCGATGAGTGGTTGAAGGCCTTAAAACCGTTTTACGACCAGGCGCGAGAGCAACGCATTGCACTACTTGCAAAGCATTTGGCAAACTTTCGTCACCGAACAATGCCGCGAGACCCCTTCGGCGATGTGAACGCCTTTCTGGGGTCAATGGGGGCACTTACGCCCATAATGGCACCGGCCTTCGACTGGCAGGAAGTTTTGGAAGCCGTCAAGAGCCTGCCCGCGGGCATTAACGAGGCTGGCCGGGAACGGCAAATGGCCAACTCACAGAAAGACTGGCCAAGCTCAAGGCTGATTTGGCCGAGTGCCAACCGCAGGGCCGCTTTCTGTGGAATCGGGGAAAACCATTGATCGATTCCGCCGAATTCGTGAAGTTTTGGCAGGATCTTCAAGGCAGGATCAACGGCGCGGTCGGACCTCAGGCGATTGTGCTCTCGAAGTCACCAGCCGATGAGCAGTGGGCTTATCAGCAGCTTGGACTGAAGGATTATGTCAACCCGCGGGAAAGGCTGCACCCTCACCCCGGAATGCCGGATTGACCGACTCACGCCGGGACGTGGCGTACAAAGCAGGGGACATCCCGAGGGGAATCCATGCTCCTTCCTCCACCCTGCCGAACTTTTCGACCGTGAAAGATGGCCATTCCTTCACGGTTCTTTTTTTTTCGCGGCAATGGCACGCCGAACAGCAACGAATCCAGTCCGACGCCAACCGGCGAAGGAGTGAGGCGACCAAAACACAGCATGAAGTAAGTAATCCGCGAATGGGTGAACGGAAAGATTCTGGTGGTCCCACAAGTAGTGGGTCAACCAAACCACGAGATCATCAACAGAAACACGCGCAGAGCGGCAGCACCGCCAAGGCGATCGCTTCCGGCACCAACCGGGGTGCCACACCCAGGAACAGATTGCCGCGGGTGAAGGGTTGAGTCGAGAAGCAATCAGTGACATTTCGGTAGAATTTCCAATTCTGGAAAAACTACTAAAACCCACCCAACCGCTGGCGACCTATGCGGACCTACTGGGATGCCGCCGCTTTACAACGTGTGGAAGCAGCAGGAACAAATTGCCGAAGCGGTAGGGGTTCCACAGCAAACGGTAGCAGACTGGATGAAGGGTTTTACCGAAAAGTCGGCAGTGATCCAAATTGGTCCGATTTCACCCCACCGCTTTACAACGTGTGGCGGCAGCAGGAGAAGACGGCAGGAACCAAGCATTTCGGCAATTCAGAAGTCCAGGAATTGCCCAACATGCGCACTTTCGGTAGATACCCAAAATGACACGGAAATTGAGGAAAATCAAGAAATCAAGATCGAGCATGGTGGACATAGGGATTGCCCGGCTGCAAACCGAAGTATCTAAGACCACCCCCAAAAACCCCTCAAATTTGCCCCACAATCGATTTTGACGTCAGGACGTACAAACACCCATGCGGAATCGGAAAATCGACCACCGTGCTTAGCTACAACATTCCGCTTGACTTGGGGGGAACCCCAGAGATAGACTGAAGGTGCTGAAAATCTATCACCGGGGAGGCCGCCGTAAATGGCCATTGTTGTTTCTACAACTTCATAATACAGAGCGTCAGGAGTGCCTACATGGTGACGCGTGGGCGGGTGTGTGTTAGCACCTTCAGCAACTCCTGGCGCTTTTTTCTTTTGGAGGATACGACCATGAAAAGAATCATTGACGGCAAGGTGTACGACACGGAAACGGCGGCATGTGTGGCGGACTGGAGTAACGGCTACCATGGCGGCGACTTCAAACGCTGCGAGGAGGGGCTGTACCGCACCAAGAAAGGCAATTGGTTCTTGGCCGGCGAAGGCGGACCCATGAGCAAGTATGCTCGTCCAGTGGGTAACATGACCTCTGGCGGTGAGGGGTTGGAACCGATCACTGCCGATGAGGCCCGAGAGTGGCTTGAAGCGAGGGCCTTCACCAAGGAACTGGAAGAGTATTTTTCCGATATGATCGAGGAAGCATAGTAATGGAAACCCCAGACCGCCTGAAAGCATACCTGGCTGATACCGGGAGACGCTACCCCGAAGCATGGAAGGTGGTGGACCAGTTCCGGGGGGTAGCGCGGCAAGAGCCTTCCTGCATGGCCTGAATGGTGTTTCATGCCGCTGGCGGGGGCATTCGCCATTGCCAGTGAAGGGAAGGACCCGGCAGGGGCTCTGCGAAGCAAATCCCGGGTTCACGAAAGACATTGCCATCCTGGGGGCCTTGGCTTCTTGGCGCGTAACTCAGGGATCTACCGGTTTCACCCGGAGCTCTTCAAAGCGGTCTGGGATACCCCGCTTGCCGGGGATCTGCCCGTGGAACTGTTCCGTCATCTGCCCGAGTGGTGTGGTCCACATTCGAAACCCCACAACGACAGTGGGTAGGATCCAAACTACATGGGTTCTTCGCTCACCTGGAATCCGACGCGAACGACAGCAGAATCGAATTGCGGTTGCTTCTGGATACCGAAAAGATGCTAGTGGCGATCCCGCTTCATCTGGCCGGCGCGACCATCCTGGGGGCCATCGAGAAGGCGCACCAGGAAGCCATCAGGGTTGCGGCATCCCATGGCGAGAGCCTCACCCTTGGGAGTGACCTTCAGGGGACTCTGGCCGAAACCATGCAACCGCTGATTTCCTTGGTGCCTGACGTGTGCTCCATTGGTGCCGACCTTCGGGACCAGGGCGGAACAGCGGCAGCACTAGGAAGACCCAAACCGGTCAAAACCAAGAAGGGGGAACGGCTGTTTCCGGCGGATAAACCAAGAACATGGCAGCCGGCTACCGTATCGGGCAGCACTCGAAAAGGCTTATGCTCAAGAACGTGGTGCCGGGACCGGTGAAGGTAGTCACGCAAGCCCACGGCCACACATCCGGCGCGCACATTGGCACACTTTCTTAACAGGGTCCCGCAAAGAACCGGACAAGCAAGTCCGCGGTGAAGCGGTTGCCACCGATACCGGTCGCAATGGGAGATATCGAGGAGCTTGTGCCGACTGTCAGGATGGTCAAGTAGTTCGCACCACCTTCCCCGGGCTAGGCAACGCGAGCCGAACACCGCGTCCCTGGCAGGGGGTCTGGAAGAGAAAGGCCGGTTTTTGTACCGGCCTTCTTTATTGGAAAAGCTTGTACCTATGTTGTACCAAATACGCCTTTAAGCTTGCCACCTGTCTAGAATCAACAGCATTACAGGGACAACATATCCGAATCATAGGCTTGGTTCCCAGCTGGCCCACGCAAACCCCCATCTGGTAGACACCGCATCGCTGTAGACGCTAGTCGATACCATATCAACCCCTTCACATCCCAAGCCGTGTTCACTTTTACGGTTCTAGGACGGGTACTTCTGCTCAACATGACTGGGTTTGACGGCAGCCACCGGTCAGGAGACCCCAGCTTTCACCGCCAGCACCCACTCCATCCTTGCGCCAATGGCGATAACCATGCATATTGTGGCCACGTAAGCGCGACGCTCCACGCCCATGTCCATCTCCTGACTTAGACGAAATCCCCACTGTGCAGCGGTTCAGTTTGACTTGGCTCTTGCAGAAGCTCTTCATCGTTACGGATCGATCACACCAAAGAGGTATGGCAATGCAATTACTCAAGGTAGGGCAGAGACGGCATAACAAGCCATTCACAACCGTGGCCGTGGTCCTCTTCGCGCTGATTGCCTTCGCGCATCTTCTCCGGCTCCTACTGGGCTGGGAGGTCACCGTGAACGGCATGGTCGTTCCCAAATGGGTGAGTGGGCCAGGTTTGGTGATCACGGCAGGGCTGGCGTTGATGCTCTGGCGCGAAGCTCGAAAGTGAAAGGGAAACTGGGGCAGCGGCGGATCGATACAGCAGATTCTGAAGCTTCGGGGCCTACCTCAGGTTCTCTCTGGAAGGCGGAGCCAAAGACTATGAGAAGGGCAAGGTCGTCATCGTGAGATGAAAAATCGAAGTAATCAGCCGAACCGCCGTGGTATGTGATCCGTACGCCCGGTGGTGAGGGAGGGTGTAGCCGTGAGGCTCCGTCCTATCCCGATTAGGTTTCAGATCAGCAATGGTCGATCCTTCCTCCAAAAGAACAATCAACCGGAGTTCTACCTATGAGCAAATATAGCGGTGGTGGGGCTGGCTTTGGTTTGGGCGTAGTCGTTGCGGTAGCCCTTTCGTGGGGTGCAAACCACTCAATACTGTGGGCGATCGTGCACGGCTTTCTAAGCTGGTTTTATGTCATCTACTACTTTATTTTTAAGTAGGACTTCAGTGGTTTTAATGGTGAAAGGGCAGCAGCATGAAAAAACGCCGGCCTCATGCGCTGACACCAAACCGAGTAGCCGGCGGCTTTCTCCTCCAGCTCGCACAGCACCACGGCATGCTTGTCCGCCCTTGCCTTCGGCTGGTACTCGTCCCAATGATATTGATAACTGACAGGATTGACGTACAGGGGACTTGCACCTCATAAGTTCCCACTGCGCCCGGCGGTACACCTGTCATTCCAACGGCCCCGGCAGTCCGTAGCGCGTCGAGAGTCACCACTGCTCTCTGGGCTCCATGCCATTCCAGACCGGGCCGCTGAATTGTGCACTATACCAATTCAAGGGAGGAAAGCGGAGATGGGCTTCTTTGATTGGGCCGCTCTGATTATCGGCGCCGGTCTGATCGCCAGCGGAGTGCGTGCAATCCGTCAGCGTGAGGCCAATGTCCCCGAGCAATACGAAGGGGAGAGCGCGGTTCGCTTGGGCTGGCTGTGGATCGGGTTGGGCACCCTGTTCATGCTAGCCGTGTTATTCGATATTGGCTTTTTGAAGACCCTGTTTCGTCTGTTCCTCGAGGCCGCCAACTGATCAACCTATAGGAAAGTTTGCATGAGTCATCGATTTGTTTCGTCCTATAACAATGACGAGGCCTAACCAAGTAAAATACAAGGATTGGGACGGCCCCGTTTTTGGGTCGTCTCAATCCATTGTTCAAGAAGCCCGGAGCAGCTCAGTAGGCAATCAGCCGAACCGCCGTGGTACGTGATCCGTATGCCCGGTGGTGTGGGATGTCGTCTGTTTCCCGGAAGGGAAGAGTGGCGAGGCATAATCGAAAGGGACATCTAGCCGGGGGGGAGAAATCACATGCGAGTGAAGGGATTGGTATTATTGGTATGCGTGATGGGGATATCAACGCTGGTATTGGCCCAGGAGCCGCCCATCGATATTGGCCAGAAGCCGCCCTACAACGCCATAACGACTTTCGTGCGGAAGTCGGCTGGCGAAACATCTTCGGGAAAATCGCTGCAACTCGTCCTCAAGTATACAAAAGACGGTGGTTCGAATACCCAGATGTACGCCCTCGATCGGAGACTACAAGTCCGCTACAACAAGGACGAGCTCAAATACTGGCGCTGGTGTACCTTCGTGGGCTCCGTGTTTGACCAACCATGTGAACCGGATAAACCCCTCAAGGCGGGCGCAACAATTACCGTGCCATAATCCCTGTGGCCGGGAGCGCGACGGCAGGAGCGAAGGGTCGCACAATGTGAAACGAACACAGGGTGTGCTCATGTTCGATATTGCCAGGTTCTTGCGCTCACGCTGAACTGAGTGGCCCAGCGTCTCCTGGTGAGATTTCCTCAGCCATCGAAGCTGCTATCTGGTGTTAACGCGCCACCATTGCTAAAAACTCGACAAAGCATATCGGGATACTTGCCGCATAACTTGGGGAAGACTCACTGGAATGAGATAGACAAAGTATTTTGTTCGTAGGCCATCAACTTTCAGGTTCCGGCTTTTCGCGACTGGGGAGGTTCGAGATGACGCTTAAGAATTATGTGAGTTTCGTGTTGTCCGCCTTGGCGTTGGTGGCACCGTAGTACGGCCCATGCCGAACCCGTGACTTTTGCACCAGCATCAGTGATTGTGTGCAGGTACCCCATTTTGGGTTGACTCCAATCCAGATCCAGCATTTGCACTGATCAATGCGCGGGTCGACATCGGTACCATGCGTCAGACAGGCGATGAAATCGAGGCGCAGATCCTATGGCCAAGTGCGCCAGGTTATTTGATGTCCTGGCGCGCAGCCCACCCGGGTGTAACAATCCCGGACGGCAGTCACTCGATTGACCGCGAGAGGGTTGTGTGTGGAGCGGAAGACATGGTCTCTTTCAGAGTTGAGTCGACTATTGTTGCCCCCGACGGCACTCTCATTTTTCGGGAGACATTCGATCCGGCGAAAGAGCGGCTCAAGGCGGAGGCCAGCAACAAGGAGATGCGCGCCAAATTTCGAATGCTTGGCGGTTACAGCCATAACGCTCGCAGCCTTGTCTGTTGGGCGGCCGCTCGCAAGTGCGAAGGCAAAGATTTCTCGTGGCCACCACCTCCGAACGAGACGCCTCTGGAATACTCCGAACGTGCTACCCGCATGCGGGCGGAATACAATCGAATGTTCGTGCCGACATGTGAACTTAAGTAAGCTGGATCTGAGGGCAAGCTCACGTTAATACACTGTTTTCTCTCTCCTACATGGCGTTTTCCACCTCCCAAATAGGGGGACAACATATCCGAATCATAGGCTTGGTTCCCAGACGGCCCAACTGAATTCCTCTCTGTGACAACCGCAACAATACACGCCGTACCAAATACCATACCAACCCCTAGGTCCCAAGTCATGTTCAGTTTTTCGGTTCTACGAGGAGCACCTTTGCCCAATTTGAAGGTGTTTGGCTGTACCCACCTATCAGCAGATCATATTCGCTGAACATCTCTTTGGAACATCGCCTTGACGTTATCCATAACGCACACAACCCCAGCTCTCATCCCCCGCTCCACTCCATCCTCGCGCCGATGGCGATAAGTTTGCATAATGTAGCCAATCAGGCGCGACGCTCTACGCCCATGTCCATCTTTTGACCTACAAGAAATCCCCATGCTGATCGGCGGTTCAGTTCGACTGGGCTCTTGCAGAAGCTCTTCATCGTTGCGGATCGATCAACCGAAGATGAATCGTGGACGTTCTCCTTACAGGCTAGATTAGGCACATTTTCGGCATCATGCCAAGCCTGACGGGGTCTTCAATTTCTCAAGAGACCCAAATCACTCTGCCGAAAAAGAGCTTAACAACGTCCGTGGCCTGCGCAAAACTCTCTCCACCGGGATCATCGCAGGCACCCCTCTTGATCCCGGTCACCCATTTGCTATCGACGAGTTGCCCCTTAGGCAATTGACGACGTCGAAGTCCCGGTCGGGCAATCTCCCTTTGACAGAACCTTGGCATTCTAATATCGTGTCGGCCCGTAAGTCATTTACCTGTCACACTATCTTCGCTACTGTGCGGAGCCCGGGCCCCGGGGTGTGATCGAGACCTGCCCCCACTACTAGGAGCCGAATCATGGTGCATCGTTTCGTGAGGAACCTCATCTGGAAAGTTGCTGCCGTACTGGTTGGCAGCATACTGCCGGCCATCGCCATTGGCGACATGGTATGGGCTGCAGGCCCTGAGTCCGAACGCGCTGATTATGTACGCGTGACCTCCAAGGATTCCCTCATCCATCTGGGAAGCCTTGATTCGTTTGATATCACCGAATCGGGCAAGAGGGCCGCTCAATATATCCTCAATGCTCTTGAGAAAGACGATATGGAGTCTGCCAGAGCCGCCATCGAAATCTACAAGGGGATCATCCCCAACGAGAACTTCGGCGGCGAGTACACGGCACTACAGTGGTTCTGTGAATACCTTTTAGCTCCCAAGGAGGAAAAAGAGCAGTTACTGAATACCAGGTTTAACGAGAGCTTCTACGCGCACCTTGCCGAGAATAACTACGCCGTTCTCAAAGAATTCCTCAAGGTCAAGTACCACCTCGAGGGGTTCACTGGACAAGTCAGCGCAAAGTCCGCGCAACGATACCGTTTCATGGAGGATTTCGTCCTTTTTGCCAACCCTCGTAGGGAGACGTGGGAGAAGAGTAGCAAAATCCTCGAAGTGCTCAACCTAAAGAAGGGCGACAAGATCGCGGATATCGGCAGCGGTCCTGGCTACTATACGTTCAAGTTTGCCGAGATCGTTGGTGAAACCGGGCGGGTATATGCACTCGACAATAACGACATGCACAACGACTACGTGTCGGGTTTGGCAAAGAAGCTGGGGATAACGAATATCGAAATCGTTGAGCCTGATATCACCGACATCGGGGTGACTGACAAGGTCGACTGTGCCTTCATGTGCTCTCTTTACCATATCATCTACACGACGTCGACGGACAGCGAAAAAGACGGGTTCATCGCTAGCATCCGCAACTGCCTCAAAAGCGACGGGACCTTCGTGGTCATAGACAATGATCTCGTGTATGATAAGACGCTGCCGTATCACGGTCCATACATCGCCAGGGACCTCATCGTCACCCAACTGAAGCATCACGGGTTCAAATTGGTCGCCACCCATCAGTTCATCCCGCAACGCTATGTTCTCGTCTTCAAGCTGGACCCCGAGTTTGACAAGTCGCGTGGGGAAGGCTCGAAACCATCAGCAAAGCCGTTTCCGACCGAGGGCATCGTAGTTCGCGACAAGAACAAGCTGCCGCCGTCTGCTGGCTATTGCCAATTTGACGCACTCGATCCCGAGCGCATCCTTATTACATCGAAGGCCTCGCTGGTGCGTTGCCTCAAGACCGCAACCTCTCCAGGGTTTACGGAACGCGGTAGAAAGGCAGCAAGCCTTTTCCTGAACACCTTGAGGTCGAAGGATCCAGCCGCGTTGCAGGAAACCATCAAAGTGTATGACGGGCTTATCCCCCAGGAACGATACGGCGATGAGTACACAGCCTTTCAGTGGTTTTGCGAATACCTGCGTGCTCCTGAAGACCAACGGAAGCGCATGCTGGAGGACAAGACGACTGCCGAGTATTTCAACTATCTTTCAGGGGATGACTTCGCCCTGCTCAAGAAGTACGTGAAAAACAAATACTATCTTGAAGAGCTGGGCATTGACATGGATCAGCAACCCGAAAAGGCAGGTGAGCACAAAAAGCGTCACCGGGCTATTCCGATGGAGGAAAAGAAGACCGAAGTCAGTGAAGATCAGATTACGGCTTGGGGCGACTTCATCGCGTTCAACAACCCTCGGCGCGAAGATTGGGAGAAGACGAGTCGCATTCTGGATTTTGTTCAGATCAAGCCGGGAGAAGTTGTGGCGGACATTGGCTCCGGACCTGGATACTATACTTTCAAATTTGCTGACCTGGTCGGCAAGAGCGGGCGGGTGTACGCGATTGACACCACGAAGGAGTACCTGGACTACGTGACCTCAGTGGCCAGCAAGTACGGCATAGAGAACATCGCCCCGGTCCATTCCAAGGGGAACGACATCTCCATGCCAGCTGAAAGTTTCGATGTGGCGTTTCTGTGCTCTCTCTACCACGCGATCTATATTACCTCCATGGAGTATGTGAAGGATCAGTTCATTGAGAGCATCAGAAAGGGCCTGCGCAAAGATGGGCGGCTTATCATTGTGGACAACAGCTTGCTGGCGGAGAATGAGAATCCCTACTATGGGCCGGGAATTGCCAAGGAGTTGATCATCGCCCAATTGAAGCAGTACGGTTTTGAGCTTGATTCTTTTGGCCAATTCATTCCACAGAGGTACATTCTGGTATTCAAGAAGGCGGAGTCCCTAAAGACTTCCCAAGCTGCCGAAGGCAGGCCCGCCAGCGCGACTATCGCTATGACGCTGGCTCCTCGGCCTGCAGATCCTTGACTGTGGCGCAGAGAGTGAATGCTGTACTCTATCATTACGAGCCCAAAGGCGAAGGTGCTTTGGAGGGCATTGCCGTTTGAATTGTGCTTCTGTTTGGACCTGGCCATGTCAGTCCACTTTGGTTAGACGCCACCCATAGCACGCAGATTGCTACGTACGGATTCGCGCACGTGTCGGTCAATGCGAGCCCAATTTGGCATGGGTGTGACTGGAACTTGCGCCAATGGTGTTGCGGGGCGTTCTGGCCCGGATCTAACCCGATGGAAGGAGAACGACGATCATGACCGATTCGAAGATACGCCTGATACTGGCGGTTTTCATGGTGTTGCTGTTGATCGTGTTTGCGTTGACGATCAGGATGGGGCACCGGATCAAGTTACTTGATGCCAGGGTGGCAGAACTGGATAGTCGACTGGCAGCTGGCCGGCCCACCCCGCCCGCGGATCCGAGGACCAGTGTAAAAGGGCAAGCGGACGATCAACAGGTGCTTTTTTTGGCAATCAACAAATCTCTTCACAGAGAAGACCGGGAAAAGTATGGCGAAGCGGTCGGTCATCTTTATCAGCAGGCGCGGGCGCGTGACCGAAGTGAGGCAAACCCGACGGAGCGCGTCAAGAGTGAGCAAGCGTTTTCCAAACTGATTGATGAGTATCCAGAAGCCAACGCGACGGGAATGGTGATTGGTGAACGTGCCTTAGAGTCTGCTATGCGCATGAAGACTGCGGATGTGGAGTTCTACTTTGATATGCTTTCGAAGCAGCCAAAGTTTCAGCGAATTGTGACGGATATGGGTATTGAAGCCTATCCCGCGATCCTCATATACCTGACTCACCAGTACATCCGTGAAGGACGTATGGAAAAAGCCGAGGAATTCGTTAAACAGCTGGAGAAGAACTACGGGAACAAGTTTGTGGCAGACAAGGGGCGTGCCGGCGAACCGGAATGGAAGCTTGGTTCGGAGATCAGTGAGGTACTTCGGCGCGAGATGGCAGGCCCACTTGGAGGGCCTGGAATGGGACCACCACCTCGGTAATCAAAGGCCCCTTTGCGGGGATCTTTCAGTCGGACATCTTTGGAAGGTTGGGCAATAGCTTCTGCTCTTGCCAGCACGTGGAATCCCCCAAATAGCTCGGATCGAGACGGGCCGGGACTGCCCTGCTTTCTTCCGCATGGCAGGGTTCGAGCTCACTCAAGAAGACGCGGCATCGTCACACCACAACAGAAAAAACGGCAGCAAGACCGTTGCCCAGAAGGAAAGCGATCGGGTTCCACGCGCGCGAAAACCAAACCATTACCAAAGCCGGCCCGCAAGCGTAATGGGGATTTATGACAGGTTTCCAACTGAAAGGAGGCAAACATGCCGGAGTTCTGTAATCCATTTGCAGTGCTGAAAAGCGATCGAAAGCTTACCCACGAGGAACTGGTGCGTGCCATCCGCTTCATGGTTGCTGCCGAGTACGAAGCCATCCAGCTTTATCAACAGACCGCCGAGAGCACGGATAACCCGCTTGCGAAGGAAGTCCTCATGGATATTGCCAATGAGGAAAAGGAGCATGCGGGGGAATTCCTTCGTCTGTTGCGGGAGTTGGATCCTGAGGAAGAGAAGTTCTATAAGGAGGGTTATGAAGAAGTCGAGGAGATGATCGCCAAGCTCAAGAAATAATCGACCGCTTCGTCAACGCGACCCACCGTCGAACCATTCATCGGTGTTGGAATGATGCTGGAGAGGGTGGAGGGGATGCTGAACAGACCATCTTCCAGTACGTTCTCAGGGGACAATACCATTACCATTTGCCGGGTTCAGCAGAGTGCAAAGAAGGAGCTGCTTCGGATGGTCCGCCCAGGAAGGTCGATGGGCAGACCTGGTGTGTTTACCCGATGTCATGGGGCTGGGCTTTGGGAAAGCCGACCAAGTCTTGCTCGATGTCCGAACCACGGGGCATGATGCGCTCGATCACGGCAAGATCTTGGTGCTGAATCGGTTCGCAGTCCAACCGCTGCCTGCTCAAGAGCACGCCATTGTACCCCAGTTCCTTCAAGATCGCGAGGGTGTGCCGGTCATAGTCGCGAAGGTCGCCAAAGGGTAGCGCGAACAGGCGGCTGATCCGAATGTTGGGAATGGATTCGAGGAACTGCTGAGTACGATGGATTTCCTGGAATTGCTCTTCGGGGGATAAAGAAGACAATACGTAGTGATTGTGAGAGTGATTGCCATAGGAGATGAGCGGATGATCCAATAAATACCAAATATCATCGAAACAGTACTGGTTGCTACTAAGGTCTTCTCCACGGCTTTGAAGGAACTCAGTTATTTCTTGGTCAACCACTCTGCTGTTGTTATTAGGATGTTTGGTATATCGATAGAATGACATGCCAGGTATCTTAGAGGTTCTCCGTAGGAATTCTTCGCACGGGTCCGCAAGATCATGATTAATGATATAGCGTATCTTATCACGCCAAAAGATACGCTTGTCGAAAGATGCACTGTTTATAAAAATGGTAAAGGGTATGTCTAGATCAGTGAGCACCGGCAGAGCATCACTGATAACCGATTTGTATCCGTCGTCAAAAGTGATAGCTGCCACCCTACCGGAATGACGACACTCGACCATCTCATCCACACACACCAGCCGGTAGTTCTTCTGTAGATAAGACAGGTGGTCATGAAGATTGGAGGGTGTGATATTATGTAAGTTCTGCTCCACATCGCTGGGCACATGGGGAAAGCAGGCGTGATAGACGCAAACCGGGCTGTAAGGAGGAGTTCCGTGGATTATCGGTAGCAGGGTTGTTCCTTTCTCGCCAAGGCGCCGGGGGCACGCTTGAGATGCTTGGTACGGCTATGCCGTTCGGTGAGGGGCTGCGGGCCGCCGTTCACCACGACCGGCCTCCAAGAACCATCGGTGCTGCTCTAGGGGCGGATTATTGCATAGCCCCGGTAATTCTGATATAGGGGAGCCACTTCTGGCAAATGAAAAAGCGTCGGGTGTGGGGGTCCTTCTGCAAGAGCCGATCTCGGAGAGGCGGGTTACGCCATTATCGAAGGTGGAAGGTGTAAGGGGACAGCAGGCGGATGAGTATGGGGGTTGCCCTGGTTACGGGGGCTACGGGGTTTGTCGGCGGGCACGTAGCGTGGCTCCTGCTGGAGCAAGGCTGGACGGTGCGAGCCTTGCGTCGTCGCGGTGCTGACAACCCCTTCCTGACCGATGCCGAATTGGACTGGCGGGAGGGCGACCTACGCGATCCGGATTCGGTGCGCAGCGCCATGTCCGGTTGCCACGCGGTGTTCCATGTGGCCGCCGACTACCGTTTGTGGGCTCCTCGACCGGCTGACATCTATGCAACCAATGTGAACGGCACCGTGCATGTGTTGGAAGCGGCGTTGGCACTAGGTGTCGAACGGGTGGTCTACACCAGCAGTGTCGGGGCGCTGGGGCTCCATGCCGACGGCACCCCGGCCGATGAAAGCACCCCCGTCCAGCTCGAAGATATGGTGGGCCATTACAAACGCTCCAAGTTTCTGGCTGAGCGGCAGGCCGAAGGATTTGTGGCCCGAGGTTTGCCCCTGGTGATGGTGCATCCCAGCACTCCGGTAGGGCCGGGGGATCACAAACCGACTCCCACCGGTAAGATCATCGTGGACTACCTCAACCGCCGCATGCCTGCCTACGTGGACACCGGTCTCAATCTTGTGGATGTCCGCGATGTGGCCTGGGGGCATCTGCTGGCCTACGAAAAAGGCCGTATCGGAGACAAGTACATCCTGGGGAATTCCAATCTGACCCTGACCCAGATTTTCCGGTTGTTGGCGGAAATATCCGGAATCCCGGCGCCCCGCGTGCGTTTGCCGCACTCCCTGGTACTGTTGCTGGCCTATGCCAATGCCGCCTATTCCTGGGTGACCGGGACGGCACCGCGGATTCCGCTGGAAGGGGTCAAGATGGCCCATCGCCGGATGTTCTTTGACTCCGGTAAAGCATTGCGGGAACTGGGCTTGCCGCAGACGCCGGTGAAAGAAGCGTTGCGGGAGGCTGTTACATGGTATGAAGCCAACGGTTATGTGAAAAGGTAGAAAGAGACAAGGAATGCGTTTCCCTCTCAGCCTCTATGTATCCATGACCAGTTATCTGATGAAGAACATGATGACCGGGCGCAAAGTGTTCCCTCTGGTACTCATGCTGGAGCCCACCCACCGCTGCAATCTGAGCTGTGCCGGTTGCGGCCGGATTCGCGAATATCATGATACCCTCGACCAGGAGATGACCCTCGAAGACTGCCTGCAGGCGGTGGACGAATCGGGCCCCCCGGTGGTGACCATCACCGGCGGTGAACCTATTGCTGTATTCGCGTGTCGACGACCTGGTGAGAGCAGTCCTGGCCCGTGGCAAACACATTTATTTCTGCACCAACGGTCTCCTGTTGGAAGACAACCTTGATCGTTTCCAGCCCAGTTCGAGGTTCACCTGGAATGTTCACTTCGACGGCACCGAGACGGTCCACGACGAGATTATCGGCCGTCGGGGCGGGTTCCAGAAGGCGTTGGCCGCCGTCCGTGCCGCCAAGCAGCGGGGTTTTCGCGTCAGCACCAACACCACCGTCTACCGGGAAACCGATGTGGACGATTTGGAAGAGCTTTTTACCCAGCTCGCCGCCGTCGGTGTTGACGGCATCCTGGTGGCCCCCGGGTTTAGCTATGTGGACTTGAAGGGCGAGATTTTCCTGACCCGCCAGGAAATCATGGAAAAGTTCCGGCGCATTCGATATTGGAGCCATCGTTTCCCGCTGATCAGCAACCCTATTTACCTGGATTTTCTCGCCGGCCACCTTGAGCTGGATTGCACCCCCTGGGGCAACCCCACCCGCAACCCGCGCGGCTGGAAATCACCCTGCTATCTCATCACCGACACCCACTTTGACAGCTACGCGGAATTCATGGCGCAAACCGACTGGGATCACTATGCCTCCGGTCGTGATCCTCGCTGTGAGCAGTGTATGGTGCACTGCGGTTATGAGCCGACCATCGTCCGCAGCATGAACGGCCAGAACCTGCTGCGCATGCTCCGGTGGAACCTGTATGCCTGAGTGGTTGCGACTCCTGTGGGGCACCGTCTTGCTGCGCCCCTATGTTGTTTCCTTCCTGCTGGTTTTCCTGATGGCAGCCGGCCATCATCTGGGCTGGCGCAGGACCCTGGCTTATGTGCCCATCGGCTATTGCCTGGCGTGGCTCTCGGAGTTCTCATCCATCCACTGGGGTTTTCCCTACGGCGACTATTACTACATTCCGGCGACGGTGGGCCGCGAGTTGTGGGTGGCCGGGGTCCCCTTCATGGATTCCCTTTCCTACGTGTTTCTGTCCTACTGCAGTTATGCCACGGCGCTCTTTCTGTTGAGTCCTGTGGCGCGGTGTGGGGGCGAGTTGTTCATTCTCGAAACCCGTGAACTGCGGCGTTCGTGGCGTACCCTGGTGCTGGGCGCATTCCTTTTTATGTTTCTGGATATCATCATCGATCCGGTGGCTCTGCAAGGCTACCGCTGGTTCCTGGGCCAGATCTATGGCTATCGGGAGATGGGGATCTACTTTGGCGTACCCATGAGCAATTTTTATGGCTGGTTTGTAGTGGGCCTGGTGCTGGTGGTGACTTTGCAGGTCCTGGACCGCTGGCCGGCGCTGGAGGGTCGAGGTTCGCAACCGTTGCGCCGAATTCCCGGCATCGGTCTGTTGGGGCCGGTTCTGTTTCTGGCGGTGCTGGTTTTCAACCTAACGGTGACCTTTTGGATTGGGGAGCTCTTACTGGGGCTGGTTGGGGTCCTGTTGGTGGGGGTGTTCCTGGTCCTCACGCTTTTCATGACGTTCTACAAACTGGAGCATCTCACGGCGGCGATGGTTCAGCGCCACCTGGCCCAATTCCCTCAGTCTCGAGCGACTCTGCGGCTGTCTCGGGCATGGGTAGGAGGTGCAACTGTCGGGTCAGGGCCTGGAGATTCTGCTCCGGCAACAGCAACAACGCCGTCAGCGTCTGGGCCAGATTGCGGCCAGCCACCAGGGAGTTGCGCCAGAGGCCATGAAAGGACGCCACCAGACCCGGCCTCTTGAAAACCGTGGACATCACTTTAGTGACGCGGACCTTGCCGGATTTATCCAGAATGGAACTCAAATCCCAGTCGATTTCGTTGGTCAGTTCATCACTGATGGCGCGCAATCCCAGGAAAGGGACCCTATGGCGGTGGGCCAGGGCCGCCAACGGTGCACTCTCCATATCGACCACCGTGGGGAAATCACCGAGATGCTTGATGAGCATGGTCTTTGGTCGCGGCTGATCCAGGGTGAGGAAGCGCGCCGGCCGGATTCCATGGATTTCACGGAAGACCTCCAGATGCGGGGCATGTCTGGAACGGAACCGCACCAGTGGGGAAGCGCCATGCGCCGTATCCCAAACGGCCAATTCCTGGGACCATACCAGCTCGCCTACATGCAAGCCGGGCACCAGGCTTCCCGCGAAGCCAACAGACATAAGGAGATCGATGGGAGACCTGGAAATCACGTATTCGGCGGCTTGTACTGCCGGTTGGTTTCCTATGCCGGTTTCCACCAGGAACACCTCCTTGTGGGGTAAACGATGGAGCCAGACTGCAAACGGTTTTCGGGCCAGTTGGCGCCACTTTCCCAGTTGTTTCTGAAACCGGTGGTATTCTTGCGGTATGGCGGCAAGGACGGCAATTTGCATCATGGCATACGAAACCTCGGGAAACCCCGTTCGAGCGTCAGAGGGCAAAGCGCAGGGGAGGGGACCCTTTCCCGTTGACGCCCCGACTATCTGGCGTCCTCACGGATCTAAAACCAGGCTAGAGCCGACCGGCAATGCAGAAATCTTTTGACATCCCCAACGAATTCTTTAACATTACCAGTTTAAGGTTGAATGGCGTTCAGAGCAATGGCCATATTACGTTTGCGCTATGGTGGGTGGTGGCATGATATCAAAGGAACAAGGAGAACCGGCGAAGTTGTTACGGACGTGCTACTCTCTTGCCAAAGGTCTCGTTAAGGCCGACGACTCGCAATCCGAGCCTGCTGCGAGACCCCACCTCGCTATTCAGAAGGGTTGGCGAAACCGACTCGACGATGCCATTGCCCGCTCCTGTGACTATTTGCTGCAAACACAACATCCCGATGGTTATTGGTGGTTGGAACTGGAATCCAATGTGACCATCACGGCCGAATACTTGATGTTATTTCACCTTCTTGGGTGCGTGGACCGTGAACGCGAAAGCCGCATGGTACGGCACCTCTATCATCAGCAGCATGCCGAGGGTCACTGGGGGCTCTACTACGAGGACGGCGGGGACCTAAGCACTACCGTCGAGGCTTACTTTGCCCTCAAACTGGCCGGGGAAGATCCCAATTCACCGCGTTTGCGTAAGGCCAGAGACTTTGTCATAGCGGGCGGCGGCATCGAGGCCACCCGGGTTTTTACCAAGATCTGGTTGGCGCTTTTTGGTCAGTACGATTGGGACAAAGTCCCTTCCATGCCCGTGGAAATGGTCCTGGCGCCCACCCATGCGCCATTGAATATCTATGAATTCTCGAGTTGGGCGCGGAGCACCGTGGTACCGCTAGGTATCACCATGGCTATTCGGCCCGCCATGATATTGCCGCCCCACTTGGCCATTCCAGAATTGTATTTGGTGGAAGACCGCCCTTGTTCCGTCTATCAGGGTTCACCCCTGCACAAGCTCTTCTATCTGATAGACCGGGTGTTGAAGTTCTATGAAAAGCATCCGCTCCGCGGTTTCCGCGCCAAGGCCATGCGTGTCGCCGAAGAGTGGATTGTGGAACGTCAGGAATACAGCGGCGACTGGGGCGGCATCCAGCCGGCGATGGTCAACGCCATCCTTGCCTTACATTACCTCGGTTATCCGCTGGACCATCCCCTGATGGCCAAGGGTCTGGAGGCCCTGGAGAAGTTTTGTATCGACGATGACGAGGGTTTGCGCCTGCAGGCTTGTGTGTCTCCAGTCTGGGATACCGCACTCAATGCCCTGGCGCTTCTGGATGCGGGGCTGCCGGCGGAGCATCCGGCTATCCGCAAGGCGGCCGACTGGCTTATTGCAAATCAGGTGACCACCGGCGGCGACTGGCAGATCAAGAATTGCTGCCCACCCGGCGGATGGGCCTTCGAATTCAACAACAGCCAATATCCCGACGTGGACGATTCCGCCGTGGTGCTTATGGTGCTGCAGCGCTTGCGTTCGGACCATCATTGCGCCCTCGAAGAAGTCAGAAAACGCGGTTTAGATTGGTGCTTGAGTATGCAGAGCCAGTCCGGTGGTTGGGCGGCGTTCGATAAAGACAACACGTTGACCTTCTTGAACTGGATCCCCTTTGCCGATCACGGAGCCATGGTCGATTTTCCCACAGCCGATGTCACTGGCCGGATGCTGGAAATCATGGGGGACTGCGGTTACGATCGTTCCCACCGGCGGGCGCACCTTGGCGTTCGGTTCATCCTCGATTGTCAGGAAAAAGACGGGTGCTGGTGGGGACGCTGGGGTGTGAACTACATCTACGGTACTTGGAGTGTTCTGCGAGGTCTCATCCGCATCGGCGAGAATCCCAAGGAGCGCTATATCCAGCAATCTTTGCAGTGGCTCAAGGACCATCAGAATGGTGATGGCGGGTGGGGAGAAACCTGTGGATCCTACAGCCGTCCGGAGCTTCGCGGCAGAGGGCCCAGCACGGCTTCGCAAACCGCCTGGGCGCTCATGGGGCTCATCGAGGGCGGCGAGACCGATTGTCGGGAAGTGCGCCGCGGCATCCGGTACCTTCTGGAAGAACAACGGCCGGATGGTTCCTGGGAAGAGCTATATTTCACCGGGACCGGCTTTCCTAAACACTTCTTCATACGCTATCACGATTACCGCAATTGTTTTCCTCTCATGGCCCTGGGCAAGTACCGGCAATCTCTGCAGAGCAGGGGATAGCGAGATCAAAGCATTAGGAACGGCCCCCTTCCTCATTCGAGAACTTTCTCTTGGTTCGCTGTGAGCATATATTGGCGTAAGTTCGCAGCCTGTTTCTTGGCCTCTCGTCCGTTGGCGGAAAGGGCAGGGAGAGAGGACAAATCATCGCAGGATGTCTCGCTACGCTCGACATGACAAACAGTGGTCAATTGATTGCAACTCCGTATGACACCCCGATTGTCAACTCCAAATGTCATAGCTGACGAAAGTGGATGTGAAAGAGGTCACCGATGAACAGTTGATTCAAAAGGTTGCGCGAGGGGACCTCGATGCGTTTAACGAGCTCGTTTTGCGCTATCAGGGTCTTGCCTGGAAAACAGCCTATCGGTTCCTAGGTGACTCAATGGAATCCGAGGACGTTGCCCAGGAGTCCTTTCTCAAAATTTTGGAGGCCGCCCGGCGCTATCGGCCGACGGCGACTTTCCGCACCTATTTCTATAGCATCCTGACCCGCCTGTGCATTGACCGCACCCGCAAAAAACAACTCACCAGTATCGACGACATTCCCGATGTGCCGGACCCATCGCTCGGTCCCACCGAAAGTCTCATCGAAAAAGAGCGCAGAACCCAGGTTCGTGAAGCGCTCGACACCCTTCCGCCCAACCAGCAGGCCATCGAAAGAAAACAGGAAGAGATCCAACGCCTTCAAGGAGCAGTTCAGGATCGGGTCATCGTCCATTTTCTTGACAGGCAAGTTCCTTCTTGACCCCTGAACAGCGGACCCGCTTTTTCCAGCTCATTAAGGCGCGCATTGAAACCAGTGTCCAGGCATGCCCTCCCTGGATGAGATCCTTCGAACACGGCCAGCCGGGAGAAAGCAAGAAATGAATGAGGTGCTCCCCACGCGGAAACAGTTCAAGCTCATCACGCGCATCATGACCCGTCACTGAGCCAGTTGTTTGGTTCTTTTCTGAGGATGGGGATCACCGCCTTCGGCGGTCCCGCCATGATCGCCTACATCCGCAAGATGGCCGTCGGGCAGAAGCAATGGCTTGACGGCGAGTCCTTTCAGGACGGCGTGGCCCTCTGCCAGACGATTCCCGGGGCGACCGTCATGCAGATGGCCGCCTACATCGGCTTGAAAGTCCGGGGAGTGCGCGGGGCGATGGTAAGCTACATCGGCTTTGGCCTTCCGGCGTTTCTTCTCATGCTGGCGCTCTCCTTTGCCTACGCGCGCACCCATGAGCTTCCGGCCGTGATTTCGGTCTTCAGCGGCCTTCAGGCCGTCATTGTGGCCGTTGTGGCCAACGCGACCCTATCCTTCGGAAAGACTTCCCTCAAGAGCTGGAAGAGCGTGCTGATCGCCCTTGTTGCGGCAGGGCTTTTCTGGCTCATGGCAAACCCGGTTCTCATCATCATCCTGGCGGCCCTTCTCGGAATGCTCCTCAACGGCAGGCAACCTGTCGCTCGCAGCGCTCCGCATTCAGGCCAACATGCCGCACACGACCATCCCGCTGCTGCTCTTTCTCCTCGCTTCCGCCGCAGGTCTTGCCCTGCTCTTTTTCTTCCGAAAGGAGCTCTTCCATCTTGCCGTGCTCATGTCCAAGATCGATCTCATCGCCTTTGGCGGAGGGTTTGCCTCGGTTCCCCTCATGTTCCATGAAATCGTCGAGGTCCGCTCCTGGATGGATGGTCCGACATTTCTGAACGGAATCGTTCTCGGGCAGTTTACCCCCGGCCCCATCGTGATCACGGCAACCTTTGTGGGCTACCTGGTGCATGGCCTCCTTGGGGCGCTCATTGCCACCATTGCCATCTTTCTCCCTTCTTTCCTGATTCTGGTCGGTGTCGCCCCCTGGTTTGACAGGGTGCGCTCATCACCATGGTTTACCAGGGCCATCGGCGGCATCCTTTGCTCTTTTGTGGGGCTGCTTTTTACCGTCACCATCCGGTTTGCCCTGAACGTCCACTGGGACTGGCCCCACCTGGCCCTTGCGGCTGCGGCCTTTGCCGCTCTGGTTTTCAAGCTGGATATCTTGTGGGTGGTTCTTGCGGGAACCGCAATTTCGGCATTTGCTTTTTAGGAATGTTTTCAGAAGGAAGTGAACCATGTGGATTGTTCGACTCGCGTTACGCCGGCCCTACACCTTCGTGGTGGCGGCGCTGGTGCTTTTGTTGCTGACTCCTTTCGTGCTGCTTGCGCACGCCGACGGACATCTTCCCGGAGATCAACATCCCGGTCGTGAGCGTGGTCTGGGTGTATAACGGCCTGAGCGCCCAGGAGGTGGAGGAGCGCATCATCTACAACCATGAGCGCATGATCAGCACCCTGGTCAACGATATCGAGCATATCGAGTCCACCGCCTACAACGGCGCCGGCGTGATCAAGGTGTTTCTCCAGCCCGGCGCCTCGGTCTCCGATGGGGTGGCGCAGATCACGGCCAGCGGGCAGACGGTTCTGCGTTTCCTCCCGCCCGGCATCACCCCGCCGTTCATCATCCGCTACAATGCCTCAACCGTCCCGATCCTCCAGTACAGCCTGGCCAGCAAGAAATTCTCGGAGCAGGAACTGCAGGACATGGCGATGAACCGGGTCAAGGTCGGCCTTTCGACCGTGCGGGGCGCCTCGGTGCCGTATCCGTACGGCGGGAAGGCGCGGGTTGTGGCCGTCGATATCGATCTTGCGGCCCTCCAGGCGAAGAACCTGGCCCCGCAGGATGTCGTCAACGCCTTCAATGCCCAGAACTTCGTCCTTCCCAGCGGCACGGCCAAAATCGGTCCCACGGAATACAATATTTCGCTGAACAGCAATCCGGCGGTGCTCGACGGCTCTGAACGACCTGCCCGTCAAGACCGTAAACGGCGCCGTGATCCGCGTCGGCGACGTGGCGCAGGTGCATGACGGCTATCAGCCGCAGCAAAACGTCGTCCGGCTGGACGGCGTGCGCGGCGTGCTGCTCACCATCCTCAAGAGCGGCGCGGCATCGACCCTCGTGTCGTGGACGGCGTGAAAAAGGCCATGCCGCGGATTCTGAGCGGCCTCCCGCCCGAGCTGGAGGTAAAGGAATTCGCCGACCAATCGCTCTTCGTCCGCGCGGCCGTGAACGGCGTGGTAAAGGAGGGCGTGATCGCTGCGGCGCTGACGGCGGTGATGATTCTGCTCTTTCTCGGCTCCTGGCGGAGCACCTTCATCATCGCCCTCTCGATTCCTCTTTCGGTGCTCACCTCCCTTGCCCTGCTCAGCGCCCTGGGCGAGACCATCAACCTCATGACGCTCGGCGGTCTGGCGTTGGCCGTCGGCATTCTCGTGGACGATGCGACGGTTGAAATCGAAAACGTTCACCGCCAGATGGCGCTGGGCAAGCCCAACGTCCAGGCGATCCTCGACGGGGCGCAGGAAATCGCCCTGCCGGCGTTCGTCTCGACGCTTTGCATCTGCATTGTGTTCGTGCCGATGTTTTTCCTCACCGGAGTTGCGCGCTATCTCTTCGTGCCCCTGGCCGAAGCGGTCGTCTTCGCCATGCTGGCAAGCTATGTGCTCTCGCGAACGCTGATTCCGACCCTGGTCATGTGGTTCTACCGCAACATCGAGTATCGCGGCCACGCTGCCGATCCCGGCTACGGTTTCGCTGTGGCTGCGTCCGTTTGTGGCGCTGCAAATCCGTTTCGAGCGCGGCTTCGCCCGATTCCGGGAAGGCTACCGCAAGCTTCTGGGCACGGTGCTGGCGCATCGCGTCGTCTTTGTGATCCTCTTCCTGGCGTTTTGCGTCGGCACCTGGCTGCTCATCCCGCAGCTCGGCCAGGACTTCTTCCCGTCGGTCGATGCGGGCCAGTTCCGGCTGCACGTTCGCGCCCACAGCGGGACGCGCATCGAGGAAACCACCCGGCTCGTGGACCGGATCGAGGCCGTGATCCGAGAGGAAATCCCGGCCGCGGAGCTTGGCGGCATGCTCGATAACATCGGCATCCCCAGCGGCGGCATTCCGCTCACCTACATCGACAATGGTCTCACGGGAACCGGCGATGCGGACATTCTCGTTTCTCTGAACCACGGCCACCGGCCCACCGACGGTTACGTGCGCCGCCTGCGCACCCGGCTCAACCGCGATTTTCCGGGAACGACCTTCTATTTTCTGCCCGCCGATATCGTGAACCAGACGATCAATTTCGGGCTGCCGGCTCCCTTCGATATCCAGATCGTGGGCCGGGACCGCGACAAAAGCCGGGCCATCGCGGCAAGCCTCGTCGAGAAAATCCGCCGGGTCCCTGGCGCCGTGGACGTGCGCGTGCAGCAGCCGGCCGACCAGCCCGAGCTCCACTTCGCCGTCGACCGCACCAAGGCGTCGCAGATCGGCCTTACCGAGCGCGACGTGGCCAACTCGGTGCTGCTGAGCCTTAGCGGCAGCAGCCAGGTGCAGCCCAACTACTGGCTCAACCCGAAAAACGGCATCCAGTACCTCGTGAACATCAGGGTGCCGGAGTATCCGATGGATTCGCTCGCCGCGCTCAATGCGATCCCGGTAAGCGCCAACCGGCCCGGCAAAAACGACGCCCAGATTCTTGCCAACCTCGCCTCCTTCGAGCGCGCGAGCGGATCGCCCATCTTTTCCCATTACAATGTGATGCCGGTAATCGATGTCTTTGGCGGCGTGAGCGGCCGCGACCTGGGCGGCGTGCTGCGAGACATCAAGCCCCTCATCGAAGAGGCGAAAAAGGAGCTGCCGAAGGGAAGCTTCATCATGCTGCGCGGCCAGGCGGACACGATGCACTCCAGCTTCACTGGGCTCGGCATCGGGCTGGTGCTGGCGGTGGCGCTCATCTATCTGCTGCTGGTCGTCAATTTCCAGAGCTGGCTCGACCCGTTCATCATCATCACCGCGCTGCCCGGTGCGCTTGGCGGGCGTGGTGTGGGGACTCTATCTCACGTTCACCACGTTGAGCGTTCCCGCGTTGATGGGGGCCATCATGAGCCTGGGGGTGGCAACGGCAAACTCCGTGCTGGTGGTGACCTTTGCGCGGAACAATCTCCGGCAGGGCCTTGACCCGCTGACCTCGGCCTGGGAGGCCGGCGTCGGCCGCCTGCGTCCGGTGCTCATGACGGCGCTTGCCATGATCATCGGCATGCTCCCCATGTCGCTCGCTCTGGGCGAAGGCGGCGAGCAGAACGCGCCGCTCGGCCGCGCGGTGATCGGCGGCCTGATTCTTGCCACCGTGGCCACGCTCTTTTTCGTGCCCGTGGTGTTCAGCTTGCTGCACCGGAAAAAGAACGTCGGTGAGTCGGTGAATGGGTGAGTCGGTGAATAGGTGAATGGGTGAATGGGAGGTGATAAGTGGGCTATCAGAGTTTTAGAGAACTGAGGGTCTGGCAGGAGGCAAAGAAGCTTGCGGTTGAGATCTACAAGCTTACCGCTTCAGGAAGTTTATCCAAAGATTTCGGCCTTAAGGACCAGATGCAAAGGGCGGCGGTATCCATTGCCAGCAACATTAGCGAAGGCTACGAGAGAAAGTCGGATGCCGAATTCATACGGTTTCTTTACATATCCAAGGGTTCCCTCAGCGAGCTCATCACCCAGCTTGAAATCGCCAAGGAGGTCGGTCTCATCCCGGAGGAGCTCTTCCTTACCGTAGACGACCAATGCAACAAAGTGGGAGCAATGCTTACTAAACTCATCCAATCAAGGAAATCTCAATGAGCCAAACCAATTCACCGTTCTCCCGATTCACCCATTCACCGATTCACCTATTCACCGCTATGGTAGTGCTGATCGTAATCGGCGTGGTCTCCGGCCTCATACCGCGCTGGCGCCAGCATACCGAGCTGGGCGCCGAGACCCGGGAGCTCTCCATTCCCACCGTGACCGTCGTATCGCCAAAGCCGGGCCAATCCACCGCGGGCCTGCCGCTGCCTGCTGAAATCAAACCCTGGGTCGAAGCACCCATTTATGCGCGCGCCAACGGCTATCTCAAGCGGCGGCTCGTGGACATCGGCACCCACGTCGAGGCGGGCCAGCTTGCTGGCCGAAATCGATACGCCGGAGCTCAACCAGGAGCTGGAGCGCGCCCGAGCCCAGCTGGCGCAGGCTGAAGCAGCCCTCGGGCTTGCCAAAATCACTGCCGCCCGCTGGGCAGGTCTATTGAAGACCGCCAGCGTGAGCGAGCAGGAAAACGCGGAGAAGCAGGCCGACTTCAAGCTCAAGACCGCCACTGCCGAGTCGGCCCGCGCGGAGGTGCGCCGTCTGGAGAAGCTCCAGTCGTTTTGCCCGCGTGACGGCGCCTTTTCGCGGCACCATCACGGTTCGCAATATCGATTCGGGCGATCTCATCGTCGCCGCCGGCGGCAAGGAGCTCTTCCACCTGGCGCAAACGCAGAAGCTTCGGGTGTTCGTGCAGGTCCCCCAGGCGATGGCCCGCAGTATCAGCTCCGGCCAGACCGCCGAGATGACGCGTTCCGGAGCTTCCCGGCCGCGCGTTCCCGGCCAAAGTGATCCGCACCGCCGGGGTGATAGCGGCGGATTCCAGGACGCTGCTGGTGGAGCTCGAGGTGGACAACGCCAAAGGAGAAATCCTTGCGGGCGGCTATGCCCAGGTGCGCTTCACCGAGGCGAAAATGGAGGCCGCTGCTGACGCTTCCGGCAAACACGGTGCTGTTCCGCGCCGAAGGTCCGCAGGTCGGCGTCGTGCAGGCGGACGGCAAGGTCGAGGTGCGCAGCGTGAAGCTCGGGCGCGATTTTGGGCAGACGATCGAGATTCTCGCCGGTGTGGCTCCGAAGGACCGTGTCATCGTCAACCCCGCCGAGTCGCTCGTAAGCGGCGCCACGGTGACTATTGCCGAACCGACCAAAACGGAAAAAGGCCAATAAAGATGACCCACGATCCTGCCTGCCATTCAGCGAACTTCCACTGCATCGGGGCCACAAGGAACCATGAAAATGCACCTGCCGTTCGTGCTGAGAGTTCGAAGCATGAACCGTTCGTCCTTCGATACCTCAGTGCAAACGGGCTTCTTCAAATGATGGCGTGCCGACTCATCGCCGTGCTGGCGCTGTTGGTGCTGTCCGGTTGCGCCGTCGGCCCAACTACCAGCGCCCCGAAGCCACGACCATTCCCGAGGCCTACACCGGTGCCGAAGGTGAGTGGAAAATCGCCACTCCCCAGGCTCATCTGCCCAAAGGCAACTGGTGGGAAATCTTCGGCGACGCCGGAGCTCAATCGCCTGGAAGCCGAGGCCACAGCGGCCAATCAGGACCTCAAGGCGGCTGCCGCCCGCTTCGAACAGGCCCGAGCCGTCGCCGATGTTGCTCGTTCCGGGCTTTTTCCCCGTCTGGGAGTCTCTTTTCTGCCGATGTGGCAGCACGACTCCGAAAACCGTCCCACCGGCGGCAAACCCGGTCAGACCTATGACAGCTTCACCGTGCCGTTCGACTTGAGCTATGAGATCGATCTCTGGGGCCGCGTGCGGCGCACCGTCGAATCCGCGACGGCTCAAACGCAGGCCAGCGCGGACGATGTCGAGTCGGTGAGACTTGCCATCCAGGCCGAAGTGGCGGCCGATTACTTCACGGTGCGCGCCCTTGATGCGGACAAGGCCCTGCTTCTGTCGAGCATCGAAGTCTACCGCAAGTCGCTTGAACTGGTCCGAAACCGCCGCGCCGGCGGCATGGTCTCCGATCTCGGATGTGGCGCAAGCGGAGACCGTTCTTAAAACCACCGAAGCCCAATTGCCGGACAATGCACTGCAGCGCGCAAAGTTCCAGAACGCGCTGGCGGTGCTGACCGGGAAGAACGCCTCCCTTTTCCGCGTGGAGGAGCGACCGCTCGACCTGGCGCCGCTCGTCATTCCACCCGACTTGCCGTCCGAGCTGCTGGAGCGCCGGCCGGATATCGCAGCGGCCGAACGTCGCATGGCCGCCGCCAACGCCAACATCGGCGTGGCCACGGCAGCGTTTTTCCCGACCATCAAGTTCAACGGCCTGGCCGGTTTTCAAAGCGCCGATATCGGCATGCTGTTCGATTGGCCGAGCCGGCTTCTGGGCCGTCGGGCCATCCTTGACGCTGCCGTTGTTCCAGGGCGGGCAGCTCACGCGCCAACCTCCGTCAGGCGAAAGCGGCGTACGAGGAAACCGTGGCCCGCTACCGCCAAACCGTGCTGACCGCTTTTGCGGATGTGGAAAACAACCTTGCGGCCGAGCATCTGCTCGCCAGCCAATATGAGCAGGTAATGGCCGCCTTGCAGTGCCGCGCGCAAGCAACTGGAAATCGCCAACAACCGTTACAGCTCCGGCCTCGTGACCTATCTCGAAGTGGCGACGGCGCAGAATACGGCACTGGGGACCGAGCGCACCGAGCGTGCGGCTGCACGGCCAGCAACTGGTGGCGGCCGTGGCCCTGATCAAATCGCTGGGAGGCGGCTGGCACGAATCGAACAAAGGAGAAAACTGACCTGGATGCAATGCGATCTTTAGGGAGGGCACAATGACAAAGAACGCCTTGAAGTATTTTGTGACAGCGTTGCTCTTTGTAGACTTGAGCTCCATTGCCGTTCTCGGGCTGCTCCTGGCCTTCGTCATTCCATCGGGAAACGTCCCCATGGAGGCAAAGGTTTTTCTCGGCCTGCACCGAAGCAAATGGACCGACATCCACGTCACTCTCTCCCTGATCCTGTTGGGGCTTATCGCCTGGCATGTTTGGCTGAGCCGGGACTGGGTAACCAACTCCGCGAAAAAACTCTTCGGTGACAAGTGGCAAAAGGCCCTGTGGGTTCTATCTGGAGCCTGGCTAGTGGTTGTCTTTTGGGGCTGGCTCGTTTTGAAGCTGAGGTGAGCTAAATCTTTTTTGTCTTTTTCACTCCCGAGCGCAAGTTTTTCCCTTTTGAGTTGTTTAACCAGTAAGAGAGAGGGTAAGAGGGGATGCGTTTGCATTTCAAGTGAACGGTCCTGGGGTGGGTTGAACCCTAAATTATAGCCTGAATGCCCTTTGCACTCTTGATGAGTTCACAGTTCAGGCCCTTGGGAGGGTTCTTCAGGACTACCCGCGGATATCTTGCTGCAGTGAAACGAGGGAGGAACCTATGAGCTTGATGGATTTCCTGTACGTGACCTTTCCAGTCTCTGGGGTGAAGACATGGGTATTGCTGCCGCCTCTGGTTGCCTTTGTCGTATCCACATTTACTTCCATGGGCGGGGTATCGGGAGCGTTCCTCCTGCTCCCCTTCCAAGTGAGCGTCCTGGGTTTCGTGACACCATCGGTGAGCGCTACCAACTTCGTCTTCAATATTGTCGCGATCCCCAGCGGCGTCTATCGCTACCTCAAAGAAGGCCGAATGGCCTGGCCCCTTACCTGGGTGGTGATCGTGGGGACTCTTCCGGGTGTGTTTATCGGCTACTATTTGAGGGTTCTCTACCTTCCCGATCCGAGGTCCTTTAAGTTCTTCGTCGGGCTGGTGCTGCTCTACATCGGGGTCCGCCTCCTCTATGAAATGACCAAACGGTCTCAGCGGGGCAAGAAGGAGATGAAAACCCTCGAAGAAAAATTCAATCAGCACGCCAAAAAGCTCAAAGATGATCAGTCGGCACGAGTTACAGCCGGGCTTCCACCTGAAGCGGTGGTCAAAACCGTTTCCTGGTCGCTCGCTAGGGTCGAGTACGAGTTCTGGGGCCAACGCTTCTCGTTTAGCACGCCAGGGATGTTCCTACTCGCCTTTATTGTGGGAATTATCGGCGGGACATACGGGATCGGCGGCGGGGCCATCATCGCTCCCTTCTGCGTAGCGGTGTTTCACCTGCCGGTCTACACTGTAGCGGGTGCGGCCCTGTTGGGAACGTTCATTACTTCCGTTGCCGGCGTTTTCTTCTACAGTGTGATACCGGCCAAGGCAGGGCTTTCCTGTGCGCCGGACTGGCTGCTGGGGTTCCTCTTCGGTGCCGGTGGATTTGCCGGGATGTACACTGGAGCCAGATTGCAGAAGTTCATTCCCCAGAAGTATCTGAAGCTCATTTTGGGCGTCATCATCACCTTCCTGGCAGGAAGCTACATCCTGCAATACTTTATCAAATAGCTGAAGCCCTGCCGGAATCAAGACAGGACTTGCAGGATTGATATCGGAAGGCCCCTCATATGATATCACTGCCCTAGCCCACAGGGATTTAAGCAAGAATGAGCGAATTCTTCGCCGTGTTTGCACCGGCGTGGTGCGGAAGATACGGTGCTGTATGGTCTGGGTAATTCCGCGAAAGGCCGGCAGGAGTCGTTTTGTCGGGCGGTGGCGATGATCGACAAAGATGTGGAGTTGGCTCTGATTCGAGCTGCGGGGGGCGGTGACCATCGGGCATTCGAGCGCCTGGTAAGAACATACCAGAATTCTATGTTTAACTTCATTAACAGGTACCTTGGCGATCAGTGTGCGGCCGCGTACCGCTTTTGAAGAACAGGGCCGGGCGATCTATATTCAGAATGGCTGCACCTACTGCCACACCCAGTTTGTTCGAGAGATCGACTGGGACTTGGGGGCCGAACCAGTCGTCCGCGCCGGGGACTACGTGCGGGAGCGTCCCCATCTGCTGGGTACCGAGCGCACCGGCCCCGATCTGTCCCAGGAAGGGGGCGAACCTCCCGACGACTGGCATCTCGCTCATTTCATCAACCTGCGGTTTGTGCGGCCCGAATCCGTTATGCCGTCCTGGGAGTTTCTGGGGACGGACAACATTAGAGCGCTGATCGCCTGCAAGCAGAGTCTTTGTTGTCCTCGGTGCACCCATGAAAGGCGATTTCCTATCACCTCACTCGCTTTGCATCAGTCGGTGGAAGAAGCCCTGAACAAACTTGCCGGAGACCACTTCGCTCAAGAAAAAGGTTAAGGGGGGGGTTCCCGGGAAAGCTGGAAGTAAAGGCAAACCACACCTCTCCCGAGAGCCGGGCCAGGCCTTGCTGCATATCTGCGGAGAGCTTGGGGCGTTCTTCACGGGGCAGGTCGAACAGCCGGCAGGCTACAGGGCGGGCCTCGAAAAGGCGGCACTGCCGCAATTCATTCAGAGGGCACAGGATACGAGCTTGCCGGACCTCCTCCGCGAATTCCTCCCCCGGATCGTCTATCTTTCCGCCCTGATGCAGCTCCCGCATGCGCCGGAGAACTTCAACCGCCCGTTGAATGACTGCTTCTCGCTCTATGCGCCCCAAACGGGTGTTCATGGTGTGGCTGAGATAAACAGCTTCCACCAGGGTCATGACTACCGGTTCACGGCAACAATTGTCATGCCCCTGCCCGCATAGAAAATTGTTTCCGACCTGGGCCAGCCGCTCATCCATTACCTGAAGCAAGGCCTGGTAATCCGCGAAGAAGGGGAAAAGATCCACCAGATGCTTGCTTTCCAGTGATGGCTCCCGAATGGTCAATGGTTTTTCTCGCTTGCCGTACTTGCGCAGAAACCACCATTGATAGAAGTTGGCTGGCTGGGATTTCAAACCCTTTAATTTTTTCCCGGCCAGTTTATGGCCCAGGCCTTTGCGCAGCAGGTAGGCATTCACCAGCGTGCCGGTGCGGCCGATGCCGAAGCGGCAATGCACCAGCACCTTCTTGCCCAGATAGAGGCATTCATCCAGCCAATCCAGGGCCTTTTCCAGCCCCGGCAGGTCCGGGGCCTCTTCATCGGGGATGGGGTAGAAATAGACGTCAAAGCCTGCATCGGCTTCAATCCAGTGCAGATCACAGAACTCGGCGCACAGGTTCAAAACCGCGTTGATCCCCTGTCGCCGGATAGACTTCAGATCTTCATGGGACATGGGCGCCTGCCCCACCGCCAGGCGGTCGGTAATCCAATCCAATCTATACCGTTCTCGGGTTTCCATACTCATCGGCATTAACACCACCTGCCATGCTTCCCGGCAGTACCCTTCAAATGTCACCTGAGTAAGGCTCATCCGCCACGTATTCACGATAACGCTGCATGAAGTCCTCCGCCATCTGGATCACCTGCTCATGGCTGTTCAACGCCATATCCAAAAGCAGGGTTTTCCCCTGGAGGAGACCCAACAGCGTGAGGCGGGAGAGAATCTGGCGGGCCTCACGGCGTTGGAAGCGGGCATCCAGGAGATCGCCCCGGGTGTGCACGGCAAATCCCGCCCATTCCAGGATGATTTGGATCAATTGTATCCGTCGCAGGCGGTTTTCGAAACTCCCTCCGCCGCCTTTGAAGCGGAAGGTGATATAGTTGGCTTCCGGGTCCGCCCCGCATAGGGCATCCAGGACGGCGAAATGATAGCCGAAGCGCAGAATCAGGTGATGATAATCATTGGAAATAATGGCGTAGCTGGCCAGAGCAGGGGAGCGGAGGCTTATCAAACCTGAGCTTATGCGATCCAACTCCTCCCAGTCGATATGCAGCAAACCCTTATGCCAGGTCACGTCGGGATGGGTCAGACCCTGCCAGCAGGCCCGCATGGGCTCAGAGATGATGAACCGGGGCGACACGGTCTTGCCGGGCCCGGCCTCGGGGGAAATGCCGCCTCCCAGGTCCAGGACATACATAACCAGGGGCAGGTCGGTGTCCAGCCGCCGAGCTTGCGCCAGGCCGCGGCCGTGGCGGCCCACCAGGGAAAACATTTCCGCCATGCCCTTTTCGTGGGAAAAACGCACCAAATCATGCAGACTTCGGCAACCGTGTGGGCTAAAATCGGGAGAAGCGGGATCGGTGAGATGCAGGGGCGAGACAAACTCCATAAGATTCTGCAGACGGGTAAAGAAGGAGGTGGCCGGAACCCTGGCGGGCGGAGGGGCTGTGCCGGTTTTTCAAACTCTCCACTTCTCCCAGGTAAACCCGGCATTGGCTGGCGTTCACGGTGACCGTCCGGCCCGGTGGCAGCAGCTTGGTGGCCTCACGGGCCCCCACGATAACGGGGAGCCCATATTCCCTGGCCACCATGGCGAAATGACTGGCCCGGCTGCCCTGATCGGCCACCGCTGCTCTGAGCCGTTGGATGATGGCGGCGAAAGCCGGCGGCAAGGTGGGGGAGACCAGCACCGCTCCCTCCGGTACGTTCGCCAGGTCGTCCTCTCCCCTGACCAGGCTGACCGGACCCATTCCCAGGCCGGCACTGGCGGTAACCCCGCCTTCCAGCAGGACGGGATTGGCAATTTCCAGGGACTCTGTTTCCGCCTCCCGATTCAGCAGGCAGAAAGCACCGGTGTTCAACGGCCTGGATTGCAGGAGATAAAGATTTCCCTGGTTATCTTGGCACCATTCGATATCTTGAGGCCGACCGGCCAGTTCCTCGATCTTCATCCCCCATCGGGCAAGCCGCAAGGCGGTCTCCGATGCCAGGCGAGGCACACCTTCCTGGTTATAGGCATCGGAAGGCCTTCTCAACGGCTTGGGATCCACCTCGCGGCTAAGATAATGGACTTCGGGCAGGCTGCTGCCATCCACCAGACGCCGGCCCAGGCCGGTCAGGGCAAACACCTCCACACAGGCCTCAGCGGGATCGCCGGCCCCTGGTGACTGAGTGTAAACCACTCCGCTCATCGCCGCATCGATCATCTCCAGGAAAAGCACCGCCATGGGAGTTTCCTGATCAGCCAAACCGTTGCGGATGCGGTAAGCCACGGCGGGAGGGGAGTATTTGCTGGCGAGCACTTGTTTATAGGCTTCCCACACCTCCGGGGCGGCAACATGAAGGATGCTGGCGTACTGCCCGGCAAAGGATGCTTCCCCGTCTTCACTCAAGGCGCTACTGCGCAGCGCCCAAGGGCCTTCAAGGCCTTGCCGCCGGAAATCTTCCAGCCTCCTGGCGATTTCCTGCGCCACCGCGGGCGGAATCGCGGCCTTTTGCACCAAGCCGGTCATCTCCCGGGAAAGCTCCGTCAGACGGAGCCAGTCGGCCGGCTGGACCTGAGCCAGAAGTTCATCGAGCCGATGCCGGAGATCATTGTGCTTGAGAAAATGGCGGAAGGCATTGGTGGTGACCACAAAGCCCCGGGGCCCCGGCAGCCCGGTTTCCTGAAGCACCCGGCCCAGGGTGGAGGCCTTGCCTCCGGCAAGCTCCGGCGCCCGGGCTGCCTCGGCCAGGGTGACGGTGTAAGGCGGGCCGGCATCCCCTTCAGGCAGAACGACCGCCCTCACCAGAGTGGATTCGATCTGGTGGAAACGCTCTTCAAGGTCCCTGTAGGCCTTCGGATGCATGGCTACCAGGGAGCGGACCAGGCAGCCTGTGGACCATCTGAGCGCCCGCACCAGGCTCTCCACCCTTGCCCAATCGACCAGCCTTGCCCCGTGCAGGATGTCCTCGAGGTCGGTGATGAGCTCCAGGCTCCGCTTGTCATGGCGCAGAAGTTCCTTAAACGCCTCATATTTCCGGCGAAGGAGCTTCCCCGGGGCGAAGACCTTGAGAGTCCAGTGTTTGAACAGTTGGCGAAGGACCATCTGATATTCAGCTAATTCCCGTCTTCAGGGCGCTGGCCACTTTTTCTTCCAACTCTTCCTTGTCGATGGGCTTAATGCAGTACTCAAAGGCTCCCAACTGTTGGGCCTGGCGGGCGGTCTCCAGGGTGGGGTAACCGGTGAGCATGATGACCCGGGTGGAGGGAGAGATTTTTTTGATCTCCTCCAACATCTCCACGCCGCTCATCTTTTTGAGGCGGATGTCGACGATGGCCACCTCTACCGGATGGACGCGGATATGCGCCAGGGCCTCTTCCTCCTCGGTAAAGACCGACACCCGATGGCCTTTGCGCACCAGCAGGCGTTTGAGCATGAGTCCCGCATCGGCGACATCGTCCAAAACCAGTATATCTCCCATAATTACCCCCTAGCGGCGCCCGGCTGCTGAACCGGGGTGTGGTCTTGCCAGATTTCATCACACGAATCTTCCTGGGGCCCCTCGTTTGAAACCGGCAACTCCACCAGGAATACGGCTCCCGGGCCAGGCGGGTTTTTGCTGGGGCCGGCCTGCCCCAGGAATTGGCACGGTGCGGGGCTGAGGGCGGCAATGTTGCCCTGATGGCCTTGAATAATGCCCATGGACACGGACAAACCGAGACCGGTGCCCGCCCCCGGGGCCTTGGTGGTGAAGAAGGGCTCAAAGAGCTTTTTCAGGTCTTCCGGAGCAATGCCCTCGCCGCTGTCGGCCACGCTCACCAAAACGCGGCGACCTCGGGGGCACAGCCTGGTCTTCACCCAGATGGCGCCGTCCTGACCGATGGCATCCGAGGCATTGTTCAGAAGATTGATCCAGACCTGTTTGAGCTTTTCCAGGTCGCCGATAATGGGCGGTATCTCGGGGTCCAGAGACTCCTGGATGTCAATCCAGTTCTGCTTGAAAGGATGCCGCACCAGCTGCAGCACCTCGGCGATGGAAGCATTCAGGTCAATTTCCTCCATGCGGCTTTCCATCTGCCGGGAAAAACCCAAAAGGTCGGCAACCACACGGCGGCAGATTTGCGTTTGCTTCTCAATG
>CAWDJT010000010.1:0-22205 GCA_963802715.1 uncultured delta proteobacterium
ATCTCTTCAACCCGCAGGACCTTCAAGAGGAAGAAACCCAGTGTGGACACCATCATAATGGCGGCCCGGTCCATGTCCTTGAAGAACGGGATGGGGGAGAAGGACTTCATCATGAACAGTGCCAGCACCACCGCCACCATGATGAGGACCAGCTTTTCCTTGCTGTTCACGGGACCCAACTCCTTGGCCAGCCAGTAACCCTTTCCCGCAGCCCATCGATGCGGGATCTTTCCGGTTTGAAGCAGAAGATCACGATCAGCCAAATCAAGAACACCATGAGGATGCCCAGGGGAGCCATGTAGTAGATAAGCTCGAAGAAACCGATTTCCGTGCCGCCGGTGAACTTCTTGAACATGCCGGCGGCGGCGACGCCGCGCGCGGCACCCAGGTAGGTGATGATGGAACCCGCGCCGGCGGTCCAGGCCATGCCGATGAACAGACCCTTGCCGAACCTGGTGGGCTCGTCGGTGTCGCTATAGAGGGAGTGAATGGCCAGGAGCAGCGGGAACAGGGCCGCGGCCACGGCGGTGTGGGCCATCAGCAGGGTCATGCCGGCGACGATGATAAAGGTGCCGAGGAGGATGAAGTTGGTGTTTTCACCCACCACACCCAGCATCTTGTAGGCCATGCGCTTGGTGAGGCCGGAATGGGAAAAGGCCAGCCCCATCACCACGGAACCGAAGATAAACCACACGGAGGGGTCGAAGAAATCCTTCAGGGCCTGCATCCGATGTCCGGATCCCGAAAAGCACCTGAAAAAGGCCGATGGCGATGGCGGTGGCGCCGATGGGCATGACCTCGAAAATCCACCACACCGCCGCCATCAGAAACAGCCCCAAGGCCATCCTGCCCTGCGGCGGCAGGGGAAAGTGTTTGCCGGCCAGGGTCCACCGCGTCCGGCAGGTCGCTCATGAAGAAGAAGGTGAAGAATAAGGCAAGCCCCAGGAGGATAAAAAATATCCTTTTCCAATCAAAACCATCTTCTTGGGGGCTGTGAGGCTCTCGCCCATCGGCATGTTTGTGGCTTCTTGCGCCATGGCAGCTAACTCCTTATCAGTTCTTGCATGTTCAGGTGAGGTACCGTTCACACCGTATTGGATCAGATCAAAGCTTACAGGCCTTGATGTTGTCGCTGACCTTCTTGAAAACGTCGCTCAGGCGAAGGACCCCGACGATGTTCTCTCCCCGGGTGACCAGCAAGGATTGATGGCGGCCCATCACCAGCAGATGGATGGCCGTGTCCAGGGAGGCGTCTGCGTCCACGTACTCGCCCTCGGCGGGTTTGTGCATGACGTCTTTGACTTTCATTTCGGCCGCTTTTCGGCAGAGGCCCTCGAGGGGTTTTCGCCACAGGCCGTAGCTCTCGATCATGGACCTCAGGAAATCGGGGCTGAAACCGTATCGCGAGGTCTCCTTTAGATTTCCCATTTCTTTGTAGCGGGGCTCGATCGCCCAGAGCACGGTCCACTGGTCCAGTTTGCCGACCACGCGGCCCTTCGGGTCCAGCACCAGGACCGCCCGGTGCTTCTCCCGGTCGCCCTCCACGCTCTTCTGCGCCGTCTCGAGGGCCAAAACCGCCTCGTTCAGCGTGGCCTCTTCCGAAACCGTCGCATATTCGGCAAGAGGAACCATCAACTCTGCGACCTTGATTGACTGCATGGAAATCTCCTTTCACAAGGTATGATTCATAAGTGATTAGTATTGGGTATTAGCCAAACAGGTATCTGCATCTTGGTGTTAGCGACTTTGACTTAACGTTGGCGCCGCATCCAAGTGTGCGGACCGCATTCGCCGGGGTGGTGCCATTCACTCGGCACTCTGTATCCCAAGCCAATCCCCATTAGTTAAGGGCTATTGCCTGCGGCAGGCGAAGGGCTATCTCAAGATCCCTTTCCTCGGTGGGAGGGGCTAGGGGAGGGGGTTTGCATCCTCGTCGCATGCTCACCCCCACCCGGCCTCCCCCATCGAGGCGGAGGAGCGATAACATGTGAAGCAAGGCACATAGCCGCTTCCAAGAAAAGGCAGTCATGATTTCGAGTGGGTCATGCCTGCCCTGTCCTATGCGCAGCGGAACCGGACCGCGGAGAAGGCTATCGGCCTACGTCAACCCCGTCTCAGCATGATGTTCTCGATTTGCGCCTGGCGGATGCGCTCTTCCTGTTCGACTTTGCGCTTGTAGGCCAGGACGATCTTGGCAATGAGGTCCTTGGTTTCGGTAGGCTTCATCAGATAGTCGTATGCCCCGCTCTGCAGGCCTTCGATGGCCGATGTCACGGTGGCATTGCCAGTGAGCATGATGACTTCAACCAGGGGCTTGGCCTTCTTGATCTCGCGAAGCGTGGTGAGACCATCCTTGCCCGGCATCAGGACATCCAGAACGACCACGTCCACGCCCGCCTTGCTGACTCTTCGACGGCCTGGTCGCCGTCGAAGGCCTTGGCAATCTCAAAGTCCCGGATCTCCAGTCGTTCCGCCAAGGCATCCACGAATTCCTTTTCATCGTCCACCAATAGCACCTTGATCTTCATGTACATCCCTCCTCGGTTTTCACTTGTATTGCTATCGTACTCGGTAGCTTATCCGGCGTTACGGGTTTCCCGTTTCTCCCTGATCATGGACCGCTTGGCCTTGACTATCGCTTTTTTCCTCGCGTAGGCCTCCTGAATGCGGTTGTGCAGCGCGTTGATGTCGAGAGGAACCAGGAGATCGTCGAAGGCCCCCAGCTCCATTGCCTGGATCGAACCGTAGAGTGAGTGTTCTTCCATGGCGGTCAAGAGGATCACTTCCGTATAGGGCCGGAGCTCTTTGATTGTTTTGAGGAGCGACAGAGTGTTTGGGTAGGATCCGGTCACTCCGAGCAGGACCACATCGAAGTTGGTCCGTTGAATAATGTTGGTTGCCTCGGCCTCCGGGTGCGCCTCAAAAACCAGGTAGTTTTCGCGGCGCATTCGTTCCGCAAGGTGTCCGCGAAAAAGGTCGTCAGTGTGAATGATCAGTAGCTTCAATGCCATTGGCAGTAATGATCCACTATTTCACATCGGTGTTGCACTCCCGAACGGAAGCACAGCTGGTTGACGGCCCTGCAAGGTTGAGCATCTCCGATGTTTCGGAGCTCCCGGCTTGTGTTTTGTGGTACAATCGTTTCCAAGAGCAATGACTGTGCCGGTTGGGTATTATTTGTGAATTCAAGTACTTAGGCTGGGTGGGCGGGGACGAGCGGGGAGAAGATACCAACAAAAAAAACAAAAGATTACAAAAATGAGTTATTATGGTACAAAATGATACAAAACGGTTCTGGGTCACGCAGCGCGTCAATTCGGCTGACACGGTTATGTACGTTGATCGTCGTTACCCGCGCGGATGCAAAGTCGTCATCTTTATAGAGCCTCTTAAGCAAAAGTCATGTTTCACCCCATTCGGATTACCTCGGAAGGTGACGGGCTTCGATACCTCAGGGCGAGCGGACTTCTGCATCCGTAAAGTGCTCATATTACCGTTCGTGGTGAGGTATCGAACCATGAACGGTAATAGTTTTGCGAGAGGCTCTTAAGTTGACGCCAATGCGCGTTTCGCGGGATTAGACCACGGCATTTGCCGGAACGACACAATATAGGGACTTTTTGGACACGACTCTTAGAGCGTGTCCGAAAAAGCCGTCCCAAGTGCACATGTTGCGTCATTCCGGCGAGAGCCGGAATCCAGAGTTTTCAAGACTCCTGGATCCCGGTTTTCGTCGGTATGACGGCGATGGCAATTTGCCGACCGGACTTTTTGGACACGCTGAGAGGCAGGCAATTCCATGAGTGAAGACATCAACCACCATCAGTCGCCTCCTGCCGTGGGGCTGTTTGGATCTGTCCGCGGCTTTGCCGTTTATCATTGACGAGATCCCTTTGGGGATTGCGGTCATGGATACCGAGCGGCGCGTGGTCCTGCTCAACCGCGCCATGGAAGCGCTGACCGGATTTGATCGGGAGGAGGCCAGGGCCATTGGGTGCCGGCATATTGTTCGCGGCGACGTCTGTCTGGGGAAATGTCCTGCTCTCAGCATGAGCCATGGCCCCGGGACCATGTGCGTCGAAGGCAACATCGTCAACCGTGAGCGGCAGAAGATCCCGGTGCGGATCACCTTCACTCCCATAAAGGATCCGCAGGGCAATGTGATCGGCTTTTTCGAAACCGTTGAAGATATCCGGATGCTTCTCGCCCTGGCCGGAAAAACCGCCGGGGCTTATACCTTCGGCCAGATTGTCGGCAGAAGCCCCGAGATGGAGCAGCTCTACCGATTCCTGCCGATGATCGCGCAGTCGGATTCATCGGTGCTGCTGACAGGAGAGACGGGTACGGGCAAGGATCTGGTGGCGGAAGCCATCCATCAGGGCTCGCCCCGTGCCAAAGCTCCCTTCATCAAGGTCAACTGTGGGGCTTTGCCCGCGACCCTGCTCGAATCGGAGCTCTTCGGCCATCAAAAGGGCGCGTTCACGGGAGCGGTGGAAAACAAACCCGGCCGCTTTCGCGTGGCCCACAACGGCACCCTGTTTCTCACCGAGATCGGCGACTTGCCGCTGTCGCTGCAAGTGAAGCTCCTTACCTTCCTCGACGACCGCATCGTCTATCCCTTGGGAAGCACCAAGGGCTTCCTGTGCGACGTGAGGGTGATTGCCGCAACCCATCGTGACCTCGAGCGGATGGTGAGGGAGGGGACATTCAGACAAGACCTTCTGTTTCGGCTCAATGTCGTGCGCATGCAACTGCCGCCGTTGCGGGAGCGCAGAGACGATGTCCAGCTCCTCCTGGACCACTTCCTGCAAACATTTGTCGCCAGGTTCAAAAAGGCGATCAAGGGCTTTTCCGCCAATGCCCTTGCGCATCCTGCTGGCTTACTCGTATCCCGGCAACGTGAGAGAGCTCAAGAACATCGTCGAGTACGCCTCCAATGTGTGCCAGGAAGACCAGATCCAAGCCCGAACACCTGCCGGCCTACCTCACCAACCCGATTCCATTGGAGCAGGCAAAAGACGATGCGACCCAGGTGACGGCCGCGCCTCCCCCAACCGAGCGGGAAGAAGGGGAGGACGTGGTGGACCGTGCGGCCATCGAGAGGAAGATCATCCTCGATGCCATCCTGAAGACACGGGAAGAAAAGGAGGAGAAGTTGGAGTGGCCCGCCATCGAGAGGAAGATGATCGTCGATGCCATCGTGAAGGCGCAGGGCCGGCGAAACAAGGCCGCTGCCATTCTTGGCTGGAGCAGAAGCAGGCTTTACCGGAAAATGGCGCAGTATGGAATCGAGACGTGAACGGAAAGAATCGGGCGTAGCTATTAGCGGTGGCTGTACGATTCAGAAAGTGCGTCGATCAAATCTGCCAGACGGAATCCAGGCATTTGCGGATTCCCGTCGTGCCGCAGGCATATTACGACTAGCCAATCTGCCCGCTGGCATGGAGGTAAATGGCGACAAAGGTGCTTATCTGCCTCTATGGCAACGAAGTGACCCCCCGGTTTGATCTGGCAACCGAAGTCCTGATCGCTTTCATCGGCGAGGACGGGAAGGTGCAAGGAGAAAAGGTGGTGGTCCTGCCGCAGGCCTCGGCCGAGATGCTCTGCCACATGGTCCTCACCGAGAGCATTCAGGTGGTCATCTGCGGCGGGATTGAAGAGGAATACTACCAGTACCTCACCTGGAAAAGGGTGAAGGTGCTGGATTCGGTCATAGGAGATTACAGGGAGGCGCTCGAGCGTTTGGCTGAAGGCCGGCTCCAGGCGGGCGATATCCTGGTCGAGCGAGAAGACTAGCGCTGTCATTGTATCCGGGTGCGTCTTAGTTCGCGGTTACAGGATACGCTCACCATAGTCCGTAAAGAGGGATTTGGTTTTGGCGGCAAAATCCATTAGAATGTCCATGTCGTGTTAGGCTTGTATTTCCGCCGAGTCGCCAGAGGCCTTGGGGATGCACGCCGCTGTGTAGCCGAGGAAGCGCTAGGAGGGGGAGGCGGGTAGGTGATGGCGAGGGCGGCGCTCATCGCTACACCCTGCAGTGATTGTGGTGCCACTCACTGCCGCACCCCGTGAGGAACCAGCAACGGCTTCCAAGACCAGAAAGGGAGATGGCCATGCTTCCGACCAACGTGCTCATCATTGATGACGAAGAGGACTTTGTTCAAACCATTAACGAGCGCCTGGCCCTTCGCGGCATGGCAGTCAGCACCGCCTTGGATGGTGCTGCCGGTCTGCGGGAACTGGAGCGACAACCCAACACCGACGTGGTGCTCCTCGACATACAGATGCCCGGGATGAGCGGCATCGAGACGCTACGGCGGATCAAGGCTTCCCATCCGGGCGTGGAAGTGATCATGCTAACCGGACACGCCACCGTGGAAACCGCTATCGAGGGTATGAAACTTGGGGCCTTCGATTACCTGTTGAAACCCTACGAAATGGAAACATTGCTGCAGAAGCTGCAGGCTGCCACGGACCGGGCTCGTCAACACCAGGCCAAGATTCGCGACGCTATTGGCAAGGAATTGCGTGCGCAACGAGCGTCCTGACTCTGCCGCTCGGTCACGCCTCGTTAACATTGTCATCCCAACTTCAAGGAGGTCTCCATGCTTGGTACCAGATTGCTCATGATTGATGATGAAGAGGGCTTTGTGGCTGCTCTGGAAAAACGTCTTGTACACCGCGACATCACCGTTCTGACGGCCCACAACGGCGAAGACGGCCTCAAGAAACTGGATGACAACCCGGATACGGATGTGGTTCTCCTCGATGTCAAAATGCCCGGCATGGACGGCATCGAAACGCTGCGGCGGATTCGAGCATCGCATCCCCTGGTTGAGGTCATCATGCTGACCGGGCACGCCACCGTGGAAACCGCCATTGAGGGCATGCGGCTGGGCGCCTTCGACTATCTCATGAAGCCGGCCGATACCGAACTGCTTCTCCAGAAGATCCAACAGGCCTGCAAGAAGAGAAAGGAACACCAAGCGAAGATCGTCGAAGCCTTCGGCAAGGAATTGCGGGGAAGACATGGCGCGTGAGTGAGTCGGCGCCGAAATGGAGGTAAGCCTTTAGCCATTAGCTGTTAGCCTTTAGCAACAACAAGTACTTGTCCTGGACGCCTCAAAGTCTGGGGGCCAAGGTCCTCGGCGTATGCCACTGATTTTCCTTGTGTTGCTAACAGCCAATAGCTAACAGCTGAACGCTTCCAATGCAAGGCACTCCCCATCTACAAGTTGGGCTGTTTCCTGAACTTTATGCCCGGGTTCACTTGCGAGCCACCCTGTTTTAGCCAGGACTTGCCTTGATTGTCGACAAACAGGTCGCCCTTGATCTTGCCAACAGCCTGTCCCCCATTGGGCAGCTTCAAGACTACCGTATCACCATTGACGGTATAAGTTCCCTCGATGGTGACATAGGGCTGTTCCATGTCATATGGTCTTTTTTGCTGTTTGAGGAAGAACTTTCCATCGAGACTGAATGCTATGTATTCACTCTTGTTGTCCTGATTCATATAGGTACCATTCAGTTCATTAGCTGATCTGGACGGATCTGAAAAACCGACAACCATTGCCAATGCGGCGATAAGAACTATGCTTCGTTTCACGGTAAAGCCTCCTTTTTAGAAAGAAGTTGATCTGACTTGTATACAATTTGGACTTAACTTGTATCTCCACCAAGAGTATAACTGTGGACATCAGGATAGAACCACAAGTATATTCGCCGAACATCTAAATCAGCCTGTATAAATCCTTATCACCCCTTCGACAAGCTCAGGACAGGCTTCGATGCCTCAGGGTCGACAGACTCCCGCGTCCATAACGTGCCCGGTTTCCGTTCGTGGTGGGGGATCAAACCCTGAACGGAAATGGTTTCACAAGCGGCTCTCTATATACTATCATAACTCCAGGTGAACAATGATTTCTCCGGAACATTTCCAAGATCGAGAGGACTTGAATTATGGCGGAACGCTTACCTTCCATGCAGAGACTGTTTCGCCGGCATGGAGGACTTGTAGCGGACCATGCCCAATAAGGAACACCATCTTCTTCTCGTGGAGTAGTCATAAGAGAGGATTAAAAAATGAATTCAAGAAGGATATTCACAACCGGGACCTTCATTCTTGTGGCGATCATCCTTATTCTGCCGGCACTTGTGCATGCCGCCCGTCCCCAAGAGATGTATCCCCTCCCCCCGACTGGTATCGCCGCCAATGGTGTGTGGATCACCGGGGCGCGACCGATGTCAGGATGGCTGATGGAGGCACCGCCGACTGCATTACCTCGACCCATGTTGTGGCGTTCCAATTTGCTCCCAAATGGGGGGATGCCATTGGACCAGCACTCTATTATAGCCTTCTCACCGGGAAAAAAGCCGGCATCGTTCTCATCATCAAGGAAGCAGGTGACCTTGAGCATTGGAAGCGACTGAACGCAACCATCGAGCACTTCCAATTGCCCATCAAGTTGTGGAAAATTGACCAAGATCTTAGATGACAGGTGTCCCATCCCGTCAGTAGCAATGGCATTCATGGTATGATCCCAATGCGGAAGGTTCACAACATGAGAACTAGCATGCGACGTTTGCTAGTGAGCAAGCTCTTACTTATTCCTGTGGGAGCCCTGCTTCTCTATACCTTTATTGGCTTCGTTCTGATCCCAGTCGCCATCCGCTGGTACGTCCCCAAATATGCGCGCGATCAGCTCAAATGTCAGGCCAGCCTGGGCAAAGTTCACCTCAATCCGTTTCTGCTTCGATTTGAGATGAACGATTTCAGTCTCAATGGGCCGGATGGAGGACCATTGGTCGGGTTCGCAAGGCTCTATCTCGATTGCGAATTGACCGGCTTTTTTCATTGGGCCGCGCACCTCAAGAAAATTCGTCTGGAGAAGCCATCGGTGAATTTGGTCGTTGAAACCGATGGGTCACTCAATTTCGCCGCGCTCGCCCCCAAACCCACCGAAGAAAAACCCAAAGCCTCTCAATCGAGACCCCTGGGGTTGATCCTCGGCACGGTAGCCATAACGGGTGGCGAGATAACCGTAACGGACCGACGACAGGTCACGCCGGCGGTTTTGAGCTTTCAGAACCTTGACCTGGAATTGCGGGCCTTGACCACCTTGGTCGACGAAAACGGCACCTACAGCCTAGCGGCGGGGACGCGCGAAGGTGAAACCATCGCCTGGCAGGGCCAACTCTCGCTGGCGCCGTTTCACTCCAACGGCAAAATTGCCTGCAGCGGGATTCAAACGGCCACCCTCTGGGGATTTGTGCAAAACATCGTCAATCTGAACGAACCTCAGGGGAAGCTTACCATCAGCACCGATTACCAATTGAGTGCCGCACAGACCCCATTGCACCTGGCACTTGAGAACTTCCGGGTGGACCTGTCCAGTGTGGCGCTCAAGCTAACGGGCGCCGAGGCGCCCTTTTTCGAATTGAACAAGTTTGAGATTGACTCGGCCCGTTTCGATCTCGCCTCGAGAGTGCTTCACATCAACCAGTTTCTCGTCGATGGGGGCGCGTTGCATGTTGGTATTGACGAGGCCGGACGGGGCAATCTGGAGCAGGTCATGCGCAGCAAACCCGTAGCGGAGGCCAAGGAAACCGGGCCCGCGGTATCGGAGGCCGGCGCCCAACCCGCTGCTGCTGAAGGACCACCCTGGGCAATTAACATTGAAAACTTCGACATCAAGAACTTCGCCTTCAGCCTGGAGGATGTGAGCAGATCTTTGCCACTGGCTGCCGGGGTGACGGGTATTTCGGTGCACTCCAAGGCAACCATCGAGGTCGGTGCCAAAGCACTGGTCACGATCAAGGAACTGACCACCGAGCTCGAAGGGGTGCACTGGGGCATCAAAGAGGCCCATAGACCACTGTTTGCGGCCCAGCGGTTCTTTCTGGAAGGTGGCGAGATCAATCTCGGGGCACGGACTCTCTCGGTTGCACGCCTTGGGCTGAGCGATGGCCACATCGATGTTGCCGTGGACCAGCATGGCAAGATCAACTGGGAGAGGCTTGCGGCGGCAAGATCAAAGGCAGCGGCCCACACGGCAACTCAAACGTTTTTGGATTCTGAAGATGCGGGTGGCAGCCCCGAAGCGGCCGCCCACCCAATGCCAGAGCACAAGGACAGAGAATCAACGGCTACGGAGCAGCCGGTCAAGGAATCGGTAACCACCGAGCAGTCGGCCACGGCGCCACCTGCCGCTGCTGATGAAACGCCCTGGAAAGTTAGTATTGGGGCCGTGGATATTAAAGATATCGCCTTCGGTCTGGAGGACCTGAGTCGGTCATCGCCGGTCTCTGCGGGAATCTCCGGTATTTCCATCGACTTGAAAGCAAGCATCGAAGCGGGTCGCAAAACGCAGGTTACAGTCAAGGACATAGCCACCGAACTCAAAGGCCTGCATCTCGGCGTCAAAGGGGCCGCCAAACCACTGTTTGAGGCTCAGCGATTCGTTCTGGAAGGAGGCGAAGTCGACCTTGGCGCCCAGAGCCTTACCGTTGCACGCATCAATCTCAGTGATGGTCACCTCGATGTCGGGCGCAACCGGGATGGAAAGATCAACTGGGAACAACTGTTTGCTGGGAAAGGTGACACCCCCGAGCAGACAGGATCGAAACCTGCCTCTGGTCGGCCATCTCCCTGGAAGTTTCTCCTCAAGAGTTTTGAACTGGACAACTTTCGCTCGGAGGTGATGGACCAGACGGCCCTCGCGGAGAAGCCTCTATACCAGCTGAAGGACCTCCAAGTGCGGGTGTCCGAGATCGACGGCAAGTCGCCCATGAACTTTGAAGTGGGTTTCGGATTGGAGCAAGGCGGCAAGGTGGCACTGCGTGGCAAGGTCGATCCGGCGTCGCCGGCGGTGGAGGCCAACGTCAATCTGGCCGGAGTGGTCCTCACTCCTGTGCAACCCTATCTCGAGCCCTTTATCACCCTCACCCTCGATTCCGGAGCGGTATCCACCAATGGCATCTTTCGTTACGGTCAGTCGGGGGGTGGTCCTAAACTATCCTACGAGGGGAGTTTCGGGGTCGACAAGCTCAGCCTGAACCAAGCTGGTTCCAAGGAAACCTATCTTGGCTGGGGTGCCATGCAGATTCCCCAAGTCAAGCTGGCGATCGAGCCCAACAGACTGCAAATTGATGAAATCAAGCTTTCCAAACCCGTCGGTCAACTGATCATTGCCGAAGATCGGACCGTGAACCTGGCGAAGATCGTAAAGGAGCAACCCGGTCACCGGCGGGGCGGCAGTTCCACCCAAGCCGCAGCCCAAGGCCGCGGCGCCTAAGAGTTCGGCACGACCCACCGCGCAACCAGCGGCGAGCGGCGATGCCTTCCCCTTCAGCATCGGCAAGGTAAGGATCGAGGATGGCAACATGGTCTTTGCCGATCTGAGCCTGAAACCCAAATTCATGACCCGAATTCACGCTTTGAAGGGCACGGTGGGCAAGCTTTCCTCGGAGAAGAAATCCATGTCCGAGATCCAACTGGACGGCCGTGTGGACCAATATGGCATGGTGAAAATCTCCGGGGCCTTGGACATCAATGATTTCAAGCGTTCCACCGACATCTCCCTGGTCTTCCGCAATGTGGAACTGGCCAACATGAGCCCGTATTCCGGCAAGTTCGCGGGCCGCCGCATCAAGTCAGGCAAGCTCTCGATGGATCTCAAGTATCAGATACAAACCATGAAACTAGTGGGTGACAACAAGATCATTGTGGACAACCTGGTGCTGGGGGAGAAGGTGGACAGCCCCGACTCGATGAATCTGCCGCTGGATTTGGCGATTGCCCTACTGGCGGATGCCAACGGCCGCATCGATCTCGGGCTTCCGGTTAGCGGGGAACTCAACGATCCCCAGTTCAGCATCGGCCCCATCATCTGGAAGGCGTTCGTGAATATCATTACCAAGGCAGTGACCGCACCCTTTCGAGCCCTGGGGTCACTGCTGGGAGAAGGCGCCGAGAAGTTCGATGCCGTAGAATTCGATCCTGGAAAGGCGGAGCTCCTGCCGCCCGAAAAAGAGAAGCTGAAGAAACTAGCCGATGCTTTGCAGAAAAAACCCCAACTCAAACTGGTGGTCCAGGGACAGTTCAGCCCGGAAATCGATGGCTTGGAACTCAAGCAGCTCAACGTGAGCCAGGCGGTAGCCGCGCGCATGGGTGTCCAACCGAAACCCGATGAGGACCTGGGACCTCTTGATTTGGGCGATTCCAAGGTCAAGGGCGCGTTGGAGAAGCTCTTCGAGGAACGGTTCGGGGCCAAGGCTTTCACGGACCTCGAACAAGCCGTCAAACGGGGTGAGATCAAGCCACGAACCACCGAGGACGATGCTGGTGTAGACAAAAAGACCAAGAAGAAGCGCAAAGGATTTGCCAGGTTGTGGCGCTCGACCAAGCTTTACAAGATCGTGCCGGGAGCGATGAGCCCGGAGCAATCGGATGTGCTGGCGGGAGAGCTGTTTGCGCGTTTGGTGGACAGCGACCCCAACCCCGATGAGCAGTTGCTAAAGCTCGCCGGCGACCGGGCCCAGGCGGTCGCGGCGGAACTCCAGAGTGCCAACGCTATCCCGGCAGAGCGTCTGCACACGGCCGATGCTCAACCGCTCGCCGACGAGGCGGGCGTGTCCGCCAAACTCACCCTGGACGTGGTGCCGACGGGTGGGTAGTGAGTGGACGGCGGTTAGGCTTTAGGTATTAGGTGTTAGGGATTAGGTATTAGGTATTAGAGCGTGTTTAGAAAGGCCCTCAATCCCTGTCACCCCGGCGAATGCCGGGGTCCAGGAGAGCTTTAAGAACCCTGGATTCCGGCTTCCGCCGGAATGACGAGGTGGGTGTCATGCCGCCTTTTTGGACATGCTGTTAGACTTCCACGAACTAACGTCTTGGAGGCTGTGCGCCGATGGTAATTCTGCCTGTTCATAACAAGTCTGAAACATACACTATCAATCCTACGAAAATAATTGCTTTGGGACTCAATTATCAGGATCACATTGCAGAAAGCCATTCGGTGAACGTACGAGGATTTACGGATGAGGTACCGACTGAACCTATATTGTTTCCAAAAACTCCCAATGTACTCATCGGTCCGGAAGACCCCATTACTATCCCAGCGTTTCTGAAAGAATATGGTTTTGACGAATTACGAACCGATTATGAAGCCGAGCTGGCCGTTATTATCAAGACACAATGCAAGAATGTCGATCCGACCAATGCCATGGATGTGGTGCTGGGATTTGCATGTATCAATGACGTCAGCCAGCGCAATCTTCAAACCGGCGATCGGTCGGGCTGGTTTCGGGGGAAATCCTTGGACACCTTTGGCCCCATCGGCCCCCAACTGGTGCTGGCAGAAGACCTCAAAGACCCTCAGAATCTGCGCATCCAGTGTCGCCTCAACGGCAAGACCGTCCAGGATTCCAACACCAGCCATATGATCTTCTCCATCGCGCAGATCATTGCCTTCGTATCCAAGAATTTCACCCTCATGCCGGGCGATATCATTGCCACTGGTACACCCAGTGGGGTAGGCTCCATCAAGCATGGTGACGTTGTGGAAATCGAGATTGAACGGATCGGGATTCTGCGTAACCCGGTAGTGGAGGAATAGCCATGTCTCAGGGTTTCCGGTGGGATGGGTCTACCGGATTCAGTCAGGATTCCTCATACCTCTTTACTGCATACAGAAGGAGTCGGATGGTGAAACCAGGGGATGCAGTCGTGGCAGAGGCCAGGGGTTTCATGAAAAGCCGTGTGATTCTAACCGCGGCAGAATTGGGTTTTTTCACCCGGCTGGACGAGAAACCATGCAGCGCGGAGGGACTGGCTCTGGAGAAAAGTTTTGACGTGCGGGCCACCACTCGGGTTTTGGATTGTCTTGTCACCCTCGACCTTGTGGACAAACGCGACGGCGTCTACCAGTTGACCGAAAGCGGAGCTTTGTATTCGTCGCGCCATCCGGAGACGATTCTGCCCATGGTTCTGCACATGAACCGCCTGTGGGACACCTGGAGTAACCTCACGCAGGTGATCAAAACTGGAGGCCATGCCGAACGGGAGTCGGGTATCCAAATGGGTGAAGAAGACTGGAAAGCGTTCATTGGCGCCATGCATGTGGTTGGCCGGGAGCTTTCGCAAATCATTGCCGGTGAATACGACCTGGGCCGGTTTCGGCGACTGCTGGATATCGGCGGCGGCTCCGGCACTTACACCATCGCCTTTTTGCAGCAAAACGCCGACATGACGGCAGTGATTTACGACCTTGAACGTGTTATTCCCATGGCCAAAACAAGGCTTGCCGACGAAGGCATCGAAAACCGCGTGGATCTTGTGGTTGGGGACTTCTACCAAGACGAACTACCCAAGGGTTGCGATCTGGCGTTCCTTTCCGCGATCATCCATCAAAACGGTCCCGAGGAGAACCTGGATCTGTACCGCAAGATCTACAAAGCGTTGGAACCCGGTGGAGCGGTGCTGATCCGCGATTACCTGATGGACGAATCCCGTACCATACCGCCGGCGGGTGCCATGTTCGCCATCAACATGCTGGTGAACACACGCAGTGGGGATACCTATACTTTCGAAGAAGTCAAAGCCCAGCTCGAGCAAGTCGGATTCACTGAGGTCAAACAGATGCGCATCTGCGAAGGCATGGACTGCCTGGTGGAAGGACGCAAACCCGCATAGCCCCATGAGGAATTAGTATGTCAGGTGCACCTAACTTCACCAGGATCAAGGATGGATTCTACCTGGTGAATAGCCCGGAGATTCGAGAAAACCCCTGGTATTTGACCCGCAAACCCGGCCAGGGCACCTATGCGGAGATCGCCAGTGACGCCGAAACGGGCGTTAATATCGCTCCATGGCCTTTCAACAAGCGCATTGTGGTTGAGCAGTATGAAGATCCGGGAAACCGAAAGATATGGGATGAATCAAGTATTGCCGAGGTTATAATGCTCGCCTACGGGATCATTATGAAACAGTGCGGAGAAGAGGATAGTTGAACAAGAATGAGTACTTTTATACTCGTTGAGGTTGAATAGTTGCATTCCCTGGATGCCGGCCTTCGCCGGCATGACGAACTGGAGTGCCAGCTCCTGCCGTCATTCCGGCGAAAGCCGGAATCCAGAATTTCACCGAAAATCGCAAGGTTTGAACCTTAACAGGTATAGTTCGGATAGTCTTAAACTGAGATAATCCTTTAACCTGCGCAGAATGTATATGATAAGGATAATTGCAACCCACACTCTTATTGTTATTCTTGCAATAGCAGCTCTGTTAACTTGCAGCAGTTGTGTCAAACATCAGGTCACTTTCTTTTCCGAAACTACTGAACCACTCAAGGAGTATACTCTACAGGGTACCGGAAAAGAGAAGATCCTCATGATCCCGGTCAAGGGAACCATTTCTGATAGTAGTAAAGACCTTTCTCTATCTCGCAAGCCCAGCATGGTCCAGACCATCGTGTCTCAATTGCGCAAGGCGGAAAAAGACAAAGACATCAAGGCCGTCATTTTGGAAATCGATTCACCGGGCGGTTCGGTCACGGCAAGCGACATGCTGTATCATGAGATCGTAAGATTCAAGGAGCGGAGCGGCGTCAAGCTTGCCGCGGTGATGATGGGTGTTGCTGCGTCGGGGGGATACTACATTGCATTGCCGGCAGACTTCATCTTGGCCCACCCGACATCGATCACGGGTTCCATTGGCGTGATCTTCTTGAGGCCAAACCTATCCGGCCTTATGGGCAAGATCGGGTTGGAAGTTGAGGTGGACAAATCGGGAAAGAACAAGGACATGGGATCCCCCTTTCGGAAGGCTACGGGCGAGGAGCAGCAGATTGTTCAGAGCTTGATCGATGAACTGGCGGCAAGATTCCTGACGCTGGTGGTGAGCCATCGCAAACTGAGCGACGAGACCAAATCGAAAATCTCATCCGCACGCATTTATGCGGCTGAGGACGCTTTGCGGCTGGGCCTGGTTGACCAAGTCGGCTATCTGGATGACGCTATCAAGAAGACGGCTCAGATGACCGGTCTTCCGGAAAACCCCAAGGTCGTTGTGTATCGCCGCAGCGAGGTTGCCGACGACAATCTCTACAACACCACCAGCAGCAAGCCAGGAATTTTGGAAATCAATGTGATCGACCTGGGCTTGACGGAGGCGATCCCGCCTTTGCGCAGCGGCTTCTATTATCTGTGGCTGCCGGGGCAGTTGCAATGAAAATCCCCCCTGTCCCCCTTTCCCAAGGGGGGGGCACGCTCCATTTGCCAGATGAGGAGATCGGGTGGCACATATTCTCATTGAGGTGAGCGTCCATGGCTAAGGAAGTGACGACAAGGGCGGTGATGCTCCGATTGGCTGGCTGGTATGCCTTCATGGCGGTTCTGTTGTTCGCATCGGCGGGTACGCTGAAATGGACCGAAGCCTGGCTCTATCTCCTGATGCAGGGTTCGATGTCGACCAAGCTGGCCATCTGGCTGCTGAAACACAACCCCGAGTTGTTGAAGGACCGCATGACCTTTCTCAAACCATCCGTAAAGGACTGGGACAAGGTGATTGTCATTCTCAGCACGGTCATGGTTGTTCCTTTGTACTGCCTCCCGGGACTGGACGTCGTTCGGAACCGATGGTCCCACATGCCGTTCACGCTAAAATGCGCCGGATTTGCCGGCATTTTTCTCTCCTTCGCTTTGATCCAGGGGGTCATGAGGGCGAATCCCTACCTCTCGAGAATCGTGGAAATCCAGAAGGAACGGGGCCACCACGTGATCACCACGGGTCCCTATCGCTATGTTCGGCATCCAATGTATGTGGGGGTCATTGTCTGGCTGTTGTGTTTCCCTCTGGCCCTGGGTTCCTGGACGACGTTCATTCCCAGCGTTTATCTGATCGGCTTGATGGTGGTGCGCACCGGCCTGGAGGACCGGACCCTGCATGAAGAGCTGGAAGGGTATGCTGCCTATGCCAGGAAGGTGAGGTACCGACTCATTCCCGGCATCTGGTAGCATGCTGGTACGGAGTTGTTCGGGTGCCTACCGCATCAGGCCGCCCAGCATCTCTCCTCATGCCACAAATGCACCGCCATCGAAGCAAGGAATCTTAAGATAGTTCATCTACTGCCGCACTCTTAAGATGTTCCCTCCTGATGCACCTCGTCGGGAGCCCGCAACGCGGATCACCGCGGTTCTTGAATCAAAAAGCCGATCACCACCTGCACTACACGGCCAATCTTATGAACTTCGGCGTAGTTCCTTCAAAGCTTTGCAGCTCAGTCAGTCCCCGCCGTTCGAGATCGTTCAACCGCAGCGATACCGTATACACCGGCAACCCTGTGTTGCCGGCCATTTCCCGCACCGATTGCGGTCCCTCTCGCAGCGATTCCAGGATCAGAGCCTTCTGATATTCATCCAGAGCGGCCAGCTTGAGCACTTCCGGTACTGCTCTTCGTTGACTTCGCTGTAGACATTGCCATGATCCGTGAGGTGCCGATCCATTCCCGTCAGCCATCGTATCCTGGGCGTCTTCGAATACGCTCTCCAGGGCCGCAAGCTGCAGCCGTGGTCATCGGGACAAAGGGTCCCAATGCACGCGACCGATTGCGTTAGCTGGGCAACGTAATCGGCAAAGAGCTGCCCTTCGGCGGCGCTCACCCAGCGGAGTGCGGTACGCTTCCGGCCGATGCCGGCAGAGATCCAGGAGATCTTCCAGCATCGGCATCCGTTTCGAGGCATAAATATTGCCGTCCAGGTAGTGGCAGTCGCCGATGTGGCAGCCAAAGACGACCACCGCGTCAAAGCCGCTCTTGAGTCCTTCAATGATGTACATGGGATCGACCCGCCCCGAGCACATGGTGCGCATGACGCGAATGTTGGGCGGGTACTGGAAGCGGGAAACACCGGCCAGGTCGGCGCCGGCATAGGAACACCAGTTGCAGAGAAAGCGAGAATTTTAGGCTCGAACGTTCACTCATCTCTTGTCTCCCAGGTATTGCCGTGGAGGAACCGTGCCATCCCGAGCGGGAGAAAGAGCGGCGGAGCCACGCCGCATCCGGTGCCAGCGGATCTCATTGCTTACATTCCTCGGGATGGCAGGGAACCTCTTCCATATGCTCAACCCGCCTCAGGGGAAAGGCAGGATAAAGCCTCTATTCCTCATCTTCATCCATTTCAACTCCCAGCCGTTCCCACTGGGCTTTGGCTTCTTCCTTGGCCTTGGCCACTTCCTCGTCGCTCCACGGCTCGAGGACCAGGCTTTCCGCCACCAGTTGCCAGATGTATTTCACTTCGTAGTCGCAGTCCTCGGGGTAGAATTTCGGGATACGCTTCATGATCTGGTCCCGGCAGTTGGAGCAGCCCACGACGAACCACGTTGGCCCCGCTGTTCTTGATTTGTTTGTACTTTGTGCCGCGCGTGGTAGGCGGATTCCTTTTCATAGGGCATGGGCCAGTTGCCGCCGCCCGCGCCGCAGCAGAAGTTGTTGGCGCGGTTGGGTTCCATTTCCACGAACTGATCCACGCACTGCTCGATGATCCAGCGCGGTTCCTCGAAATAGCCCTTGCCGAAGTTGCGCTCCAGCTCCCGGCCATGCTTACAGGAGTCGTGCCAGGTGAAAATCTTCCCCGCGTTGACGGCTCTTGTCGAGCTTGATCCTGCCACTGGCGATGAGCTCCTTGAGGTAGTCATACAGGTAGATGTGCTCGATCTTGTTGTTGGGATCTTCCAGAACGCATTCCTTCATGCCCTTGCGGCAGCCGTAGGACCCGCCGCCACAGTCGGGCATGATCATGCGATGGATGTGATGGAGTTTCATGAAGTCGATTTTTCTCTGGGCCAGGATTCGAGTGGCTTCGTGGTTTCCCGTGAACAAGCCCCCAGTCGACCGCCTCCCAGTTTTCCGAGGGAATCGTCCAGTTTTCTCGGGCGGCGTAGAAGATCTTCCACCACCAGATCATGTCATCGTTGTCGGAAAAGACTTCCTTGGAGTTGGGAAGGAAGAAGATCTCGGCGTTGTCCTTGTCGATGGGGACATAGAAGCCGGGCCACTCCTCTTCAGCCAGTTCCCGCCCCATGTCGGACATGAGGAAGAAATAGTCCTCCTGGGGGATGGCCATGTTGTTTCCGGTGTTCAGGACGTTTTCCACCCCTTTGTGGAGAATGCCGGGGACCTGGTCGCGCGCTCGCAGGGTCTTCATGTGTCCCATGATGCCGACGATGTCGATGCCCATGGGGCAACCATGGACGCAGCGGCCGCAGCCGGTGCAGAGCCAGGGAAATTTGGACTCCACGACCTCGTCCACCATGCCAAAGGCGAGCATGCGCAGCGTCTTGCGGGTGTCCCAGCCTTCCATGCCCGGCGTGCCCGTGATGGGGCAGCCATTGGTGCAGGTGCCGCAGGTCAGGCAAAGGTTCAGATTGAACTTGCTCAGGTAATCCTTAACGGGGTCTTTCACTTTCGGATTGAGAACAACTTCTTCCATGATGCTATCCTTTCGCAAAAGAATTCATATTGAACGCATCCAAACCCACATGCTGCAATATCCTGATTGCGCACCTCACGTCCGGTAACACCAGGCATTGGTGAGGGCTGCCATGATCGACGTGGACTGCCGGCCTAACTTCATTTGGCAAATTGGAGTGCGGTTGAAATGCCGTGAAATGAACCGGACGGCGGCCAGATTCATCGAGCAAGTCCCAGAACCTGGAAATTTAGGAGGGCATTCAGGTGTAAAAGCTTGAAGGCAAAAAGATCATCATATCTCTATGGCTTATTGCTCTTGCTTCAGCCAGTTTGAGCCATTCCCTTGGCATCGGAACACTCCCGCAATACGGCTTCTCTTGGGGTTTCACTCCCTTTTCTCTTTGCTCAAGGGAGAAGGTCGAAGGGTTTTCAAGGTATCCACAAACCCTTTGATGGCAGATACAAGTTCAGGGGCCTCGGCCGATGAGCCCCAGTGGGCTTGAAGCCTCTGTGCGTCTATCCCGCAGAAGGCCAGAAGCTGCTTGAGGAACTGTACTCGTTTGTTGGACGAGTAATTGCCGTAGAGATAGTGGCAGTCGCCGAAGCGACAGCCGCTCACAAACACGCCGTCCACACCCCCCTGGAACGCGCGCAAGATAAAGTGCGGTGACACACTCGCAGAGCACATGACGCGCACGATCCGAATATTGGGCGGATACTGCATACGACCGACCCCAGCCAGGTCAGCAGCGGCGTACGCTCACCAAGTGCAGAAAAAGCACAGGATCTTCGGTTCGAAACCGCTCATGGCGCATTCCTTTCCAGCGCGACAGTTGAGCTCAAGATCGCAGCATCCCAAGGTATTGGGCGGGGTGCTCATCGGGAGCTGCATCGAAGAACTTGCGCACCACCTCGAGGGTTGAGAACAGCGCGTTCTCCTCTCGAAGCTCCAGCACCCACCAGTCACACGGGAGACAACTCAAGAGCTGAAGGCGATCCAGCACGTCATCGAGTCTCTCCGGCGCGGTGTGCCCGTCATTGCTTTCTTCATGGTAGACATGCGCGTTGCATACCCGCTCGTGGTGCGGCGAAACGAAATCCTCAAAGGCATAATGCTGGCTCAGCACCGAAGGGCTTACCCGGGCATGGCCGATATCGAGGGTCACTCCGGCGTTGGATTTCCGTACCAATTTCTCGAACAGCTCAGGGCGGCTCGACCAGCCGGAGGCGAGATTCTCAAGACAAATGCGGATGCCGAGATCTTCGGCAAAGCTCACCAGATCGGCCAGCGAACCCACGCTGCGGTCCCAGGAAAGCTCATCATAGGAGTTGCGCCCCAGTCCCAGATGGACTGTCATGAACTTGCCATCGAGTCTGGAAACCAGGCGGCAGGCCTTGCGGAAGATTCCCTTCGCCTCATTGGCCTTTTCGACATCGGCATCGCCAAGATCGACGCCCTTAAAGGCGCAGTGATAGCGAACTTCGAGCGGCTGAAGCCGGGAAATCCTTCGATGCAGTCTGGATTCGTCGATCTCACTTGCCGGCAGGTCTTCCAGCTTGAACGTCCAGTCCACACCGGAAAAGCCGTGATCCAGAGCTGTCTGCCTCAGTTTTTCCACATCCGATATGAAATTACACATCGCGAGCTTGGGTTGTGGCATGAAATGGAGTCCGCTTCTATGTCTGAACTATTTCTCTTCCGTGCCTCGAACCAAATTGCACCAATCAACATTCTATGTAAATGGATGCATTGCAATTATTCAAATCGATAATATCGATGAATTCAGCCCGATCCATAGGGAAGATCGTGCACCTGTCTTCCAGGGTCTACCGGTGCATCGGCCTGGGTTCTTTCTCGCGCAGGCAGTATGCAGTAAGGCAACCGTTGAACAGTCACTGCGTTGCCGATGATTCTTCCTGAACTCTCTGTTTGAACTGGCGGATAGCTTCGGGAGCGTGCTTTCTGACAAGGGCCGATCGATCGATGCCTCGCGATTGACAGTCCTCTTCGTAGGCCGGGTGAGTAGGAGTAGGTTCCGGGGCTTCGAGCAGGGCCGCATAGTCATAGGTTCCCGATTCCATCACCACCTCGATGATGGGTTTGTCCGCACGGGGAATAGTTTCCAGCCATCCCAGCCGCCGCATGCATTCGAATCGCGCCTGGTCGGTGATAAAGAAATAGGCATTCAGGAGAATCGACAGCCGGTCAAAGGCCTGGGTCTCGAAATCATGGCCGTTTCCAAGACGATGAGAGCGCATGAGCAGGTCGTAGAAGGCGTGCTTGCTTTCCGGGCCTTCTTCGCAAAAAAACAGGATGATCTCATCCGGAAGATCACCCCCAACCTCGTGTGTTCGTCAAAGTCGGTAATGGACCGGAAAATCCGTCTCCATTCGGTGAAGCCCCTTCCTGCGGCCAGCTTGTTTTTGTGCGATTCCAAACAGACAATCTCAGCCATCATGCTCCCTCCGAGCCCCTCTCAGGTGCCCCGTTCTCCGCTCACGGACCACTGCAGCGGCCCGTGTTTGCGACGGCAGACAGCCCGCTGACCGGTGACCAGTTACCAACCTTCACTACCCCGCGGCAGCACCCGAGACGTGCTGACAGGCACATGAGCTGACCTTGTTGGGCCTTAGCCCCGGCCCGACTTTTCTGATCCGTTCGGTGAAGTCTGGCGGCAGCACTGGGCAAATTGAGGCCCCATGGCCGACGAATTCAAAACCATTTCGACGCGGTCCGGA